>JBQCJR010000703.1:0-41784 GCA_051952595.1 Kofleriaceae bacterium
CGCCGCATGTTCCAGGACATCGAGGCCGACGTGTACGTGATGGTCGACGGCGACGACACCTACGACGCGTCCGTCGCGCCCAAGCTCGTCGCGCGCCTCGTCGACGACAACCTCGACATGGTCGTCGGTCGCCGCATCGAGACCCACGAGGCCGCGTATCGCGCCGGCCACCGCCTCGGCAACGCCGTGCTCACCGGCCTCGTGCGCTGGCTGTTCAAGGCCGGCATCGTCGACATGCTGTCCGGCTACCGGATCTTCTCGCGCCGGTTCGTGAAGAGCTTCCCGTCGTTCTCGCGCGAGTTCGAGATCGAGACCGAGCTCACCGTGCACGCGATGCAGATGCGCATGCCGGTCGCCGAGATCGACACCAACTACAAGGAACGCCCGCCCGGCTCGACGAGCAAGCTGCGCACGTTCCGCGACGGCTGGCGGATCCTGCTCACGATCACCAACCTGATGCGCAACGAGCGCCCGCTGCTGTTCTTCTCGCTGGTCGGCCTGGCGCTCGCCGCCGTCGCGGTCGCGCTCGGCGTGCCCGTGGTGATCGACTACCTCGACACCGGCATGGTTCCGCGGTTCCCCACCGCGATCCTGGTCACCGGGCTCGGCGTGATCTCGGTGCTGTGCGTCGCGACCGGCCTGATCCTGGATCTCGTGTCGCACGTGCGCCGCGAGGCCAAGCGGCTGGCGTACCTCGAGTACCCGGCGCCACGCGCGAAGCGGCGCGCTCGCTAGCGCTCGTCGGGGCTCGACGACCGCGCTCGCTCCATCTCGGCGCGCAGGATCGCGAGCTCGCGGGTGACCGCGGTGAGCTGCCGCTGCATCTCGACGAACTTGGTGTAGTAGTGGATCAGCACGAACATCACGCTGACCTCGAGCAGGTACGTGATGAGGTCCGCGCCGCGCCCCACCCCGACGTACTTCGCGATGTCGTTGGTGGCGTCGGGGAAGATCACCGCGAGGCTGCCCGCCGTCAGCATCGCGAACACCAGCACGATATGGAACGGCAGCTTGTTGCGCCTCAGGAACACCAGGTAGGCGATCATGGCGAGCCCGGTGAGCAACAGGACGCGGATGATCATGACGGCCGGAAGAAGTAGTCGAACAGGATCCGGATCGCCTGGAACCCGCTCTGGCCCTTGCGCATCGAGTGCTCGGTGTACTTCACGGTCACCGGCACCTCCTTGACCCGCAGGCCGCTCGCCTGGATCTTGCGCAGCAGCTCGGACGCGTGCGCCATCCGGTCCTGGGTGATCTGGAGCGCCGGCGCGGCGGTCGCCCGGAACGCGCGCAGCCCGCAGTGTGCGTCGGTGAGCTGCAAGCCGCTCATCCGGTTCGAGATCGAGGTGGCGGTGCGCAGCAGCGCCCGGCGGCGGCGGGTGACCCCGACGGCATCCTTGCCGAGGAACCGCGAGCCGAGCGCGATGTCGTGGGTCGCCAGCGCCGCGAGCAACTCCGGGATGTCGTCGCAGCAGTGCTGCCCGTCCGCGTCGAACGTCACGATCTGGTGCGCGCCGCGGCGAAGCGCGTAGTCGATGCCGGTCTGGAGTGAGGCACCTTGCCCCAGGTTGACTGCATGGCGCAGCACGGTCGCCCCGGGCACCGAGGCGGCTCCCGCGGTTTCATCCCGAGAGCCGTCATCCACCACGACGACCTGCCAGCCGGCCGCGACCACCTCGCCGACGACGCTGCGGATCACCCGGGCCTCGTTGAAGGCGGCGATCACGACATAGGTGTCAGCCCGACCCACGGTCACGATTCGTTATAGCTGCCGAGATCCGGCGACAGCAAGCGCGGACTCATGTTCGGCGGGTGACCTCAGATTTCTGAATCAACCATGGCAACGGATGTCTTGTTCATTCCAGTTCTGGGAGCAGGCGGAGATCCGTGCACCCGGTCAGCGACGGTTGCTTGACCCCGGCGACGGGCGAGCGGTATTTGTGGCGCCCATGGACGTCGAGCTGATGCGCCGTCTCGATCGCGTGCTCGGAGACGCCGCGTGCAGCGTGCTGGCCACGGCGCACCGGCTGCGCAAGCCGTTCGTCGCGAACCGGCCGGTGCGCAAGATCGTGGTGATGAAGTTCTTCGGGATGGGCTCGATCATCGTGGCGAGCCGCAGCCTGGCCGCGCTCCGCGATCGCTATCCGGGCGCCGAGATCCACTTCGTCACGTTCAAATCCAACCAGGGCATCCTCGACATCCTGCGGATGACCGACCACGACCACTACGTGGATCCATCCACGCCGCAGGCGTTCGCGAAGACCACGATCCAGGTCGCCCACGCGCTGCGCCAGGCGCGCTGCGATCTCGTGCTCGATCTCGAGTTCTTCGCGAAGTTCCCGCTGGTGCTCGGCAGCCTCGCCGGGATCCCGCAGAAGGCCGGGTTCTATCTCACGTCGGAGAGCTGGCGGCGCGAGCTACTCGATGTCACCGGGTTCTACAATTCGTATTTCCACACCAGCGATATCTTCCTCTCGCTGGTCTACCTGTGTGCGACCGGCGACTACTACTATCTGAACTTCAACGAGTTCGCGGCGCGCTACCACTACCCGCGGATCGAGGTCGGCGAGCTCGAGCGCGCGGCGCTGCGCAACAAGCTGGCGCAGCAGCACGGCATCCGCTCGAGCGATCCGCTGTTCGTGATCAACGCGAACACCTCGCCCGACCTCGCGCCCGAAGCGCGCAAGTGGCCCAAGGAGCGCTACGCCCAGCTCGCCGACGAGCTGGTGGCCGGCACGCCGTCCGCGCGGGTGTGCTTCGTCGGCGCGCCGAACGAGCGCGAGTACGTGCGCAGCGTCGCCGAGCTGTGCAAGACGCCGCGCCGCCACGTGGTCGCCGGCGAGCTGTCGCTGCGCGAGCTGCTCGTGCTGTTCGCCGAGTCCGAGCTGGTGGTGTCGAACGACTCCGGACCGATGCACCTCGCGTGTCTGGTGGACGCGCCGATCGTCGGGCTGTTCTTCGCCGATACCCCGGTGCTGTTCGCGCCCAAGGGCTCGCGCGTGCGCTCGGTCGCGCCGTCGCTGTACTCGATCCCGCTGTTCAGCGTCTACAACGGCAAGGACGTCGCGGTCGGCAAGCCGTCCCACGAGGTCGGCAACGCCGCGGCCTGCACCGTGTCGCTCGACACCGTGCTGCGCGCCGCGCGCGAGGTCATGGCGGTCCGGCCCGCGGTGGTCGATCTCGCCTCGGGGCAGGGATGATCCGGCACCTCGTTCGCGAGGCGATCGTCGAGGGCTCGCGCGTCCGCCGCGACCTCGACATCGAGGCGATCGCGCGCGCCGCCGAGCTGATGCGCGACGCCGTGCTCTCCGGCCACAAGGTCCTGCTGTGCGGCAACGGCGGCAGCGCCGCGGACGCCCAGCACATCGCCGCCGAGCTGGTCGGCCGGTTCGTCGTCGAGCGCCGGCCGCTCGCCGCGATCGCGCTCACCACAGATACCTCGGCGCTCACCGCGATCGCGAACGACTACGGCTACGAGCACGTGTTCTCGCGCCAGGTCGAGGCGCTCGGCGCGCCCGGCGACGTGCTGATCGCGGTCACCACCAGTGGCACGTCGAGGAACGTGGTCGCCGCGGTCGAGGTCGCGCGCCGCATCGGCATGAAGGTGATCGGCCTGACCGGCGCCAAGGGCGCGCCGTTCGTTGCCGCGTGTGATGCTGGCGTCGCGGTACCCTCGCTGGTCACCGCGCGGATCCAGGAGTGCCACATCGCGATCGGGCACCTGCTGTGCGAGGCGCTCGACCTCGCGTTCGCGCCCGCGCCGGCGCTCGCGCCCACGGCCACCGCCACGAACGGCCACGCCGCAGACGCCGGGCCCGCCAAGCTGATGACCGTCGAGCAGCTCGTCGCGTGGCGCGAGGCGCAGCGAGCGCGCAAGCGCACCGTGGTGTGGACGAACGGCGTGTTCGATCTGCTACACGTCGGCCACCTCCAGTCGCTGCGCGGCGCCAAGGCGTTCGGCGACCTGCTGATCGTCGGCGTCAATGGCGACGCCTCGGTCAAGGCCAACAAGGGGCCCGAGCGGCCGATCTTCCCGTGCGCCGAACGCGTCGAGATGCTCGCCGCGCTCGAGCTCGTCGATGCGATCGTGGTGTTCGACGATCCGACCCCCGCGCACCTGCTCGCCGCGGTGCGCCCCGACGTGCACGTCAAGGGCGCCGACTACGCGCCGCCGCACGGCAAGCCAGTCCCCGAGGCCGAGATCGTGGCCGGCTATGGCGGCCGGATCGAGTTCATCCCGCTGGTCCCCGGGCGGTCGTCGACCGACACGCTATCCCGCCTGTTGAAGTGAGCTGACTTGCAACGCGCCCTGCTGCTCGATCGCGACGGCACGCTGATCGTGGACGTCGGCTATCCGCGCGACCCCGCGCGGGTCGAGCTGCTCCCCGGCGCGGTCGAGACCCTGCTCGAGCTCCAGCAGCGCTACCTGCTGGTCGTGATCTCGAACCAGAGCGGGATCGGCCGCGGCCTGATCACCACGCCCGAGGCCCAGGCCGTGCACGATCGCGTGATGGACGAGTTCCAGCGCGCCGGGGTGCGGTTCGCCGGGGCGTACTACTGCCCACACGCCCCCGACGCCGGCTGCACCTGCCGCAAGCCCTCGCCCGGGCTGCTGCTCCAGGCCGCCGCCGAGCTCGAGCTGGATCTGCCGCGCTCGATCATGATCGGCGACAAGGCGAGCGACGTGGTCGCCGGCCGCGCCGCGGGCTGCGGCCATACGATTCGATACGGCGCAGATGTGGATGGCGTGGAGGGCAGCGCGCGCTGCGACGACTGGGTCGCGGTGCGGCGCTACGTGCAGCTGATGGTCGAGTAGAGATCCCCGGGATCTCTACTCGGAGCTAGGGGGGAGTTCCGGACTCCTGTTCATCATTGACTTGATTCCGGCTCTCCCGTCATATGGCCAGTCCCATGATACTGAACAAACGTGCAGTCATTGGCCAGATCACACTTGCTGCCTCGCTGTTCGCCTGCCAGTCACCGCCCGACGTCGGGGAGGAGCGGGACCTCGGATCCACGGCGGATATCGAGCGTGCACTCGCGCGTCTGCCGGGCGCAAAAGTCGTCCAGCAGACCTCCGATGGAGTGCCCCAGTTCGTCACTGGCGCGCTGGCGAAGCTCGATCAGCCGCTGTCGAGCGATCCGGCGATCGCAGATCGCGCGCTCCGCCCGGTGCTACCGGCCGTGCTCGCGCCGTTCCGGCTCCAGGCGTGGGATCTCGAGCTGCGCAAGATGAACACCGACGAGTCCGGCGCCCGGCACTTCCGGTACCGGCAGCGTGCCCACGGGCTCGACGTGGTGGGCGGAGATCTGGTGGTCCATGTCGACGCCGGCGGGACGATCTTCGCGGTCAACGGCACCGCGCGCGGCGACATCTCGCACGAGCTCGGCGCCACCGGGGTCGGGCGCGACGAGGCCACGGCGCGGATCGCGCGCGACCCGCGGTTCGCGATGCTCCGGATCACCAACGATCGCGAGGTCTATCTGCAGACCGAGGACAACGCGCTGTACCGGGCGTTCGAGGTGGTCGTGGAGGGCGAGCGCGATGGCGAGCAGGCGCGCGACAAGGTGTACGTCGACGTGGAGACCGGCGAGATCGTCGCGGTGCATCCGCAGATCCACTCCGCGAAGAGCCGCCGGATGTTCACGGCGAACAACACCGACGTCTTGCCCGGAACGCTGGTGCGCGTCGAGGGCCAGGGGCCCACGGGCGACTTCGTGGTCGACGACACGTTCACCGCGGTCGGCCATACGTACGACGCATACGCGGTGTTCTGGAACCGCGACTCGTACGACCACGCGGGTTCGCAGATCCAGAGCACGGTGCACTTCAAGAGCAACTATTGCAACGCGGCCTGGGATGGCACGCGGATGAAGTTCGGCGATGGCAACGGGACCACCTGTACGCCGCTCGGCCGCGCGGTCGATATCACTGCGCACGAATACACGCATGCCGTGACCGACAGCGAGTCCAACCTGACCTACAGCGGTGAGTCCGGTGGCATGAACGAGGCGATGTCGGACATCTTCGGCGCGTTCGTCGAGTCCTACGTCGACGGCGGCGCCTCCGGTCCGCTCCGGCTCTCGGCCGATACATGGAAGGTCGGAGAGGACGCGCTGAGCACGGCCCTGCGCAAGATGTGCGACCCGGCCTCCGATGGCGTGTCCGCGGACTTCTGGTACAGCGGCGTCGGCAACCTCGACGTGCACTACAGCTCCGGGATCGGCAACCTCGCGTTCTGCCTGCTCGCGACTGGCGGCTCGCACCCGCGGGGCGATTCGTCGCTGCTGGTCACCGGCGTCGGCATGGACAAGGCGATCCGCATCCTCTACAAGGCCCAGCGCGACATCCTGACGTCGAATGCCAACTACGCGGCGGTGCGCACTGCGATGGAGCAGGCGGCGCTCCAGACCGGCAACGACCAGGCGACGATCGACGCGGTGAGCTGCGCATGGGCGGCCGTCGGCGTGGGCAGCGCGCCTGCCGCGTGCGGCCGCAGCGACATCCTGTGGCGCAACACCGACGGCAACGTCGCGATCTGGACGATGAACGGGGGCACCATCACCGGGCAGTACTACCCCGGACAGATCACGGGCGACTGGCAGACCCAGGGCGTCGGCGAGTTCAACGGTGATGGCAAGGCCGACATCCTGTGGCGCAACACCGATGGCACGCTGGCGATCTGGTACATGAACGGCGGCACCCGGCTGTTCGACGGCTACCCCGGGGTGGTGGGCAACGAGTGGCAGTTCCAGTCGATCGGCGACTTCGACGGCGGTGGCTCGAGCGACATCCTGTGGCGCCACACCAACGGCACGATCGCGATCTGGCTGATGAGCAACGGCGTCAAGGTGGGCGAGGTCTACCCGGGCACACAGCCGACCACGAACAACGTGTGGGGCGTCGGCGACTTCAACGGCGACGGCACCACCGACATCCTGTGGCGCAACACCAGCGGCGCCGTCGCGATGTGGCTGATGGGGAACGGCGCGGTGATCGGTAGCCCCACCGTGGCCACCGAGACGCTCGACTGGAAGATCTCCGGCATCGGCGACTTCAACGACGACGGCAAGGCGGACATCCTGTGGCGCAACATCGATGGCACCGTCGCGATCTGGTTCATGAACGGCGCGACCCACACCGGGACGACCTATCCCGGCCAGCCCGGCAATGACTGGATCATCCAGCGGGTCGGCGACTACAACGGCGACGGCACCAGCGACATCCTGTGGCGCAACAACGATGGCACCGTCGCGATCTGGTTCATCGCGAACGGTGCCAACGCCAGCCAGGCCTACCCCGGCCAGCCCGGCAACGACTGGGTGATCCGCGGCACTGGCCAGTTCGACTGAGGCCGGCGCACCGACGAGGCGCCACCGAGGTACTCGCAGAGCCGGTGCGTTGCAAGCCCGTCCAAACCGGGATACCAACGAACAGATGCAAGCTCTGGGCTCGGTCGTCGAGCAGCTACGCGGCTGCCGCGTCCTCGTCGTCGGCGATGTCATGCTCGACGAGTACCTGCGCGGCGACGTGTCGCGGATCTCCCCCGAGGCGCCGGTCCCGGTGCTCGAGGTGAAGTCGCACGACTGGCGGCTCGGCGGGGCGGCGAACGCCGCCGCGAACATCCAGGTGCTCGGCGGCGTGACGACGCTGGTCGGCGTGGTGGGCAAGGACGAGACCGCCGGGATGCTCGGCGAGCAGCTCGCGCAACACGGCATCGCGAACCACACCATCGCGGATCCGGACCGGCCGACCAGCAAGAAGACGCGGCTGGTCGCGCAGCAGCAGCAGATCGTGCGCGTCGATCGCGAGCACCGCGCGCCGGTGACCGGCAAGATCGCGGCGAGCCTCGAGCGCGCGATCGACGACGGCCTCCGCGGCGCGCGCGCGATGGTGCTCTCGGACTACGCCAAGGGCGTGGTCACCCGCGAGCTCGCGCGCTACGCGATCGACGCCGCGCGGGCCGCGGGGGTCCCGGTGATCGTCGATCCGAAGCAGCGCGACTTCTCGATCTACGGCGGCGCGACGCTGATCACGCCGAACCTGCACGAGCTCGAGGCCGCCTCCCCGCTCGGCGGCCAGCCGTTCGACGTCGAGCTGGCCGCGACGCGCCTGCTCCCGGTGATCGACGGCGCCGCGCTGCTGGTGACCCGCAGCGCCGATGGCATGTCGCTGTTCCGGCCCGGCCGCGCGCCGTTCCACGTCCCCGCGATCGCCAAGGAGGTGTTCGACGTCACCGGCGCAGGGGACACGGTGGTCGCGACGATCGCGCTCGCGCTCGGCGCGCAGGTGCCGCTCGAGCAGGCGATCGAGCTCGCGAGCGTCGCCGCGGCGATCAGCGTGTCGAAGCGCGGCACCTCGACGGTGAGCCCGGCGGAGCTGCTGGCCGCGCTCGAAGCGAGCTGAGATGGCCGGCGAGGAGCCCCGCGGCGCGCAGGAACCAGCGGCGGACGAAGCGCCGACCGCCACCACCGATCGCGCCGACCCGATCCCGAGATCCATCGATCTCGCGCTTCGCGCCGCGGTCATCGCGCTCGTGCTCGCGCTCGGGGCGATCGGCCTCGCGATGCCAGCCTCGATCCTGCGCGGCGGGCTCGCGTGGCTCGGCTTCCTGCTGTTCGTGGTCTCGGGCTGGGGCTACCTCGTCGCCCGGATCGCGCGGACCGGCGATCCAGATCTCGGGCAGCGCGCGGTCTGGGGGATCTCCGGGTACATCGCGATCACCGGGGTGCTGGTCGCGCTCGGCGTCTGCACGCGGCCGGTGATCCTCCTCCTGGTCGGCCTCGGCGCCGCCGGGTTCGCGTGGCGCGAGCTGGCGACACCCACGCCGAGCTGGCAGGTGATCCGCCACGCGGCCGGCCGGGCGCGCCGCGCTCCGGGGTTCGCGACGATCGCGATCGCCCTGGCGCTCCTGGCCGCCCTCCAGATGGTCGCCGCCGTCTCGATGCTCGATCGCAACCCGTGGGACGACGACATCGCGTACACACCGCTGATCAAGCGGCTGCTCGACGCCGGCGATCTGATCGAGCCGTTCTCGTTCCGCCGCATGAGCGCGTACGGCGGCCAGACCGTGCTCGGCGCGCTCGCGGCGGCGCGGGGCAGCCTGTCGAACGTGCATCTGATCGATCACGCGCTGATGTTCGGCGTGGCGCTGCTGAGCATCGCCGGCATGGCGCACGAGCGCCGCACCCAGCCGCTGTGGACCGCGCTGCTCCTGCTGGTCCTGCTGCTGCTGCCGAACACGTCGATCAACACCGCGACCCACTGGACCGGCGTCGCGATGTTCCTCGCGTTGTATCGCGCCGCCGCCGCTGCGCGGTGGACGGTCGTCGGGCTGGTCGGCGCGGCCACCTGCACGCTGCGCCAGAACTTCCTCGTGGTGGTCGTGCTGTTCGTCGGACTCGTGCTCGCGATGCGGCTGGTCGAGGGGCGGCGGACCACCTCGTGGCGCGAGGCGTGGCGCGTCGAGCGCGCCGCGCTGTGGCGGATCGGCGTCGTGGCGATCGCCTCGATCCTCGCGTGGTGGGGCGCCGCGCTCGCCTCGAACCAAACGTTCCTGTTCCCGGTGATCGGCGGGACGTGGACCGAAGGCCTGTCGCTCGCCCCCGAGGTGATCAGCTGGCCCGACCGCCTGATGTACCTGCTGTGGGCATGCATCGAGACCACGCCGATCGTCGTCGTGCCGGTGCTGTTCGTACTGCTCGTGGTCGCGCGCGACGCGCGCCCTGGCCAGCCGCTGCGCGCCCTGTTCGTCGCGAGCACGCTCGGCTTCCTCGCGCTCGTGCATGGCTTCGTCGGGATCCCGCCGTTCGATCTGTGGCGCTACGCGTTTGGCTTCTCGATCGCGCTGACCGCCGCGATGGTGCTCGAGGTCGGGGCGGAGCGGGAGCGCGCGATCCACCTCGCGCCGCTCGGCCGCTGGCTGTTGCTCGCGGCCCTGGTCCTGCAGCTCGCGGTCACCCGCGGCGGGATCCCCAAGCAGCTCGCCGGACAGCTCGCCGACGTGCGCCAGGCCAGCGCGCTCGACCGGCGCGGCGATCCAACGGCGCGCGTCGAGGCGAAGCGCTACGCGGCGATGCAGTCCGCGATTCCACCCGGGGCGCGCGTCGCGGTGATGCTCGACGATCCCGCGTACCTCGATTTCTCGCGCAACCAGATCGCGAACCTCGATACGCCCGGCTTCGCGAGCCCCGCGCCCCAGCTGCCGTCGTTCCGCGGCGCCGAGCCGATGCGCAGCTACCTCGTGGACGCCGGCTATCGCTACCTCGCGTTCGTCCGCTCCGAGCGGTCGCGCTACTTCTACCGCCGCAACTTCTGGCTGTGGCGGATCTTCAACGATAGCGAGCTGTTCCAGAAGATGAGCGCGTACACGATCGACGCGATCGATGCGTTCAGCGAGCTCGCGACCACGACCGGGGTGCTCTACGACGACGAGGGGCTGGTCGTGCTCGATCTCGCGGCCCCCGTTCGCACCGCGACCACCGCCCCGAGCCCTCCCGAGGGCGACGAGCCGACCCGCCGTGCCGCGTGGTTCCGCGCGCTCGCCGACCGCGAAGGGCTGCACGACGCGTGGTCGCTGCAGACGCGCGCGGATCTGCGGTTCGAGGACGGGGTCGCGGCGCTGCAGATGATCGACGGAGAGATCGACGACGCGCCGTGGTTCGAGATGGTCAAACCGCAGATCGCTCGACCTGAGCCGCGCACACCCCCTCGGGGAGCACCGATCCGCGCGCTCTACCGGCGCGCGCACCTGCGCGTCCGGGGAACGGGCCGGATGCGGCTGTCGATCCGCGTCGCGCTCGCCCTCAACGTCGTCCACACCCATCCGCGCCTCGACGTCTCGCTGGATGGCGAGCTGCTGGCGTCGGTGGTCGCCGATGACCGCGGGAAGTACCAGATCGAGCTGCTCGTGCCGCAGGAGCGGCTAGCCGCTGGCTGGCACGACCTCTATCTCGTGTTCGACAGCGTCGCCGAGCCCGACAAGGAGCTGCGCGATCCTCGGGTCGCACGGCTCGAGGCGGTCGAGTGGGTACCCGCGCCATGACCACCGCGGCGGCGGGGCTGCTCGCGGCCGCGCCGTGGCTGGTCCTGTTACCTCTCGACGGTGCGGCCGCGATCCTCGCGTTCGCCGGCGCGCTGGCGGCCGCTTGCCACGGCGCCGGGTGGGTCGTCGCCCGCATCGGCGGTGAGCGAACGCTCCACCCGCTGCTCGCGATCCAGCTCGGCCTCGCCACCCTGGTCGCGCTCGCCGGGCTCGCCAGCGCGCTCGGCGTGTTCACGCTCGCGGGCCAGACGATCGTGCTCTACGGGCTCGTGGCCGTCCACACCGCGGCCGTGGTGCTCGACCGCGAGCGCCTCGGCGCGTGGGTTCGATCGACCGAGCGTGGGTGGCTCGCCCCGGCGCTCTTGCTCGGCGCGCTGGGCGTGCTCCACGTGCTCGGCGCCGCCGGCGACCTCGGGGCCCGACCGTTCGACGACGACGGCCACGTGCTCGCGCAGCTCCAGCGCCTGCGCGAGACCGGTACGCTGGCCGATCCCGTCGGATACCCCCGCACCGCACAGCTCGGCGGCCAGCTCGCGATCGCGGCGCTGGCCAGCCTGGCTGGCGACGTTCACCTGATGCGGCTCGGCGAGGCGTTCGGATTCGTCGCGGCGATCGCGCTCGTCTGCGCCCGCATCGCGCCGCGCGACCGCAGCTCCACCCTGTGGGCCCTGCTGGTGGTGATCGCGGCCGCCGCGCTCGCGTTCGCGCCGACCGATCCGGCGACCTGCTGGACGGCGGTCGGCCAGATCGGCGCGCTGTTCGCCCTCGTCTCCGACCGCATCCGCCGCGAGGACGATCGCGTGCGCTCGCTCGTTCCGATCGGGTTGATCGCCGGCGCGTTGATCGCGCTGCGGCTCGAGCTCGCGCCCCTCGCCGCGCTCGCGCTGGTCGCGGCGTGGTCCGATCGAGGGGCGTCGCGGCGAGCACACGCGCGCCGGCTCGCCGCGGTCGCCGGCATCGCCCTGGCGGTGGTCGTCCCGTACGCGCTCGTCCGCGCGAACGCGTGGGCGACCGTGCCGGATGCAGCGCGTGCGCTGATCGCACCGTCTACCCGACCGTGGATCGGCCGGATCGGCCTGGCCGCGGCGATCGCCCTGGCCACCCTGCCGCTCGCGGCGCTCGTCCGGCGAGATCGCGCGGTGCGTGGCCTGATCGGCGCCAGCTGCCTGACGGTCGCCGGGATCGCGAGCCAGCTGACCGGCACGCTGCCCTATGCCGCGCGGTTCCTGTGGCCCGTCGCGATCGCGGTGGGATCGATCCTCGTGATCGAGATCGCGCGTCGCCGGCGGCTCACGGCGGCGGCGCTGATCGTCGTGGTGGGGCTGTTCGTGCTCGTTCACGAGGGCCGCGAGGCGACCGGCCGGCGGCGCTGGACGCGGCGCTACATCGATCTCGCGATGAACATCGAGTACCTCCGCCACGCACGAGATCCGGAACCAATCGCCGGCGTCTACGACGCCCTGCTGCGCCAGATCCCTCGGGGGGCCACCGTGGCGGTCTGGGTCGCACGCCCCGAGCGCCTGAGCTATGCCGGGCCGGCGCGGATCGTCGACGTGCGCACCCCGAGGATCGCGAAGCTTCGCACCCATCGTTGGACGGCGCACGAATCCCGGATCGAACGCCTGCTCGGAGCCGTCGGCGCCGACTTCCTCCTGCTCGAAGCCGACGATCGGCAGCAGGCCAGGATCCGCGCCGACCTGACCTATCGCCTGGCGTGCAGCCGACCGCTGCCCGGATGTGCCGACGATCTGGAAGTGATCGCGCGCCACCATCGGGTGGTCGCCGAGCAGGGCGGCGTGCAGCTCATCCGGATCGAGCGCCCGGTCGCCGGCGGAACGAAGTAGGCGCAGCCGGCGCAAAGACCGTGTCGAATCGCGAACATCGCGCGATACATCTGCCGTAGAGTGCCACCGGCTCGATGCCGTTCAGCTCCCTGCTGTTCGTTCACCTGTTCCTGCCGGCGTTCCTGCTCGCGTACTGGGCAACGCCGCGCGAGCATCGCAACTCGACGGCGATCGCCGGTAGTCTGGTGTTCTACGCGTGGGGTGCGCCACGCTTTCTGCCGGTCGTCCTCGGGCTGGGCATCGTCGACTACTTCGTCAGCCACCAGATCGCCGCGCGCCGCGAGCGCGCTCCCCAGGTGGCTCGCTGGCTCCTCGGTGCAGGCGTGACCGTGCACCTCTCGGTGCTCGCGTACTTCAAGTACTCCAACTTCTTCGTGGCACAGCTCAACGAGTTGCTCGCCCACGTCGGGCTCGAGCCGGCGAGCTGGAGCCACGTCGTGCTGCCGATCGGGATCTCGTTCATCACGTTCGAGGAGATCTCGTATCTGGTCGACGTCTATCGCGGCGATGCGCGACCGGCGCGCCGGCTGTCGCGCTACGTGCTGTTCCTGACCTTGTTCCCGCACTCGATCGCGGGACCGATCTTCCGGTGGAAGGACCTCGAGGCACAGCTCGCCGAGCGCGATCTCTCGTGGCAGCTCGCGCGCGAAGGGTTCGAACGGTTCGCGCGCGGACTCGCGAAGAAGGTGCTGATCGCCGATTCGGTCGCGGTCATCGCGGACGGCGTGTTCGCGCTACCCGCGGGCCAGCTCACGTCGAGCCTCGCGTGGCTCGGCGCCACGGCGTACGCGCTCCAGATCTACTTCGATTTCTCCGGCTACTCCGACATGGCGATCGGCCTCGGCAAGCTGATGGGGTTCCGGTTCAAGGAGAACTTCGACCAGCCGTACACCTCGGCGAGCCTGACCGAGTTCTGGACCCGGTGGCACATCAGCCTCTCGAGCTGGTTGCGCGACTACCTGTACATCCCGCTCGGCGGCAATCGAAAGGGCCGGCGGCGCGCCCTGCTCAACCTGATGATCGTGTTCACGCTGTCCGGTCTGTGGCACGGCGCCGCGTGGACGTTCGTGTTGTGGGGCGTGTTCCATGGTGCGTTCGTCACACTCGAACGTCTGCTCGGCGCTCGGCGCGAACGGATCCCGCTCGCGATCCAGCACGCGTTCACCCTGGTGCTCGTGGTGGTCGGCTGGGTGTTCTTCCGCGCGGCCAGCGCCGGCCAGGCCCTCGAGATCATCGCCGCGATGTCGGGTGCCACCGACCCGTCCTTGCCTCCGCCGGTGCCCGGCGAGCTCGCGCCGCGATTCGCGCTGTTCGCGTTCGCGATCGCCTCGGCGATCGCGCTGCTGCCGATCGCCACCCGGTACCGACCTCTCCTCGTGCGCGAGCCGCATCCGATCCGGTACATGGCCGCGCGGCTCGGATATCTGATGCTGTTCGCCGCATCGGCCGTCCATCTCACCAACATGCGGATCACCCCGCTCATCTACTTCAAGTTCTGATGCGCGCCATCGATCGAATCCTCGTCGTCTGCTATGTCGCGCTCGCGGCGCTGCCGGTGATCGCGATGCTCGGCGAGCTCCGGGATCGGCGGCTCGACGGTGCGATCCCACCCGCGCCGCGGCCATCGCCGACGTTCTCCGCGATCCAGCGCGAACAGTTCCAACACGACTTCACGGCGTGGTTCGAGAGCTCGCAGGGGTTCCGGAACTACGCCATCTACCTCGACAACACCGCGCTCTACCACGCCTTCGGCGAGACCAAGCCGGGATCGAACGTCCGGATCGGAGGCCAGGGGGTGCTCTACGAGCGCGACGACGTCACGTTCTTCAACAAGACCGCCGAGATGCTACCGACCGACGATCAGCTCGATCAGCTCGCGGCGCAGCTCGCGCGCGTGCAGCAGCGGCTCCGCGAGCGCGGTCAGGCGCTCGTGCCCGTGGTGGTCCCTTCGAAGACCTCGGTGTGGCGCGACGCGGTCCCGGCGCGCTGGACCCGCGAGCTCGGCGCCACGCGGCCCTCGGACCTGCTCCATGGCCGGCTGCTCGCAGCCCTGGCCACACACCAGGTGGCGCACGTCGATGCGCTGCAGATCCTGACCACGCCGGGGATCCCACGCGAGCGCTTGTGGGGTGCCGACGCCCGCCACTGGTCCTCGTACGGCGCGTGCCTGGTGCTCCACGCGATCGTGGAGCTCCATCGCGAGCTCGCCGCGGCATCCGCGCCCCCCGAGGCCCCCTGCGGGTGGGAGCTCCGTCGAGTCCGGCGAAGCCATGATGACTTCGATCTGCTGCGGCTGCTGAACGCGTGGGGCGTTCCGCGCGCGGCGCCCCTCACGCCGATCGCGCTCCACACGCCCCCGCCTCCGGGGACACGCACGGCGCGGGCGATGTTCATCTCGACGAGCTTTGGCTGGCAGCTCCTCCGGGAGGCCGATGCGTCCCGCCGGTTCAGCGCGACCTGGATCGACTACTACGACAAGACGCTGTTCGGATATCCGGCGCAGATCGAGTTCCCGGTGCGCGCGCACGAACCGCTGTGGCGGCTCGCGATGATGTACGACGACCTCTACGTGATCGAGCTGTTCGAGCCTTACCTCTTGACCTCCCCCGACCACTTCGTCGGCACGGCGCTCGCGGCTCTCGAGGCCGAGTTGGCGTCTGTCCCTTGACCCTCGGTACGCACGGTGGCACAGAGAGACCCATGTCGGCCTGCGAGGTTTGCGCGTCCCCCCGATCCCAGCCCCTGTTCGAGAAGCTCGAACACCAGTTCGTGCGCTGCGATGGCTGCGGACTCGAGCGGATCTCCCCGCAACCGTCCGACGAGACACTCGCGAAGATCTACGGCGCGCACTACTACGACGCCTGGGGGCTGCACGACAACGAGGACACGGTGGCCGCGCTCAAGAAGCGCACGTTCAGCTACGTGCTCGGCAAGTTGCCCTCGCCGGCTCCGGATACCAAGCTGCTCGACTGCGGAGCGGCGACGGGTTTCTTGATGGAGGTCGCCCGCGAGCGTGGGTATCGTGCGTACGGCCTGGAGCTGTCCGAGTTCGGGGCCCAGGAGATCGCGCGCAAGTTCGGCGACGATCGCGTGTTCTGCGGAGAGCTCCAGCGCGCGTCGTTCGCCGACGCGCCACCGGGTGCGTTCGACGTGATCACGATGTGTGACTACATCGAGCACGTCCGCGATCCTCGCCAGACGCTATCGCTCGCGCGCAAGCTGGTCTCCGACGGCGGCACGCTCGCGATCACGACCCCGGATGCGGGCTCGCCGTCGCGGCGGGTGCTCCGCACGGGATGGACGCACTACAAGATCGAGCACCTGTTCTACTTCAACAAGCGCAACCTCGAGCGGCTGTTGAAGGATGTCGGGTTCCGAAGCGTGAAGTTCTACCCGCTGTGGAAGTCGCTGACGCTCGACTACATCAGCCATCAATTCGAGGTCTATCCACATCCCACGCTGACCCAGCTGGCGCGCGGCGTGCGGCGATTCACGCCGGAGAAGATCCGGTCGCTCCCGCTGCCGTTCACGACCGGCGAGCTGCTCGCGATCGCGCAGGCCTGAGCGTCATCGCGCGCCGCCCGCCCACTCGATGCCGCGGGCGAGCATGTCGAGGAACGCCGGCTCGGCGTACGACTCCGGGGTGTGGCCGAGCGCGGTGTAGAACGCACGCACTCCCTGGTGCTCGTGGGTCCACGCCAGCGGGTGATAGCCCACGCGAACGTCGCTCGCGACGTCGCCCTCCAGCGTGGTCTCGTCGAGCGCCAGCAGGAGATCGAGCCCCAGCTGCTCGGGGCGCTCGTAGAACGTATAGAACTCGTCGGAGCGAGCCCACCGCGCCGGAAGGCCCGCGACGATCGAGTTCCCCGGATCCTCGACGGTGAGCACGCCGGCGCGCACCGGTGGATTCACCGGGTGGGTCTTGAAGGTGGCCGGCATCAGCGTCCGGTAGAACGGCCAGTCGAGCTCGGTCGCCGCCGCCGAGTGCGTGGCCGCGAATCCTCCTCCGCGCTGAAAGAACGCCTCCAGGGCAGCTCGCGACGACTCGTCGAGGATGGTCCCGCTGGTCAGCGAGAACACCACGACGTCCACCGATGCCAGCGCATCGGGGGTGAACGACACCACATCTCCGGTGACGGCCACTCGCCAGCCTCGTGCGTCGCCGAGCTCGCGAATCGCGTCCGCCGCCACCGGATTCGCGGGGTGGAACCACAGCGTTTCTCGAGTGACCACGACGACCGAGAGCGCCTCGGGCTCCGAGGGCTCGCCGCACCCCGGGACCGCAGCCGACAGGCACGTGACGAGGATCGCGGGGCTCCACGCGCGCATCGGAAAACCGTACCACGCACGATCGGCCCAACGAGGTAGACCGCCAAGTCGTCGTGTTCTACATAGGATTACCGATGAGCAGCCATCTCCGCCTCGCGCTCGGCGGCGCCTGCGCGATCCTCGCAGGCGCCGTGCTCGGGTTGGCGTCGCCGCACGGCTTCGTGGGCGCCGTTGGCTGGTCGATCGCGATCTGCGGCATGTTGTTCGGGCTCGGTGGGCTGGCCCGCCGCGCGCTTCGCGTCTCGCTCGGATACGGCGAGCAGATGGTGCTCGGCGCCGCGGTCTGGATCGCAGCGACGGGACTCCTGCTCTCGGTGGGCGTCGCGTCGTACCGCCCGCTGCTGGTGCTGGCGTTCGCGGCACTCGCCCTCGGAGTGTTCGAGATCGTGTCGAGAGGTCGCGAGCCGTCGACTGGTGCGCCGGGCGCGAGCGAGCGCCGCGGATGGATCCTGCTCGCCGTCGTGCTGGGCGTGTACCTGCTCGTCAACCTGCTCGGGCTGGTTCGCTCCCGCGGCAACCCGTTCGACGATCACGTCGGATACACCGCGTTCGTCAAGCGGCTACTCGACACCGGCGACATGATCGAGCCGTTCAGCTTTCGCCGGTTGAGCGCGTACGGCGGACAGACCGCGCTGCTCGCGCTGGCCGGCCTGCGTGGTGACATCGAGACGACCGATCTACTCGATCGCGGGATCTTCCAGGCGATCGCGGTGCTCGTGTTGCTCGATCTCGCCCGCCGGCGCCGCCTGCACGTCGGTGCGACGGCGCTGATCGCCGCGTTCCTGCTGTGCCAGCAGGAGATGAGCATCAACTCGGCGCCGCAGTGGTCCGGGCTCGCGATGTTCCTGTGTGCGTACAACTTCGCGTCGCGCGACGACCTCGCACCTCGGACTTCGATGTTGCTCGTGTTCATCGTGTGCGGCACCGCGTGCACGATGCGCCAGAACTACATCCCGCCCGCGGGGCTGTTCTCGCTGATGCTCGTGATCTTCCACCTGCGGGATCGCGCGCGAACGGCGTCGTGGCGCATCGCCTGGACCGAACAGCGCCGCGCGATCCTGATCTGCATCGCCGCGGTCGCGGTCGTCGTGCTGCCCTATGCCGTCGCGGCGTGGCGATCGAATCACACGTTCCTCTATCCGGTCGTCCTCGGCACGGCCAACCCGGCCGCGCCGCTCCAGCCCACCGGCTTCACCTGGCTCGACGAACTCGTGTTCTTCGCGAACGTCGTCATGCTGCAGGAGCCGATCCAGTGCTGGTGGCTGCTGCTACCGTTCATGCTGCTCGCCCGAGATACCCGCCCCGGGCGGCCGTGGCTCGCCTTGCTGGTCTCCAGCGCGCTCGGGTTCGTGTTCCTGGTCCACAGCTTCACCCTCGCCGACAGCTTCTCGCTGTGGCGCTATGGCTCGGCGTACCTCACCGCGCTCGCACTCGCGTTCCTGGTCGAGGCCGCGGGCAAGCTGCCGTTCGTCGACCCCGAGGACAAGCCGGCCCCTCCGTTGCGCGTGCCGATCGCCGCGACGTGGTTCGTGTGGCTCGCGGTGATGCTGCAGATCGTGCACGGGCGGTGGTACCCGATCGACCGCTTCAAGATCGGCATGCGCGATCTCCAGTTCGCGCGCTCGGTCCGAGCCCCCAAGAGCGCCGATGTCGCGCCGGCCTATCACGCCATGCAGCAGGCGTTGCCGCCGGGGGCGCGCGTGGCTGGGCTGCTCGATCATCCCTATCTGCTCGACTACGCGCGGATCGATTTCGTCAGCCTCGACATGCCGGGGTTCGCGGCGCCAGCGCCCGGGCTGCCGAGCTTTCTTCCGGTGAATCACTGGCGCAGCTACTTCCTGTCCCAGGGCATTCGCTACCTCGCATTCACGACGCCGGATCGCTCGAACTACCTGTTCCGCCGGCAGTGGTGGCTCGGGCGGATGTACGAGGACGGCGAGATCTGGCGCTACATCGCGACCCACATGGTCGATACGATGGACGCGCTGGTGGGGCTCGCTCGGGAGGGAACGGTGCTGTTCGACCGCGACGGCCTGCGCGTCGTCGATCTCGGGACCTCGGCGCCGCCCGAGCCGCCGCGTGGTGCTCCCGAGCTGGAGCGGCAGGATCGGTTCCTGCGGCAGATCGCCGAGCGCGAGCTCGGCCACGATCTGTGGCGGCTCGCGGCGCGCAGCAACGTGGTGTTCGACAACGTCGCGCCGATCGATTTCGAGCTCCCCGACCACGCGCCCGACGCGTTCACCGGCGCGCTCGGCGCGCTGATCGGCGGCAAGGTCCGGCCTACGCCCGGTCGGTGGTTGATGGACCGCACGCGCCTGCGGCTGCGCGGCGAGCACCACCAGCGACTCTCGCTCGAGCTGTTCATCGATGCCGGTCGCCTGCGCACCACGCCGACGGTGACCGTCACGCTCGATGGCGAGACGCTGGCGAACGTCCTGCCCGGCCCCGACGGCAACGTCCGCATCGATGCGACCACCACCTGCCAGGGGTGGTGCGACCTCTACATCCACGTGTCCTCGATCTCGGAGTACTGGCGCAGCGCGGATGACCTGCGCGGCATCAAGCTGCTCGGCTTCGATTGGGTCGAGGAGAGATGATCCCGCGCTTCGCCCTCCCGGTCGGACCGATGGTCGCCGCCGTCGGGGCATGCCACGCGGTCGGTGCGTGGTGGTGGTCCGGAACGCCCTGGGGCGCGTGGTGCGGCGCGCTCGCCATCCTGTGCGCCTGTCTGGGGTACGGCAGGCTGCTCGGCCATCTGACCGGCACCGCCGCGCCGTTGCCCTGGGCGGCCACCAGCGGCCTCGCGGTGCTGCTCGTGCTCTCGCTACCGCTCGCGTGGGTCGGCGTGCTGACCCGGCCAGTGCAGCTCGGCGCGATCGGGCTCGGGATCGCCGTCGCGGCCATCCCGGGACCGGCGGACGACATCCGGCGCGGCTCGTTGCCCCGCTCGGTCGTCGTGCTCACCGCGGCGGCGGGCGCGGTGCTGATCGCGATCCGGATCGCGAGCGTCGCGACGCCGGTGATCGACGAGCAGCTCGATCACGTGTTCGAGATCGCGCGGCTGTGGGGAACTGGCCGGCTCCCATCGATGTCGCACCAACTCGGGCTGCAGCTGATCGGAGAATCCTACTTCGCGCTCGCCGGGGGCACTCACACCGCGGGCCTGTTCGACGGCGGCGTGTGTGCCGCGCTGGTGCTCGCGGTGCTCGCTTCGACGATCGCGTCGAGCAAGGATCCGATCGCGCTGCCGCTGTTCATCGTGGTCGCGATCCAGATCTTCCTGGTCCCCGAGGCACGCGCGCTCGGGTTCTCGCGGTGGTCGGCGACCCTGCTCCACGTCGCGCTGTTCGTCGCGCTACGCGCCAACGCGCGCGCGCAGCTGCTGGCCTGCGGCATCGCGCTCGCGGCGGTGCGCCACGAGTACGCGCTGCTCGCCGCGCCCTACCTGATTCGTGCGTTCGTGGGGCCTCGCCCGGGCTCGCGCGACCGCGTGGTGGTCGGGGCGCTGTGGGTCGTCGCGGTCGCCGCGCTCAAGCTGTGGGGCGGAGCGCCGGCTGCGCTCGCGCTCGGCAAGGCGACCGCGACGCTGCTCGCGATCCCGCTCGCCTTCGTCGTGCTCTCGGTCATCGGGCGCTTCACGATCCACGATCCTCTGTTCGTCACGTTCACCGGCTGCTTCGCGATCACGCTCGGCGCCGCCCTCGGCATCGCGCCTCGCAGCTCGCTGACCTGGCCGACCCTGTTCGCCGCGTGGTACGGCGCCGCCCTCGCGGTCGTGGCGACCATCGATTCGACGATCTTCACCCGATCCCTCCGCGCGCCGCAGCCGGGCCGGGTGCACCTGGGATCCGCGATGGTGCTGGTGACGCTGACCACCGCTCAGATGATCCTGGTCCCGGCGTTCACGCCGGCGCGCCGCACGCGGATGCGGGAGCGGTTCGCCAATGCCGTCGTCGAGCTCCGCTATCTGAAGACCGAGGGCTACGACACGCGCGCCGCGGAGCGCGTCCGCGCGGCCCAGGACCTCGTACCCGCCGGAGCCCCGCTCGGATTCTGGGGGCTCCACGGTGGCCAGCTCGACTTCACCCGGAATCCGATCCGCAACGTGTCGTGGGGAGGCAAGCGGTTCCTGCCGCCGCTCGCGCCGAGCAGCCTGGACGGGCTGGAGTACCTCGTCATCGAGGAAGTGCAGCCACCCGGGCCTCCTCCCAAGGATCGATGGGGACCTGGGAGCCTGTCGCCCGTCACCACCGTCACCTCACGGGTCGAGCGACGCGACCACGTCGGCTCGATCGCGGTGTATCGCGTCCTCCGGTGAGCGCCCGTTCCGCCCTCCGCGACCTCGCGGTGGCCCTCGCGGTCGCCGCGCTGCTGCTCGTCGCGACGCGCCAGCTCGGCCTGCACGACGCGTACGCCCCACACGGCGCGTATCGCGCGCAGGTCGATGCGTTCCTCGACGGGCGGCTCGCGCTATCGCCGCACCCCGATGCGCTCGCGCACGATCTCGCGTGGACCGAGCGCGGCGTGCAGCAGGTGTGGGGGCTCGGCGTGCCCGCGTGGCAGACGCCGTTCGAGCTGTTCGGCCGCGCGATCGGCGTCTCGCCGTTTCCGGATCGCATCCCGATGCTCGCGTGGCTCGCGCTGATGCTGTTCGTCGCGATCCGCGGGTTCGGCCGGCGGGAGGACGAGCCGTGGTGGATCGGCGCCGGGAGCGTGCTGATCGCCGGGCTGGTACCGCCGCTGCTCACGCTCGTGCGCAGCCGGATCGGCGTGTACGAAGAAGCGGCGATCTACGCCTATGGCGCGTCGATCCTGATGCTCGGCGGACTCGCGGGGTTCGCGCGGCGGCCCTCGGCGCGCGGCTATCTCGTGCTGGTCGGGCTCGCCGGGCTCGGCGGGCTGTTCCGGCCGACGGTGTGGTTCTACGGCGCGGCGACGCTGGTGATCGCGAGCGCGCTGTGGCTCCGGCACACGCGCGGCACCTCCCCGCGCGGCTGGCTCCGCCGCGCGGCGCCGGCGATCGCGCTCGGCAGCGCGCTGTTCGTGGCCGGCGGCGGCGTGCTCTATCTCACCAACGCGCGGCGATTCGGCAGCGGCAGCGAGTTCGGCCACCGGATCAACCTGCACTCGCTGCCCGGCAACCTGGTGGCGACTCGGTTCAGCTATCCGTTCGAGCGCGTCGAGCTGCCGGGCGCGGCGGCCGAGCTGTTCGGCGCGCTGTTCGATCGTCCCGAGCAGCGCAGCTCCCGCGGCTTCTACAACACCGGGCTGCACGTCGGAGAGAACGCCGCGCCGCGCTGGCGCGAGTACTACTTCACCACCTACTCGTGGCCGTACGCCGCGGTGCTGATCGCGGGGCTCTTGATCGGCGTGCTCGCGTGGCGCCGGCGCGGCGCGGCCGGCGATCCGGATGCGCGCTGGCTCTCCGCGTGGGCGCTGCTCGGGCTCGCGCCGCTGATCGCGTTCTATCTGTGGTCGCCGAGCCTGTCGTCGCGCTACCAGCTCGACCTCGCGCCCGGGTTCGTCGCGCTGATCCTGATCGCGTGGCGCGTGCTCGCCCGGCGCTCGCGGCCGGCCGTCGCGATCTCGGTGCTCGTGCTCGCGTGGGGCGCCGCGGTCGCCACCAGCAAGACCTCGCGCTCGCGCACGGGCTCGAACCCGGTGGACCGATCGACCGCGGCGTACGCGACGTACAAGCTGTCGCGCCCGCTGGCCTCCGCGCGCGCGCTGCGCGACGGCTACGACCTCGCAGATCCTGTCTGGGGACTCCACTCCGACGTGCTCCGCTCGTTCGATCGCTGCGCCGACGTGCTCGACGCGCCGATCGACTGCGACCTGCCGGCGATGGCGGGCGATCTACACATCCACGGCGCGCGCGACGAGCTCGGCTGGCAAATCACGCGCGCGCGGATCCCGGATCTCGAGCCGGTCGAGGATCCGCGGTGTGCGCCCGCGCCGCTCGACCTGGTGTGCCGCCCCGCCGCGACGCTCGCCACCGATCCCGACGCGATCGTCGAGTCCGTCGCGGACGCGCCGCCGCCGCTCTATCTGAACGGCTTCGGATGGGATCCCGAGACCGGCCGCGTCCCAGTCGCCACCTTCTTCTACGCGGTCGATCCGCAGCTCGTCGAGATCGAGGTCGCGTACGCCCCCCTCGGCGCACAGCGTGAGCCCGACTGGGAGCGCGAGCTCCGGGTCAACCTCGATCGCGACCACCTGCGCCTGACCCGCGTCCAGGACACCACGCGCGGCGTTCGGCTGCGGTTCGAGCCACGCGCGCCGATCACCGCTGGCCTACACGTCGTGTTCATCGCGTTTGGACCCGACCGCGATCTGAATCGACCGCAGTCCGATTTCGTGCTGCACGCGATCCGCTGGCGGTGATCGCGCCCGCAGCGCTCACCGCCGGATCGCCCGCACCTCCGCCGGCGCGCCCGGCGGCGGACCGGCGAGATACGGCCGCGGCGGCACCAGCGTGTCCTCGCGCACGAACGTGAACGTCCACGCGGTGACCGGGATCTCGGCGCGCAACTCGATTGCGCGCTCGCCGCGATCCACGTAGCGCAGGATCCCGCGATCGAGCACGCGGCCCTCCTCGCCGGAGACGTCGAGCGCGACGGTGCCCTCGCTGACGGCGGTCCAGTACGCACCGGCGAGCCGGCCGGTGATGCGCACCCGCATCTCGACGCCGGGCTGGTGCGCCGAGGCGAAGATGCCGGACGTGTTGAACGCCCAGCTCGGCGGCGCATCGTTGAGCAGCGCGGTCGAGGCGTCGTACGCGACGAGCAGCTGATCACAGACATAAACGCCGCCGACGCGCGAGTAATCACAGGTCTGCCACGGCCCCTCGGCGAGCCGGGCCTCGACCGAAGCGGTGCCACGCACGCCGGAGCCGAGCTCGATCGCGCGCAGCGGGCGGCGACCATCGGCGCAGCCGCGCGCGGCGAGCACGATCAGGACGAACGGCACACCGATCTGGAGGGCGAGCCGCGCGATCCGCGGCCCGCGCGCGCGCCACCGGGCCAGCCGGCGCAGCACGCGGATGCGCCACCGCGGGACCCGCCACACCACCAGGCCGGCGATACACGCGATCAGCGCGAGCATCGTCCAGGTGCGGCCGCGGCCGTCCGAGGGCAGCGGGCCGTCCACGGTGAACGTGGTGCGGCCGGGCGCCACCCACGCCGAGACCACGTGCAGCGTCGAGCCGGGATAGCTGGGCAACGCGTACACGGGCTCGACCGCGCCGCTCTCGTGGCGCGCGCGCCACCGCGGATAATATCCGGTGCCGAGCGCGACCAGCACGGGCTCGCTCGCCGCGACCTCGATCTCGACGCGCTCGTTGTCGAGCCGCGTGGTCCGGACCTGCCCGGTGCCACGCTCGATCCGCGCGAACTGGCCGTCCCAGCCGGCGACCTCGCGGATCCGGAACGATCCAACGTGCACCTCGGTGGCCGGATCGCCGAGGCTGGGCGAGCGATCCGCCGCGATCACCCAGCGCACGTCGAACCGGCGCAGGCTCGCGGGCGAGAGATCCTGGATCCGCTCGCGCAGCAGCAGATCCGGCTGCGGGCCGATGTGGAAGGTCGGCAGGCCGGTCTCGGCGGTGAGGTGGAAGTGCTCGTGGGTGTCGGTCTCGAACAGCGCGCGCGCCCACGCGCCGGGGCCGATCGAGGCCACCTGCTCGCGCGCCCACCCGGTGAGCAGGTCGCGCCCGCTCGGATCGGCGGCGAACGTCTGGGTCTGGGTGTACGCGCGATCGCTCACCGAGCGCCACACCGCCGGGACCACGCGCAGCAGCGCGCCGGTCATCACGCCGATCACCGCCGCGGCGATCAGCTTGTGGCGGCGACCGGCGGCGCGCCAGCCGGCGATCACCTGGCCGAAGAAGATCGCGAGCCCGTACGCGCTGGCCGCGGCCACGAACGGGCGCGCGAGCTGGGCGAGCCGCTCGGTGCCGAGCCGCGCGACGCCCTGGCCGGGCTCGAGATCGAGCGCGAGGTAGCCGACGTCGCTCAGCCCGACCAGCAGCACCAGCGCGGCGGCGGCGACGAACACCGCGCGCGCGCGGCGCGACCACAGCGCGGCGACGATCCCGAAGTAGCCGGCGTAGCCGAGGATCGCGAACGCGGTGACCGGCGAGGGCCACGTCATCAGGTCCTCGAGCAGCCGCGCCGGCGAGCGGATCGCGTTCGGGAAGTGCTGGCCGTACGCGAGGATCCGCTCGGCGAGTGGCATCCACGCCGCGGCGCCGAGCGCGACGCCGAGCGCGATGTGGCCGAGCGCGACCAGCGCGCGGCGCGGCGGGACATCGGTCGCGAGCAGCGCCACCGCGGCGAGGCCGAGCGCGATCGCGAACGCCGAGATCAGCCCCGCGGGGTGGGTGATACACGCGAGCGCGGTGCCGATCCAGATCGCGATCGCCGCGGCCGGCCGGGGCCGCGCGAGCGCGCCGAGCACGCCGAGCACGGCCACGGTCGAGAACGCGAGCGCCATCGCGCTGTGGAGCAGCGCCCACCGGAACAGTCCGACGGTGCCGCCGTGGGCGACCGCGCCGGTGTCGACCAAAGTCGCGAGCCCGACCACCAGCGCGGCGGGCGCGGGCGCGATCCGCAACGCGATCAGCGTGGTGGTCGCGGCGATCGCGATGTGCACGAGCACCGCGACGACCATCAGCGCGAGCGGCAGATCGTCCTCGAGGCCAAGCGCGAGCGCGGCGTGGCCGGACACCAGGTACGCCAGCTTGGGGTACAGCTCGAGCGGCGCGTCGCCGGTGCCGACGGCGTGGTTCCACACCGGCGTGTCGATCCCGGGCATCGCGTCGAGCGCGCCGCGCAACACGGCGTGCTGCGGGCCCCAGTCGCCCATCTGCCAGTCCGGCGAGACGGTCAGGGCATCCCAGAACGTCGAGAGCCCCATCGCGACGACGATCGCGACCACGATCGCGCCGACGATCCGCTCCGGAGGGTGGCGCAGCCACGGCGGCAGCTGCGGCCACGCGAGCGCGACGCCGACCCCGAGCGCACCGGCGACGATCGCGAGGCCGACCGATCCGGACATCCGCGAAGGGAACGCGATCGCGAGGATCGCCGCGCCGATCACGAGCTGCCACCCGGGGCTCTGCACCAACCGCTGGGCGGCGGACCGCAGCCGTTCGCGCACGGCCCCGCGTACCACGGCGGCGCGGCGCTGTCACGAGGCTGCGCGGAGCTCCACCCGGTGGCGGCGCTCGGGCGCCACGAACGCGAGCAGCCGCAGCGCCTCCTCGCCGAGCGCGTCGCGGTCGCGCGGCCGGATCCGCTCGAACGGATCGACGACCAGCGTCGCGGTGTCGCGCGCGCGGTCGATCTTCCAGGTCGCCCGCGCGAACCCATCGACCAGCGCGACCGGCTTCAGGCCGTTACCAGTGGCGAGCCACAGCTTGTGGCGATCGTCGACCACGCGGGAGCGGTCGGCGTGGCCGAGCGTGGCGTTGTCGAACTCGGGCAGGAACCGCGGCGGCGCGGCGACCTCGGCGTCGGGGCGCGGCGCGTCGGGCACATCGAACAGCTCGCGGCCGTGCTCGTCCTGGAACGAGACCAGCTGCGGGCGCAACCGCTCGAACACCGCAGCGAGCCGGGTCATCCCCGACCACATCTGCGCATCGGCGACGCTCGCCGGCCCGAACGCGCGGAGATACCGCAGCACCAGCGCATCGGCCGAGCCGTCGCTCGCCAGGGCGCGACCGAGCCAGCGCTCCGCGGCGTCGCAGATCGGGCGGCCGCCCGCGCCCCACACGCCGCGCGGCGGGAGCTGCACGACCGGCAGGAACGTCCGGATCGCGGTGCCGAGCGCGCGTGGATCGCGGGTCCGCCACCGGCGGTGGAGCAGCGCGCCGAGCTCGTCGAGCGTGCGCGGCGCCTCGGCGAGCCACCCCCGCGCCGCCTCGACGAGCGCGCCGAGATCGATCCCGGCGACCGCCTTGGCGTACGGCGTGCCATGGAACATCCGCTCGTGGACCGGCTGGAGCACCGGGCGCAGCGCGAGGCAGTCGGCGGCGGTCGTCAGGTGCAGCGTCGAGCGCATCATCGATAGCCGCACGACCTGGCGCGCCGCGAGCAGCCGCACCAGCTCGGCGTGGCCGAACTCGACGAACCGCGTCCACAACCCGACGTACGGCGACGTCGGGACCTGCGCCTGCATGCCGATCAGGTGCTCGACCGCGGCGATCGCGGAGTCCGGCCGGCGGTGCAGCAGCCACTGGCGCGCGAGCAACGCGCGGTTGAGGGCCCGACGGTCGAGGACGCGCGGCGACTTCTTCATATCAGCACCTTGCACCATCGTTTTGACATCTATGTGTCAGTTATCTCGGCCCGCTGTATGCTGCGCGCCCATGCCTCGCTGGCTCGGTCTCGCGCTGCGCGTCGGCGGCACCGCCGCGGGGTTGGCGTGGATCGCGACCCGGGTGGACCTCGGCGCCGCGAAGGGCGCGCTGGCCCGGATCCCGATCGCGACGTTCGCGCTGGCGATCGCGCTGGTCGCGGCGAACGTGGTGGCCGGCGCGGTGCGCTGGCGGGTGCTGCTGCACGCGTATGGCGCGACCCACATCCCGCGCCTGCCGCGCCTCATCCACCTCTACGTGGTCGCCTTCTTCTACAACAACTACCTGCCCGGCGCGGTCGCCGGCGACGTCGGGCGCGGCGTGGTCACCCGCGACGCGTTCGACGGCGAGGGCGCGACCGGCGCGCTCGCGGTGGTGCTGGTCGAGCGCGCGCTCGGTCTGCTCGGGCTGTTCGCGCTGCTCGCGGCCGGCCTGATCGCGACCGCGCCGCTCCCGGATACCACCGCGCTGTGGTGGTGGACGCTGCTCGGCGGCCTCGGATCGTGCGCGCTGGTCGCGGCGATCCCGATCGGCCGCGGCGTCGCGCGGTTCCTGCCCGGATTCGCGGCGCGGATCGCCGAGCGACTCCCGGCGCTCCACGATCCACGCGCGTTCGTGCTCGCGATCGCGCTGTCGGTCGCGACGCAGGCGCTGATCGCACTCGCGGGATGGGTGCTGCTCGCCGCCGTCGGCCCGATCGATCTCGGCGGATCGCTGCTGGTGGTCCCGCTCGCCGCGGCGACGACGTTCCTGCCGATCACCGTCGGAGGTGCCGGCGCGCGCGAGGCGGTGTACGTCGCGCTCGGCGGCCGGCTGTTCGGACTTCCGGAGGCCGAGGCGCTCGCCGCGTCGCTCGGGCTGTGGCTCGCTCACCTCGCCGTCGGCGCGATCGGCGGCGTGGCACAGCTCGCCGCTCGCCGCCGCGCCGCTTGACCCGGGGGGGACCGCCGGCAAGACTGCCTGCACGCCCATGACGCGAGGTCCGCTGCTCGGGTCGATCGCACTCACCCTCGGCGCCGGGTGCGGCGACAACTGGGTCGTCGAGGGCGCGCAGCTCGGACCGGCGGCCGAGGTCGCGATCGTCGCGCACCCCGACGACGATCTGATCTTCATGCAGCCGGATCTCGGCGACGCCGTGCGCGACGAGTCCGGCGTCACGATCGTGTACGTCACCGCGGGTAACGGCCGCCACGGCCTCGACACCGCGGAGCGGCGCTATGAAGCGGTGCGCGCGGCGTACGCCCGGGCCGCCGGGGTGGAGGACCGCTACGCCTGGTTCTGTGGCGCGATCGAGCTCTCCGGGCACCACGCCGATCACTGCCGGCTCGAGCCCGGCAACCTCTCGCTGGTGTTCCTCGGCTATCCCGATGGGGGCAAGGAGGGCGAGCAGCCGGCGTCGCTGTCCTCGCTGTGGCGCGGCGAGATCGAATCGGCAGAGACGATCGGCCGACAGACGACCCGCTACGACCGCGCCGGGCTGATCGCCGCGGTGACCGCGGTGCTCGACGTCGCGGGGCCCCACACGGTGCACACCCTCGAGATCGCGCAGACCCACGGCCGCGATCACGCGGATCACCGGATCGCCGGCGCGCTCGCGCTGGTCGCGGTCGCCGCCTCGCAGAGCCACCCCGCGATCGTCGCGCACCGCGGCTATGCCGTCGAGAGCGAGCCCGCGAACCTGACCGGTCCGGTGTTCGCGCGCGCCGCGGACGCGCTCGCGCACTACGCCGCGTGCGTCGACGGGTGTGCGCCCTGCGGCGAGCCGTGTGACGAGATCCAGCCCGCGCACGCGACCTGGCTCGCGCGCCAGTACGCGATCGGGATGCGGCGCACCGCCGCCGGCGTGCTGCGCTGGACGGACGCCACCGGGGCCGACGCGTGCGCCGCCGCCGACGCGAGCGGCAGCCTCGTGCTCGCCGCGTGCGCCACCGCCGAGCCGTGGCGGCTCGCCGCCGATGGCACGCTGCACGCAGGCGAGCGCTGCATCCAGATCCTGCCCACCGGCGAGCTGGTCGCCGGGGCGAGCTGTGCTCCCGACGCCGCGCACCGGTTCTTCGTCGACGACGAAGGTCACGCGTGGCTCGGCCTCCCGCCGATCGCCCAGCCGGGCGCCGACCCCGGCGCGCAAGACGAGCACGCCTACCTGCGCTGCCTGGTGGTCGCCGGCGGCCGGCCACGCGCCGGGCTGTGCGGCGAATCGCGCGCCCCGGTGTGGGAGCTCCTGCCGAGCTCCCGCTCGTCCGTGCGGCCGTTCGCCGGCCGGCCCGTGCGTGCGATCCAGCTCGGCGACCTCACCGGAGATGGCCGCGCCGATCTGTGCGCGATCGATGCCAGCGGGCTGCGCTGCGCGCCCGGACGCGGGGACGGCACCTTCGGTCCACTCGCGCGGATCGGCCCGCCGGCCGCGCCGCTCGTCGTCGAGCCGGAGAGCCTCGCGCTCGGCGATGTCGACGGCGACGGGCGGCTCGACGCGTGTGGACGCGCCGCGGACGGCGTGCGGTGCGCGACCTCCGCCGACGGGTTCGCCGCGACCCGATGGACCGCCGCGTTCTCGCGCACCGGCGGCCCCGACGCGACCGATCGCACGATGGCGATCGCCGACCTCGACGGCGACGGCCGCGGCGAGCTGTGCGCGATCACCGCGACCGGCCTCGTGTGTGCCGCGCGGACCGGCTCGCCGTCGGTGCGATCGCCGTGGGCCACCACCGCCACCGCGCTATGGACTGGCGATCTCGATGGCGATCGCCGCGACGATTGGTGCGCCAGCCGCGACGGCCAGCTCGCCTGCGCGCTCGAGCGCCACCGCGCCATCACCTCGGAGCCCACGCCGTGGAGCTACGCCCTCGGCGGCGCGATCGAGCCCTCGCCCACCGAGGTCGCGCGCGGCGCGCTCGCCGACATCGACGGCGACGGCCGCGCCGATCTGTGCAGCGTCGAGGGCGCGCGGATCGTGTGCGCGCGCAGCCACGGCTTCGGCCTGGGCCCGCGGTTCACGCTCGCCGCCCTGCCCCGCGCGGCCGGGCCCGGGCTGTGGCTCGGCGATCTCGACGGCGACGGCGACGTGGACGCGTGCGTCGAGGACGGCGCGCAGATCACCTGCGTCGTGCGCTGACCGCGCCCCCTAGATCGAGATCCGCAGCCACACCCAGATCAGGAAGAACCCCGCGACGTCGAACGCGATCCCGGTGCGCGCCATCTGGCCCACGGTGACCCGGCCGGTCGCGTACGCGAGCGCGTTCGGCGCGGTCGAGATCGGCATCATGAACCCGAACGACGCGCCCAGCGTCGCGCCGAGCACGGCGGGCAGCGGATCCGCGCCGGCGGCCTGCGCGAGCGCCCCGGCGAGCGGCGCCATCATGCTCGCGGTCGCGGTGTTGCTGGTCGCCTCCGAGAGCACGATCGCCGTCGCGGTGACCAGCGCGGTGATCGACCAGGTCGAAGACGCGCCGGTCGCGTCGACCAGCGCGTGGCCCCACTGCTCGGCGAGGCCGGTGGTCTTGGCGAGCGTGCCGAGCAAGATCCCGCCGCCGAACAGCAGCACCACGCCCCACTCGATCCGGGTCGCCTCTCGCCACGTGAGCGCCGCGCGGCGCGGCGCCCCGGGCGGCTGGCCCGGCAGCACGAACAAGAGGCAGCCGGCGATCAGCGCGACCACCTCCTCGGTCAGCCGCGCGTCGCACCACGCCGCCGCGCGCGAGCCCGGCGCCACCAGGCCGACCACGGTCGGCGCGAGCCAGCCGGCGATCGCGACCACGAACGCGACCACCACCGCGCGCTCGCCGCGCGACCACGGCCGCGCCTCGGCCCGCTCGCGCGCCGGCAGCACCTGACCGCGCCGCACCCCGAACGCCAGCGCGAGCACGACGAACAGCGCGACCATCATCAACACGCCCATCGGCACGCCGACGGCCATCCAGTCGAAGAACCCGATCGGCCGGCCGCGCTGCGCGAGCTCCTGGATCGCGAAGCCGTTCGGCGGCGTGCCGACCGGCGTGCCGAGCCCGCCGACCGAGGCGCCCCACGCCACGGCGAGCACGAGCGCCGCGCCGAACCGGTCGCCGCGCGCGCTGCCGCGATCGTCCGCCATCGACAGCGCGATCGGCAGGATCAGCGCGGTGGTCGCGGCGTTCGACATGAACATCGACAGCACGAACGAGGTCATGCCGATCGCGATCAGGAACGAAAGCCGGCCGCGCGCCCGCCGCGCCACCGCCTGGCAGATCCGCTCGCCGAGCCCGTGCACCCGCATCGCCTCGGCGATGAAGAACGAGCCGACGAACAGGAACAGCAGCGGCGTGCCGAACGCGCCGAACGCCTCCTTGGGCGTCGCGAGCCCGGTCAGCACCGCGCCGATCGCCGCGATCAGCGCGACCGCCGCCGCCGGCAGCGCCTCGGTGAACCACCACGTCACGCACAGCACCATCAGCCCGACCAGCGCCGGCGAGGCGCTGTCGCGGCTCGCGAACCCGACCGCGACCGCCAGCAGTGGCCCCGCGCCCAGCCCGATCCGCTGCTTCGCGCGCTCGAACCGCGCACCCGGCGCGTCGGCCGGCAGCTCGTCCTCGTCGTCCATCCAGGGACGACGCTATCACCGCGGCCGGCGCGCCAGTCGCTCGAAGCAATCCAGGATCGGCGCCGCGACGTTGGTGTTGTCGAGCTTCGACGCGTGGCGCACCCCGGTCGGCGAGGTGATGTTGATCTCGGTCAGCATCCCGCCGATCACGTCGAGCCCGACCAGGATCTGGCCGTGCTCGCGCAGGAACGGCGCCACGGTGCGGATGATCTCGCGATCCCGCTCGTCGATCGACGTCTTCACCGCGCGCCCGCCGACGTGCAGGTTGCCGCGCGCCTCCGCGCTCGCCGGCACGCGCAGCACCGCGCCGACCGGCTCGCCATCGGCGAGGATGATCCGCTTGTCGCCCGCGGCCGCCTCGGGCAGGTACTTCTGCGCGAGCGTCCACCGGGTGCCCGCGCCGGTCGAGGTCTCGAGGATCGACGACGCGTTCGGATCGCCGTCGCGGACCACGAAGATCCCGAGGCCGCCGTAGCCGTCGACCGGCTTCACCACCATCGCCCCGCCCTGCTCGGCCTGGAACGCGCGCAGCCGGTCCGCCGAGCGGGTCACGATCGTCGGCGGCGTGAGGTGTGGGAACCGGAGCACCGCGAGGTGCTCGTTGAGATCGCGCAGCCCGCGCGGATCGTTGACCAGCAGCGTCTTGCCGCGCGCGTGCTCGAGGATCCAGGTCGCGGTCAGGTAGTTGACGTCGACCGGAGGATCCTTGCGCATCAACACCGCATCGAACGCGGCCAGCCGGTGCGACGATCGCGCCTCGACCTGGAACGCCTCGGATGGCGTCGCGGCCGGCATCACGATCGTCGGCGCCGCCTCGACGACCGCGTCGTCGCCGACCAGGCCGAGGTGCTCGATCTGACAGGTCCAGACGTCCCAGCCGCGCGACGCGGCCTCGAGCATCAGGGCATACGAAGTGTCGCCGGCGAGCGAGAGCCGGTCGAGCGGATCGACGATGAACAGGAGCCGCACGCCGCAACTCTAGCTGACTTCCGGCCGACGCCGATCGGCTCCGGTCCACTCCGCGGCGGCCGCGCGCGTTCTTACGCCGTGGGCGGAGATTCGCCGCCCGCCGGCTCGTCCCCGCCGACCTGCACCTTGGTGGGCAGCAGGTGCTCGAGGCCGTGCTTGCGCAGCCGGTAGTACAGCGTGGAACGGTTGATCCCGAGGATCCGCGACGCGCTCGCGATGTTGCCGCGCGACTTCTCGACCGCGGCGACGATCTCCTTGCGCTCGCTGTCGAGCAGGCGCTCCGCGAGGCTCTTGCCGTCGTCGCTCGGCGCGGCCGCCGCGGGAGCGGCCGGGGTCACCACGGCGAGCGGTCCGGTGCTGGTCACCGGCGACGCGGTCGCGCGGCGCCCGAAATCGAGGTGGACCGCCGCGAGCTGCGAGCCCTTGGCGAGGATCATCGCGCGCTCGATGATGTTCTCGAGCTCGCGCACGTTGCCCGGCCAGTTGTACTCGCGCAGCTTGGAGATCGCGTCCGGCGCGGGCGGCTGCGGCGCGCCTCCCATCTGGCGCGCGAACTTCGCGACGAAGTGGTTCATCAGCGGCCCGAGATCGTCGAGCCGCTCGCGCAGCGGCGGCAGGTTGATCGGGAACACGTTGAGCCGGTAGTAGAGGTCCTCGCGGAACTCGCCCTCCTCGATCATCTGCTCGAGGTTGCGGTTCGTCGCGCTGACCAGCCGGACGTCGACCTTGATCGTCTCGCTCCCGCCGACGCGCTCGAACTCGCGCTCCTGGAGCGTGCGCAGCAGCTTGATCTGCACCTCCATCGGCAGATCGCCGACCTCGTCGAGGAACAGGGTGCCGCCGTCGGCGAGCTCGAACCGCCCCGGCCGCCGCGCCATCGCGCCGGTGAAGCTGCCCTTCTCGTGACCGAACAGCTCGCTCTCGAGCACGCCCGGCGCGAGCGCCGCGCAGTTGACCCGCACGAACGGCTTCTCCTCGCGCGGCGAGTTGATGTGGATCGCGTGGGCGACCAGCTCCTTGCCGGTGCCGGTCTCGCCGCGCAGCAGCACCGTCGACGAGGTCGGCGCGACCTGCTCGACCTTGGCGAGCACCTCGTGCAGCGCGGCGCTCTCGCCGATGATGTTGCCGAAGTCGAACTCGCCGTGCAGCTGCTGGTTGAGGTAACCGGTGTACTCGGCGAGCTGCGCCGCCAGCCGCTTGTTCTCGCGCTGCAGGTGGTAGCGCTCGATCGCGTACTGGAGCACGCCGCGGACCTCCTTGGCGTCCCACGGCTTGGTGATGTAGCGGTAGACCTGGCCGAGGTTGATCGCCTCGATCAGCACGTCGACGTCGGTGAACGCCGTCAGGATGATCCCGACCGCCTCCGGCTGACGCTGCCGGACCTCGCGCAGCAGCTCGACGCCGGTCATCTTCGGCATCCGCTGATCGGTGATCACCACCGCCACTTCCTTGTCCGCGAGGATCTGCAGCGCCTCGGCGCCGCCGCTCGCGGTCAAGATGTCGAAGGTCTTGCGGAAGTTGAACCGGAACGCGTCGAGGTTGTCCTGTTCGTCGTCGACGACGAGGATCGGATAGCGCTTCACGTCGACGGTCATGCCAGCTCACCAACGCGTATCACGATGCGTCGGTGGTTGCTACGGGTTCGCCGTCGCTTGCCGGAACGTGCTCGGGAGGTGCGGCCGAGGAGGGCGGCGGCGGCGGCGTGGGGGGTGGCAGGGCCGGCGCCAGCGGCGCGATGCCGTCCTCGCGCGCGATCAGGATGGCCTCCTTGGCCAGCCGGACCACCAGCGGCGCGATCAGCAAGCCCCAGCCTCCCATCACCTCGACGCCGCCGAACATCGCGATCAACACGACCCAGGTCGGCAGCTGGAGCTTGCCTTTGCGCGTGAGCACCGGTCGCGCGAGGTTGTCGACGGTGCCGATCACCACGACCCCGACGATCACCAGCGCGAACGCCGCGCCGGTCCGCCCGATGATCGCGAGCCCCGCCGCGATCGGCGCCCACACCAGCGCGGTGCCGATCGCGGGGATCACCGAGAACAGCAGCGTCAGCATGCCGAGCGCGAGCGCCGAGGGCACGCCGATCGCGATGTACGCGATCGTCGCGACGAACGCCTGGAGCACGCCCGCCCCGACGATCCCGAACCACAGCCCGCGCCCGGTCTCGATGAACGCGTTGCCGAACCGCCGCAGGTGCCCCGGCGCGATCAGCAGGTGGCTCTCGCACCACGCGTACCACCGCCGGCCGTCGACGAGCACGCCGTACATCCCGGTGACCATGATGAGCAGGCCGATCACGAAGTGCGCCGCCGCGCCGGCGACCTGGCGCGCGATCGCGAGCGCGCGATCGCCCTGGGTGCGCACCAGATCGATGATCCCCGACGGCGAGAACGTCTCGGCGGCGCTCTCGGCGCCCTGGCCGGTGCCCTTGACCAGCCGGACGAGGATCGTCTTGGCCTGCTCGGACTGCGTCAGCTGCTGCACCAACGTGATCGCGTCGAGCACGATCGAGGTCACCACCGCCGCGATCGGCAGCACGATCAAGAGCAGCAGGCTGACCGTGATCGAAGCGGACAAGCCCTGGCGGCCGCGCAGCCGCTTGGTCAGCGGCTCGTGGACCCGGCGCGCGTACAGCCCGAGCCACAGCGCGAGGGTCACCCACGGCACGAACGGCGCCAGCAGCACCGCCGCGCCGAGCATCAACGCCCCCAGCAGCCAGAACGGGATGCGCGGCGTCACCCGCGTACCTTACGCAGCGAACCGTCCGGTGCCCGCCAAGTGGCCGAGATCCTCACGGCAGCCTCATCCCACATGTAGGAAACTTGGCCACCCGCGCGGCTGGCGTTAGCGTTGCCGAGATGGGTTCACCGCGACGCGCGCGTCGACTCGCCAACGTGGCGCCACCTCCTCGCAAGCCGATGGCGATGGCCCGCCGGGTCTCGCTGTTCGAGCGCGAGGTCACCGTGCGGCTCGCGCCGGTCGCGCTCGAGCTGCTCCACGGCTCGGCGCGGCTGCTCACCGAGGGCGAGCTGGACGGCGAGGGCTACGCCGGCTCGACGATGATCACGGTCGATCTGCGGCGCACCGCCGCGCTGATCAGCGATCCACCCGACGCGTCGACCGCCCATCGCATCTCGCTCCTGTACCCCACCGACGAGCGCTTCCGCGAGCACGCGCGCCGGATCGCGGTCGCGGAAGCGCGGCGCGCCGCCGGCTGCGAGCTGGACGCGCCGCTCGTCGATCTCGAGAGCCGCTCCCGGGGGTCGGAGCTTCACCTGAGCCTCAACGTCGAGGCGCAGCGGAGGAATGCATGATCGAGCTGTACAGCGTTCGCGACGTGTCCCGCATCCTCGCCGTCCAGGAGTCGCGCCTGCGCTACTGGATGCAGACCGGCTTCGTCGGGCCGACCGTGCGCAAGGGCGGTCGCTTCTACTACACGTTCTGCGACCTCGTGGCCGTCAAGGCCGCCAAGGACCTGATGGCCGTCGGGATGCCGCTCCAGAAGGTGCGCAAGAACCTCGATGCGCTCAAGAAGGCGCTGCCCGAGGACACCCACCCGGCGACCCGGATGCGGGTGTGCTGCGACGGCGAGACGATCGTCGCGCTCGCCGATGACGTCGCGTTCCAGCCGATCGGCGGCCAGGTGGTGATGGCGTTCACGCTGCCCAGCTTCGGCGAGCACGTCTCGCAGGTGCTCGCGATGCCACGCGTCGTGCCCGACGACGACGCCACCCCGCGCCCGATCGAGGACCAGTCGACCGAGGCCAACGGCGGGACCACCGCGTATCGCTTCTTCGTCGAGGCGTGCGCCGCCGAGGATCGCGGCGACTCGCAGACCGCCGAGCACCTGTTCCGCCAGGCGCTCGATCTCGAGCCGCACATGGCCGCCGCGCTCACCAACCTCGGCAACCTGGTCTATCGCCAGGGCGAGCTCGCCGAGGCGCGCAAGCTCTACGAGCGCGCGCTCGAGCACGATCCCGCGCAGCCCGAGGCCCGCTACAACCTCGGCAATCTGCTCGAGGATCTCGGCGAGACCGAGCTCGCGATCGCCGAGCTGCGCAAGGTGTGCGTCGCCGCGCCCGAGTTCGCCGACGCGCACTACAACCTCGGCATCATGCTCGCCCAGGTCGGCGGCGCGGCGCAGGCGCGCCAGCACCTCGAGCGCTACCTCGAGCTCGACGGCGCCAGCGACTGGGCCGGCCACGCGCGGACGTACCTGCAGCAGTTCGCGGCGTAGCGCTAGTCGATCCGCGCGAGCTCGTCGTCGAGGCGATCGGCGTACGGCTCGTCGATCTCGTCGTCGATCGCGCCGTCGATCGCGCGAGCGCTCGCGCCGGGCGCGGCGGGGGCGGCCGCGAGCTCGGTGCGCCCGCGGCGGCGCCGCACGAGCCCGATCAGCACGCCCATCCCGGCGAACGACGCGACCGCCGTTCCAGTCGCGATCACCCACTTCGGGTCGCGGCCCTCCGGCAGCGCGCGGACCCGCTCGCCGTAGCGACCGACCAGGTCCAACTCGATCGCCGCCGCCGGCTCTCCGGCCGCGAGCCGCGCGCGGATCTCCGCCCGCAGCGACGTCGCGACCGGCGACTCGTGATCCTCGAGCGTCTGGCGCCAGCAGCACGGCGCGATCAGCCGTCGCTCCAGCACGCGCTCCGGCGCCGGCGAGCTACACGCGACGATCCACCACAGCAGCAGCAGCCACGCGATCCGGTTCATCGCGCGCGGTACAGCCCGCGTCCCCCCGGCCATTCCGCGCGCGGGTGCGCAAGATCATCGCACCCGCGAGAGGTCGCTAGAGGATGATCCCGCCGCAGGCCGATTCGAACGTGGTCAGCGCCTGCATGAGGCCGACCGATAGGTCACCGTCGCAGATCGACGACATCGTGCCGTTCGGCCCCGCCTGGCCGACGAACGCCTTGAGCCGCGTGGCCTCGTCGGCGTCACCGAACGTCGACGAGCACGTGCCCGGGCCCATCCCGGCGATCGCCACGGCCGCCCACCGCGAGCGGTGGCCGGTGTACGCGTCGAGGAACTGGACGTAGTTGGCGACCGGCTCGAGCATCGATTCACACAGGACGCCCGGGAAGCCCAGGGTGACCGATTGCTCGTAGGAGCAGTCCTCCTCGTCGGTCAGGAACACGATCCCGAGCAGCGCGTCGGTGCGCCGGAACCCCGCGTTGGTGCCATCGGCGATCCGCTCCTCGAACGCGTCGCGCATCGCCGACAGCGGCATCTCGTCGCTCGGCCCGCCGGTGCCGACGTTGGCCACACACGAGAACGTGCCCGACGGATCCGCATCCGTCTTCTCGATCCACCGCCGCGCCATGTTGCACGCCGCCGGCTTGAGCATCGCGCCGTTGTCGCCGCCGGAGATCGACTGCGGCAGCGTGCCGAGCGGCGTCTGCATCTGGTACGAGTAGTTGCGCCCCGTCGTGGTCACCGCGACCCGGTAGTCGAGCCCCGAGTTGTTCAGCACGGTGATGAACTGGGGGAAGTTCGCGATCAGGTTCGCCTGCTCCTGCTGCATCGACCCCGAGTTGTCGATCACGAACAGGATGTCCATCTTCTCGCAGCGCTGGCCGTCGCCGTCGCCGCCCGGCAACGGATCGCCGTCGCGGCCTCCGTGGCTCGCGTCGACGGCATCGTCGTCTCCGTTGTCACGCTGCCGCGTGGGTCCACAAGCCGCAACAACACCGATCAGGCACGCGATCGCCGTCCGCATGGCTCCCTCCCCGAAGTGCGCGGCGACGGTAGAACAGCGGTGGTTCGCGGCGCAAACGCAAAGTCACAGCAGGGTGCCGATCCACACCACGGCCACCGAGATCACGACCAGCAAGGGCTCCCACGTGCGATCGAAGCGCGTCATGTCGCGCCGACCGAGTGCAGCTCGCTTGCCAGCCCGGGAGTCGCACGATGTCGCGCGATTCCAAAGAGTTGCGCGGCTCGGGTGCCTCCACGCGGACCCGGCTCGACTGCCAGTTCGGGTCCGTGGCAACCCGCCGCTGCCAGCCGTGGCAGCGAGCTAGATCGCGGCGCGGACCAGCAGGTACGCGTAGACGTACGGCGCGATGAACAGCACCGCGTCGATGCGGTCCAGGATCCCGCCGTGGCCCGGCAGCAGCGCGCCGGAGTCCTTCACGCCGGTCGACCGCTTGATCAGCGACTCGGCGAGGTCGCCGAGCTGGCCGAGGATGCCGCCCGGGATCGCGATCAGCGCGACGTCGACCCAGGTGAGAAAGTCGAGGAACAACAGCTTCATCGCGATCACGCTCGCGACCGATCCGGCGAGCCCGCCCCACGCGCCGGCCCAGGTCTTCTTCGGGCTGACCGCCTCGTAGAGCTTGGTCTTGCCGAGGAACCGGCCGGCGAAGTACGCGCCGGTGTCCGCGATCCAGGCGATCAGGAGCACGAGCACCACCAGGTGCCCGCCCTCGGAGCCCGGGAGGATGCGCTTGAGCAGCGACAGGAACGTGGTCAGCAGGCCGGCGTAGACGATGCCGGTGACCGTCGCGGTGTAGCGGCTCGCGACGCTCGGGATGTCGCGGAACCGGAACAGGTAGTAGAGGCCCGGCACGACCACCGCGCACACCAGGGTGAGCGCGCTGCCCGCGGCGCCGAGGCCGTTCGCGAGCCGAGGGTTGATCGAGGTCCCGAACGTCTGATGCAGCGCGATCGGATCGAGCCAGTAGAAGGCGATCACCGCGATCCCACCCATGATCACCGCGGCGCGGCGATCCTGCTGCGGCAGCGTCATCGCGAAGAACTCGTGCATCGCGAGCAGCGAGGCGACGAAGATCAGCGCCCAGGTCGGCTCCGGCCGACCGAGGTACAGGATCGCGAGGAGGACGGGGACCGCGACGACCGCGACGAGAAACCGCTGAGCGAGGTTGCCGAGTGCCACTAGCGACGCAGCTAACCTCAGCGCGCCCGAGGGGTCAATAGCGGCTCAGGGCGACTCGACGTCCGATGCCAGCTGCGCCGAGATCAGCCCGAACCGCCGCTCGCGCGCCGCGTACTGCTCGAGGCAGCTGTAGAGGTGCTGGCGGCGGAACTCCGGCCATAGCACGTCCACGAAGATCAGCTCGGCGTATGCGATCTCCCACAGCATGAAGTTGGAGATCCGCTGCTCGCCGCTGGTCCGGATCAGGAGATCGAGCGGTGGCAGCCCCGCCGTCGGGAGGTAGGCACCAAACCGGTCCACGTCGACGTCCTCGGGGCGCAGCGTGCCCGCCGCCGCGTCGCGGACCGCCGCGCGCACCGCCCGCGCGATCGACTCGCGCCCGCCGTACGACAGCGCGAGCGTCAGGGTCATCCCGCAGTGGTGCGCCGAGGCCGCGCGCAGCTCGTCGAGCGGCTCCTTGACCAGCGGCGGCAGCTTCTCGACGTCGCCGATCGCGTCGAGCCGGATCTGGTTGTCGAGGATCTCGGAGCGCTCGTCGATCAGGAACTCGCGGAGGAGCTGCATCAGCCCGCCGACCTCGGTGGCCGGGCGAGCCCAGTTCTGGGACGAGAACGCGTAGAGCGTGAGCGCCTCGATGCCGAGCTGGCGCGAAGCCCGCGTGATATCCCGGACCGAGTCGGCGCCCGCGCGATGGCCCTCGAGTCGTGGCCTGCCGTGGTTCTGCGCCCACCGGCCGTTGCCGTCCATGATGATCCCGACGTGTCGTGGGAGATTTCGAGTGTCGGTCATGGCGCGTGACGGCTCGGGGTCGCGAGGCAGTAGCACGCTCGGTGCGAGCGTTGCAACGACACCATTGATCCCGTACGCTCGGTGGAAGCCATGGGCATCTTTTCCAGACTCGGGACGCTGATCAAGTCCAACATCAACGACCTCATCACGAAGGCCGAGGATCCCGAGAAGATGCTGTCGCAAGTGCTGCTCGAGATGCAGCAGCAGCTCGTGGAGGCGAAGAAGGCAGTAGCTGTCGCGATCGCCGACGAGAAGAAGCTGCAGAAGCAGTACACGGCGGAGACCGACAAGTCGAAGGAGTGGGAGCGCAAGGCGATGGTGGCGGTGCGCGCCGGCGATGACTCGCTCGCGCGCCAGGCGCTCGCGCGCAAGCAGGAGCACGAGACGATCGCGACGCAGTTCCAGCAGCAGTGGATCGCGCAGAAGCAGGCGGTCGAGAAGCTCAAGGATGCGCTGCGCCTGCTCAACAACAAGATCGAAGAGGCGAAGCGCAAGAAGAACATCCTCATCGCGCGCAAGAAGCGCGCGGAGGCCCAGCAGCAGATCGCCAACACGATGCAGGGCCTGGGCGATACCTCCGCGTTCGACACGTTCGATCGCATGGCCGAGCGCATCCAGCTGATGGAGGCCGAGGCCGAGGCCGGCGCCGAGCTCGCGGGCGAGCTGTCGGGCGACACGCTCGAATCCAAGTTCATGCAGCTCGAAGCGGGCGGCGCAGGCGGCGAGGACGACGCGCTCAACGAGCTCAAGGCGAAGCTGGGCCTGCTCGAGGCGCCGAAGGGCGAATCGGCCAAGCAGCTGTCCGCCGGTGCGGCGGTCAAGGATGACGACGGTCACGCCAAGAAGGACCAGTCGGGTCCGGTCGGCCCGTCGCTCACGCCCGAGGATCTCAAGGAGCTCGAGGATCTCGATCTCTCGGAGATCGAGAAGGCCGCCGAAAAGAAGGCGTGAAGGAATCGTGAAGCAATCTCGTCGGT
>JBQCJR010000704.1:0-11619 GCA_051952595.1 Kofleriaceae bacterium
TGCTGGGTGGCCCCGACGAGCTCGACGCGCCGCGGCCGCTGACCGCGGCCGAGCACGCGATCTGGGCGCTCGCGCTGGCGGCCGCCATCGAGGACACCGGGGTGCCGGCCGAGGTGTGGCCGGCGCTCGGGGGCGAGCTGCCGGCCGGGGCGCTGCGCCTCGCGTTGCGCGTGGATCTCGCGGGCGCGCCGATGACCGTGGTCGCGTGTTGCCCGCCCGAGCTGACGGTGCGGCCGCCGCCGCCGCGGCCCGTGCCGGCGTGGCCGCTCGCGCTCTCGGTGATCATCGGACGGACCGCGCTGCCGCGGGCCGAGGTGCGCCGGCTCGCCGTGCGAGATGTGATCACGCTCGAGCGCGGGCTCGCGCTGTGGATCGGCGATGGCGCGGTCGGGCTGCGCGCGGCGCCCGGAGCGATAGAACCCGAGGTCGCGACCGGCTATGTTGGTCGCGACATGGGGCTGCCCGACGAAGCGCATCTCGAGCTCACGGTCGAGCTCGGCACCACGCGCCTGACGTTGCGGCAACTCGCCGAGCTCGCGATCGGTCAGATCGTTCCGCTCGGGCGTCCGCTCGCCGGACCGTACGAGATTCGCGCTGCCGGCCAGCCGGTCGGGCAGGGCGAGCTCGTCGACGTTGACGGCGAGCTGGGCGTGCGCATCGTGTCCCTGATCTCGACCGAGGAGTAGTTCTCAGATGCCCGTCTACGAATATCAGTGCAAAGCCTGCGGCCGCGATTTCGAGTACCAGCAGCGGATGAGCGACCCGGACAAGACCGTGTGCGAGGCGTGCGGCGGCGGCCTGGAGCGCCTGATCTCGCGCACCGCGTTCCAGCTCAAGGGTGGCGGCTGGTACAAGGACCTGTACTCGTCGAGCAAGCCCGGCGAGACCACCAAGACGAGCGGCGGCGGGAGCGCGGCGTCGACGTCGAGCGATAGCGGCTCGTCGTCGTCGGCCTCGTCCTCGTCCGATAGCTCGTCGAGCTCCGGAGGGTCGAGCGGGGGTGGCTCGACGTCGGGAGCGGCGTCCGGCGGCTCGACCTCGTCGGCAGGAGCCTCGTGACGGCAGCGCGCATCGACGGCAAGGCGAGCGCGGAGCGGCTGCGCGCCGAGGTCGCGGCCGCGGCGCTCGAGCTACGCGCGCGCGGCGTCGCGCCGACCCTGGCGGTGGTGCTGGTCGGCGACGATCCGGCCTCGGCGGTCTACGTGCGCAGCAAGACCAAGGCGGCGCGCGAGGCCAACGTGGACGTGCGCGATCACAAGCTGCCGGCGACCACGACCCAGGCCGAGCTGATGGCGCTGATCGAGCAGCTCGATCGCGATCCGGTCGTCGACGGGATCCTCGTCCAGCTGCCGCTGCCCGCGCACCTCGACGCCGACGCGGTGATCCGCGCGATCGATCCAGCGAAGGACGTCGACGGCCTGCACCCGATGAGCCTCGGCCTGCTCGCGCAGGGCCGGCCGGTGTTCTCGCCATGCACTCCCAAGGGGTGCATGCGCCTGCTCCGCGAGCAGGGCGTGGAGCTGGCCGGCGCGCGCGCGCTGGTGCTCGGGCGCAGCGTGCTGGTCGGAAAGCCGATGTCGCTGCTGCTCTCGAACGCGAACGCGACGGTCACGCTGTGCCACTCGAAGACCCGCGACCTCGCCGACGAGGTCGGGCGCGCGGACGTGGTGATCGTGGCGGTCGGCCGCGCCGAGATGGTCCGTGGGTCGTGGATCCGCGACGGGGCGGTCGTGATCGACGTCGGGATGAACCGCGGCGCGAACGGCAAGCTGTGCGGCGACGTGGAGTTCGCCGCGGCCGCCGAGCGCGCCCGGGCGATCACGCCGGTGCCCGGCGGCGTCGGGCCGATGACGATCGCGTGCCTGCTCGAGAACACCGTCGAGGCCGCGCGGCGCCGCCGCGCCAGCTGACGCGGCCAGCGCGGACCGACGCGGCCAGCGCGGCCAGCGCGGGCCGACGCGGACCGACGCGGCTCACGCGCGCGCGCCGCGGGCTACGCGTTGCGGATCAGCGCCGGCTTGGACAGCCCGCGCACGAGCACGACCTGGAGCTCGGCGAACGGCGGCGGATTGGTCGCCACCTCGACCGCCCCGGCGGCGCGTGCGTGCTCGCGCAGCTTGGGGTTCGAGGTCAGCGCGATCGCCGGCACCGGCGGTGTCTGCGCGCGGGCGGCGCGCAGCGCGGCCAGGCCACCGTCGACATCGAAGTCGACGTCGACCACCGCGAGATCGATCTCGCCGGTCATCAGCGTGGTCGCGACGCCCGCGTCGGCGGCCTGGATCACCTCGGCGGTGCTGATGATCGACTTGATCGAGCGCGCGAGCGTCGTGCGGTCCTGGCGATCGCCCGAGAGCACGAGGATCTGCACGCCGTGGAACGAAGACACCAGGCGATCGATCACCGAGCCGAGCTGCGGCGCGACATCGGCGAACTCGATCCCCAGCCCCGGCGGGCCCTCGGGTGTCTCGGCGGCGCGGCGCCACGAGACGGCGCCGTGCAGGCTGATCTGACCGGCCGTCGGGATCGTGAGGTCGAGGGTGACCAGCGCGCCCGACGGGATGTCCGCGTCGGTCTCGAGGAACAGGCCGCCGCGCGACAGGTTCACCGAGTAGGCCACCAGGAACGACGAGGGCGTCCGGAACTCGACCTGTACCGAATATGGCATCCGCTCGTGCTGCCGGTCAGCCATGCAACTGCCCTGAGTATCACGGAGGGAACGCGAAAATGCAGTCCACGCGTGAGTAAACCCTGTGAGCGTGGATCCGCAAACCAGGTTCATCTCGGGCCGCCACGCGGCGACGTGTAGGCGATCCGCGCAGCGATCGGAGCCGGCGATCAGAGCCGATCAGAGCAGGCGATCGAGCAGCCGCTCGAGGTGATCGAGATCCATGTAGCGGATCTCGATCCGGCCGGCCTTGCCGGGGGCGTCCTCGGTGATCACGACCGGTCCGCCGAGCGCGCGGGTCAGCCGTTCCTCGAGATCGCGCACCGACGCCGACTTGGTGACCACCGGCCGCGCCGGGCGCTCGCGCTCCGGTTCGCGCGCCTTCTTGACCAGCGCCTCGGTCGCCCGGACCGAGAGCTGCTTGTCCACGACCTGGCGCGCGGCGCGCTCGATCGCCGCGGCGTCGTCGAGGCCGAGCAGGGCGCGGGCGTGGCCCATCGCCAGCTGGTCGTCCTCCACCATCTGGCGGACCGGCGGCGGCAGCTTGAGCAGCCGGATCGCGTTGGCGACCGTGCTGCGATCCTTGCCGATCCGCGCGGCGATCTCGTCGTGGGTCAGCGCGAACTCGTCGACCAGGCGCTGGTAGGCGGTGGCCTCCTCGAGCGGGCCCAGGTCGGCGCGCTGGAGGTTCTCGACCAGGGCGCGCTCGAGGGCGATCGCCTCGACGATGTCCTGGACCACCACCGGGACCTCGTGCAGCCCGGCCCGCTGCGCGGCGCGCCACCGCCGCTCGCCGGCGATCAGGAAGTACCCGCCGCCGTCGCGCGGCCGGACTACGAGCGGGACGATGATGCCGTGGACCTTGATCGAGGCGGCCAGCTCGCCGAGCTTGCCCTCGTCGAACCTGCGCCGCGGCTGCTCCGGGCTCGGGTACAGGTCCTCGATCCCCGCGGCGAAGTAGGTGCGCGGCCGTCCGGGAGCCGTGGTCGCCGCCATCGCCGCCGGGGGAGGGGCCGCCGGCGCGGTCGCGGGTGGGGTCGTCGATGTCGGACCGCTCGGCATCAGCGCCGAGAGTCCACGTCCGAGGCCTCGCTTCTTCGGGTCTGCCATCATCGAGGCGAGCTCGCCTCTGACTGCCTCGTACCCTGCGGGACGTCGATGATCAATGTTCGATCGAGAAACTCGTCCGCGACCGCGAGGTAGCTCTTGGTGCCCTGACAGCGCAGGTCGTAGAGCAGGCACGGCTTGCCGTGGCTCGGGGCCTCGGACAGCCGGACGTTGCGCGGCACGCTCTCGCCGAAGACCTTGTCGCCGAAGAACTGGGTGACCTCGTCCTTGACCTGGTTCGCCACGCTGAGCCGGCCATCGAACATCGTGAACAACACGCCGTCGATCGAGAGCGCCGGGTTGTACGCGGCGCGGACCTTCTCGATCGTGGCGTTGAGCGCCGAGAGCCCCTCGAGCGCGAAGTACTCCGCCTGCATCGGGACCACCACGCCGTTCGCCGCGACCAGCGCGTTCAGGGTGAGCAGGCCCAGCGAGGGCGGGCAGTCGACGACGACGTAGTCGTAGCCGTCGGCCACCGACGCCAGGGCATCGGCGAGAAACCGCTCGCGGCGCTCGGCGCTGATCAGCTCGATCTCGGCGCCGACCAGGTCGGTCGTGGCCGGGGCGACGAACAACGTCGTGATCTCGGTCGGCCGGATCACGTCTTCCATCGCGACCTCGCCGACGAGCGCGTCGTAGATGGAGAGCTCGACGCGGTCTCGCGGGTACCCGACTCCCGACGAGGCGTTGCCCTGGGGGTCGAAGTCGACGAGCAGGACGCGGTACCCTCGCGACGCGACCGACGCGGCGAGGTTGATCGCGGTCGTGGTCTTGCCCACGCCGCCTTTCTGGTTCGCGACCGCGACGATCCGGGTCATGAGCCCGAGTAGCACGGCGCTGTGACGATCACGAGATCCCGGCAGGCGCGCTCGGCACGCGGCGCGAGGCCATGCCGAGCCCGGAGAAAAATTCGCATCGAAAAGTTGGTCCGGATTCGATTCCTGCGTACTTTGTACCCAGATGTAGGACATGTGGGAGCGAGACCGGGTGCTCGCCTCACCGTTCCCCCCGAAGGAGCTATCAGATGTCTGGACTTCCGCGTGTTTACTCTTCGTTCTCCGAGTTCGAGCGTGAGGAGCTTCGCCGCCTGGACGGCATGAACTCGTCGGTGGACGACATGGTCGAGGAGCGCTTCGCGGAGGACCTCGACTTCGGCCAGAGCGAGCAGCCGCGCCGCCGCGGCCGCCCGCGCAAGCACCCGCGCTGAGCGGGGCTCGTACCCGGGCCGTACCCGGAGAGCGCCGCCGTCGCCGTTAGAAATGGGTCATGGCGGGGACTGCGCTGGTGCGGGCTGATGTGTACGCGTTCATGATCGAGAAGGCCGACGCGAACGAGACCCTCACGGCGCGCGAGCTCGAGCATCGGTTCGGCGCCAGTGGGCACGCGTCCAAGAAGCTGCTCTCGTTGCTGGCCGGCAACGGCGTCATCGTCGAGACGAGCACGCCCAACGAGTTCTGGTGCGATCGCTTCCGCGAGCTGTCGCTGATCGAGTTCGAATCGGCGGCATCTCAGGGCAAGCGCAACACCGCGTACGCGCGGCGGCTGTGGGGCGAGATCGAGAGGCTCCGCGCGGACAACGCCAGGTTGCGCGGCCAGCTTCAGGCGGAGAGCTCGGTCCTGGGCGCCTTGGGGTAGGAGCCGGTAGGGCATCTGCGGAGCTGGCCGTCTCCCGTGCTCGGGACCGTCGTGGTCGATGCCGCAGGGCGCAGAGCCCTGTGGACATGACGCTCGTGTGACCTGCGCCAACATCGGCATAAGATTGCGCCGCGGTTCGCAGCTCACACGAGCTTGGACAACCGCCGACCCTGGCAGGCCGACGGTTGTCCACATGCCCACAGGGCCTGCCGCCACCAGGGAGTAGTTTTCGGTGGCGGAGGAGAGAAGGGCGGGTCGAGCGCGTCGGGCGCACCAGCATTCTGTCCGGCCGCCGGACAAACGATATCGGCGAATTCAAACCAGCGGGCTGGAGCTCGGCGCGCAAGCGCAACACCGGCCGAACCTCGTACCCCGGGGACACGGAAGCCGTAGCGGTGAGGACCTGGAAGGTTGACCGGCCGTGGTGATGTGCCTTCGGACGGGAGGTTGTGTGAACCCGAGCGCCTGTTGGATATCGGCGAATTCAAACCCTGCGGCCGGTCTTGAGCCCTGAACCCAAGCCGGGTCTGCCGTGGGGACGCGCCGATGCCGTGTGCTCGCCATCGGGCGTTGGAGGCGGTCCGGAGCCGGCACTGGATCGCAGACCGCAACGGGCGCGGGCCGCACTGCGCCGGTGCGCTCGACAGCACGGCCACGGGAGGAAGTGCTCGAGCCGTGCGCAGCGGGACCTGACCAGCTTGCACTTGCGGTGCATGTGGGCCGCATCATGGCGCGCTCGAGGCGGGCCGCGGCGGCGGGCGCGCGCGCCAGCGGAACGCGCGCTAACGTCTCGTGTCATGGACCCCGGCCTTCCGGCGGGCATCGCCGGCCAGCTCGCGCAAGCGCGCCGCCTGCTCGAGCGTCACCTCGGCGCCGAGCTGCTGGCGATGCACCTGTTCGGCTCGGCCATGGATGGCGGGCTGAGGCCGCGCAGCGACATCGACCTGCTGGCCACGATCGCCGCGCCGCTGGCTCCGGCCTCGCGCCTGGTCCTGATGCGCGAGTTGCTCGCGCTGTCGGCCTGGCCCGGGACCGACCCGGCGCTGCGCGCGCTCGAGATCACGCTGCTGGTGCGCGCCGACATCCTGCCGTGGCGCTATCCACCGCGGCGCGAGCTGCAGTTTGGCGAATGGCTGCGCGTGGACATCGAAGCCGGCCGACTCGAGGACGCCCGGCCTGATCCCGATCTCGCCATCCTGCTCACGAAGGCGCGGCAGCACAGCGTGGCGCTGCTGGGCCCTCCCGCGGCGCAATGGTTCGAGGTCGTGCCGCGCGGCGACTTCACGCAGGCGCTGCGCGACACCGTGGCGCAATGGAACGGCCCCGACGACTGGCGCGGCGACGAGCAGACGGTGGTGCTGGCGCTGGCGCGCATCTGGTACAGCGCGGCGACTGGCGCGATCGCGCCCAAGGACGTGGCCGCTGCCTGGGTTTTGCCGCGGCTGCCGGCGCCGCTGCGTCCGCTGCTGGCGCAGGCACGCGCCGCCTACCTGGGCGAAGGTGCCGACGAGCTGGCCCGTCATCCGGCGGACCTGCAAGCCTTTGTGCGCCACGTCCGCGCAGAGATCGAAGCCCTGCTGCCGCCGCCGTGAAGTACAACCGGCATGCCCTCGTTGAATCCACACTGCCACGCCCCATGACCACGCCCGCCGCCACCCTGATCGCTCGCCTCTGCCTGCAAGCACACCCCGAAGGCGGCCACTATCGGGAGACCTACCGCGCCGGCATGCGCGTCACGCGCCCCGACGGCGCGGTGCGCGACGCGGCCACCGCGATCCTCTACCTGCTCGACGGCGATGCCTACTCGGCGTGGCACCGCATCCGCAGCGACGAGACGTGGCATTTCCACGCCGGCCAGGCGCTGCTGGTGCACGTGCTGCACGATGACGGCAGCCTGCTCACCCACCGCCTCGGCAACACCCTGGACGACGAGCTCGCGGTGTTCCAGGCCACGGTGCCGGGCGGATGCTGGTTCGCGGCGGAGCTGGCCGCGCCCGGCGAGCTCGCCTACGCGCTGGCCGGCTGCACGGTGGCCCCCGGCTTCGAGTTCAGCGAGTTCGAGCTGGCCGATGTCGAGGCGCTGGCACGCGCCCATCCGGCCCACGCCGCGCTGCTGCGCCGGCTCGCGCGGCGCCCGGGCTGAAGCCGACCGCCCTCGAGCGCTCGCGTGCGGATCGCATCGAGCCCTGGACACGGCTGGTCATGACTTGCCCTTCGAACGGACGCGAGCGGCGGCGGCATTGAGCTCGTCGCGCGCCCATGCGGCGACGCTGCGAGCGGTCGCATCGGCGGCACGTTGCCAAGCATCTCGCTCTGCTCGTGTCGCGCGAATGCCGAGCTGCGCAGTCGAGGCTTCGCTGCCCCGAGGTCGGCGGCCGACCGGGCCGCCTGGCCAGCCTGTGCCTCTCGCCAGCGCTGCGTCGACCTCCTCGAGCGTGCGCCTCGATCCGGAGAAGCCAGTGCGCTTCGCCCAGCCTCGTGGTCGTGCCGGCCAGACCATGAGCGCGCCGTGCTCGTCCTCCCCCACCCAGTGATCTGGGTGCTCCTTCGAGCGGTAGAGCCTCATCGGAGCGAGCCTAGGTCCGCTCCGCAAAACGTTCAACGCGGTTTCGAGACCCGTTTGATTCGAGTATCGAAAATCGTAATTGACATTTCGACACTCGAAACTAGGATGGTGAGGCGTCCGACTCCATGGACCGGAAAGGGACCCGATGTCGTCGTCGAAGAAGCCCACGCCGCGCCGAGCACGTCGCGCGTATACCTCTCTCCGCCATGGCACCGTGGCGCGCGCCACCCAGCACGCGCGGGGCCGGCCGCACGTGGCTGCCATGGTGGCACTCGAGGCCGCCGGCTGGCGGGTCGCCGGGATCCGGGTCGATGCGGTCGATGGGCCCGCGCTGTGGCGCGTGACGATCGAGAGCTGTGACGAGAGCGTGTCGATCACGGCGACCGAGGCGGATCCGGACCAGGCCCTCGAGGCGCTCGCACGATTCGCAGCCGCCGCCGAGGCGCGGGCACTCTGAGCTCTGAGCCGAGAAGCCGCGCCACGCGGGCTTGCTCGCCGGCCGCTACGGCTGGGCCAGGCGATAGCCGTTGCACTGCTCGTCGACGACGTACTCGATGCCCGGCGCGAGGCCAAACGGCATCGGGGCCGCGAAGTCGGCGTGGTAGCAGTCGAGCACGGCGATCGGCTTCGCCTTGGCGTCGTTGCACGCCGCGCCGATCGGCCGCTGCTCGCGCTTGCAGTCGAGCACCATCTTGGCGCTGCTGGTCGAGACGTTCAGCGCGAGCGTGGCGCCTTCGGTCGCCGAGCCAAGGTAGCGGAGCACGCCCTGGGCGCTCTCCACCTCGAGCAGCGCCGCGCCGTTCGCGAACCGCAGCGTCCACGTCTCGGACCGCTGCGCGGTTCGGTAGCGGAACACCCACGCCGGCGCCTGCAGCACCGCTTCGGGCGGGCCGGCATCGGGCGGCGCCGCATCGGTCGCGATCGCCGCGTCGGGCGGGCGGATTGGCATCGGCGGCGAAGGCTCGGCGACGGGCGGGGCAGGGCTGCAGGCGGCGAGCGCGATCCAGGCGAGGCAGGCGCGGTGCACGGCGCGCAGCTTACTCGAAACGCGCCGTGGTTCGCCCGGCGCGCCGACGCTGCGGGCTCACAGCGGCTTGGCGAGATAGATCGCCGATTCGCCCGGCATGTACGAGCCGTAGTAGAGCCGGTCTGCGCCGCACAGCGTGTAGCCGAGCCGGTTGTACGCCGCCACGCCGGGCACGTTGACGCTGCTGGTCTCGAGCCAGACGTGCGTCGCGCCGATACCGCGCCCGTGCGCCTCCACGCGCTCGAGCAGCGCGCGGCCCACGCCGCGGCGCCGCCACGCCGGCGCGACGTACAGGAACCACAGGATCAGCCGCTCGTGCCACGGCTCGTAGCCAACCGTCGCGAAGCCTCGGATCCCGTCATCGTCGGCCACCCAGCCGGTGTCCCAGCGCGCCCAGCCCGCGAACACCTCGCCGATCGAGTAGCGCTTCGCCAGCGGGGCTTCGAGCGGCCGCTCCACGAGCTCGATGCGCCGCGCCGTGGTCACGACGTCGAACACCGAGCGAGTCTCGAACGTGGTGTCGATCGCCTCGACCCCGCGCCGATCGGTAGCGGGGTCGAGCTCGCGGATCGTGAGCGCCATGGCGTCGCGACGATAGCAGCGGCGCGCGGGCTCGATCGCTGTCGGGGCTACATCCCGAGCTGGACGTGAAACATCGGTTGCCCGAAGGACGTCGGCGTCGGCGCGAGCCAGAACGCATCGAGCCGTTCGGGACCTGCGATGACACGGGGCGGCGACGTGAGGCTCGTCGCGTGATCGAGCGCGTAGCTGCCCGATCCGACCGCGGTTCCCACGCGGATTTCTGGATCGCCATAGACGACGGCCCATCCACCGCACAGTGCCGTGACGTGGTGCGCGTGGTTCACGCCGGGGGGCGCCACGGGAATCGACCAAACCCCGTTGTGCAACAGCGCCGAGGACACGCCTGCATCCGAATCGGCGCGGAAGTAGTCTAGGCGGTAGTCGGTGCCGTTGGTTCCGAGTGCCATGCGGAACAACTGCTCGGCCGTGCCGGCGATCGGGATGGTGGTCCAGGTTCCTCCAGAGAACAGCGCTGCCTGAATCGGCGCTGTCACGCTCGGCTGATTCATACAGACCGCGAGGGCGGTGGTCGTTCCAACCGCGCCGTGACAGCCGTCGTACCAGCTCGGAACGTCGGTTGGCGAGCTCCAGACACCGTTGTGCCACAGCTGCGCGCGACGGCCGAAGTCCTCGACAGTCCACGCGAGCACGCCGGCAGGACCACCGACAAGGGAGCGAACGCTTTCGACTCCGACGTTGCCGGGATAGGTCCATGTGACGCCATCTGTGCTCTGGCTCCATCGTGCGTGGCTGCCCCAGGGGCTGGGTTCCGACCAGGTCGCGAGAAAGCGCGTACCGTCACTTGCAAGGAGCACTGGCTCGTCCTGGAAATCGATGTAGGCCAGCGCGGTCGAAGGCCCGAGCCCGCTGCCGGTCCACCGTGCGATGTATCCGACGGACTCGACGGACCATGCGACGATAAAACTCGAGGCGTTCGCCGCAACCGTGGTTCGGAAGCGCCCGTCCCGGCGAAGGATCTCGATCGGAGCGCCCCATCGAGTGCCGTCCAGCTCGGACGCGAACGCGACGAATTCGTTGCCATCCCGCTGCGTCCACGTGGCCAGCGCGTGCCCGTTGCCGGCGCGCGTGACGGCATGTTCGAAGACTCCGCCAGGCGTTGGAGTCGCCGGCAGGACCCCAGGCGAGGACCATGTCTCTGCAGACGCGATGCGCGTCTCCACTCGCCCGGGTTCGGCGTTCACGGTGCGAAATGCGCCATTTTCGACGGCGATCTTTGGAATCTGGCCGCGATGCCCTTGCCCCGACGCGATGTTCGCGATCGGCGCCCACGCTCCGTTCGCGTAGATCGCGATCTTCCGGGCCTGATCGGGAAGTCCATCCAGAAAACCGACGGCGAGCCGGTTGCCGGACGTCGCGATGTCGACTTGGCCGAGGTATCCGATGGGGCTCAGCGTGGTGGCGGGTTCCCAGCTGCTTCCGTCGTACACCGCGGCGCGTAGCGGAGAGCCTCCTGTGGTGGCTCTCTGCCCTCCGTACACCGCGACAAAGCCATCGGCGAACGCCTCCACGCGAGGATCCAACTCGCCCACGCTCGTCTCGAGTAGATGTGGTGCCCACGCGCCACTGGCGTACACGGCGGCGAAACCCGTGTTGCTCGCAACCGCGAGCTTGCCGCCGTTGGCGGTCATCGCGAAGCGGGCCCCGGTGGCCCCGGGCACGACGGTGGGCGTCCAGGTTCCGTTCGACAGGATCGCTACCGTCGGGACGTCGTCGATCGAGTAGAGCACCGCCCACGTCGTGTTGAATCGCGCGAGCGCCACGATAGCGAGGCGCTGGCCTTGGAGCTCTGCGATCAGCGACTCCGCGCTCCAGCTGGCGCCGTCATACGTCAAGAACCGGAGGACCCGCCGGGACCCGGGTTGGTCCTCGAACGTCACCACGCCAAAACCACCAACACCGTCGGCCGCGATCCGCCCCAGCCGGTGCTGGCTGATCGGAACGCTGGCCCCGACGGTCGTTCCGTCGAACAAGAGGGCCTTCATCGGGACCAAGGAATTGTCGATGCCGAGGAGCGTC
>JBQCJR010000705.1:0-3477 GCA_051952595.1 Kofleriaceae bacterium
GATAGAGCTCGAACTCGATCTGGCCGCCGTCGTACGCGAAGTCGATCGCGAACTCGTTCGAGCCGCGGTGCGAGAACGCGCCGTGGAAGCCCTGGAGCACCGAGAACTCGAGCCCGGGCGGGTAGGGCAGCGCGTACGCGTACGGAGAAGGCTCGGCGCGTGGATCGCCGAACCGCGCGCGGAACGACAGCACGCGGTGGTAGCGGCGCGAGGCATCGAGGTGCTCGAACCGGGCGAGCGCCACGGCGGGGCCGACGCCGAACGGCGCGGTGGCGGGCGGCAGGTACGCGACGCCCTCGACGGGCGTGGTGGATGCGAGGTTATCGAGCGCGCTGATCGTCCACCGGATCATGATGGGCGAGGCGTAGCGGTTGCGCGCCACCTGGACCACCTGCGAGCCGGCGCGATAGAGCTCGAACTCGATCTGGCCGCCGTCGTACGCGAAGTCGATCATGCGATCGTCGAGCGCGCCGAGCCGCGTGGCATCGACGGGGCCGGTCGGGGCATCGGCCGCGGCGCGCTGCGCGGGCACGGGGCTCGGCCCCGGCGGCGGTCCGTAGGCGGTCGGCGGCGGGCAGCCGGTCGCGCCGGCCACGATGCTCGATGCCACGATCGACAGGACGAGCCACCCGGCGCGCATGTTCGGTCATCGTAGCAGGGCTACGGCGGGCTCGTCGGGCCTGGCGTACGATACCGCACCATCGTTCCGGACAGCTCGTCCCACAGGGCGCGCTTGGCAGCTTTTCGCAGCGACGCGTGGAGCAGCACTGCGAGGCCGATCACCACCGCGATGAACGCGACGAGGCTGTTCAGCTGGTCCGTCTCGTAGCCCGCGAGATCGATCGCCCCGAGCGCGACGGAGAGGGCGATCGGCAGCGCGACGAGCGCGACGGCGCGCTGGATCGCGCGGCGCAGGGCGGGGCGGGCCGCGGTCGCGGCGTCGACCACCTCGAGCTCGAGCAGCGCCTTGCCCGGGGTCGCGCCACGCGCGGCGACCAGCACGGCGTGGAAGATCGCGAACCCGATCCACGGCGCGGACGCCTCGACCATCGCGATCCGCGGCCAGCCGAGCGCGGACGAGAGCGCACCGACGAGCGCGGTGGCGACCGCGGCGAGCCCGACATCGATCGTCGTGGCGATCGCGCGCACCACGAAGCCGGCGGGGCGGCCGAGCCGGCTCGACGCGAGCTCGATCGCGCGCAGCAGCTCGTCGTAGCTGGCGAACCGGTCCTCGGGGCGCAGCGCCATCATCCGCGCGCACAGCGCGTCGATCGCGCCGAGCTGCGGGCGCGGCCGGCCGCTGCGCGGCACCGCCGGTCGCTCGGCGGTGGCGTGGAGCGCGCGCAGGTCGTCGAGCGCCTCGGCCTGGAACGGCGGGTGCCCCGACGCGAGGTGGTACAGCGTCGCGCCGAGCGCGTACACGTCGGCGCGGAAGTCGATCGCGTCGCCGCGCGCCTGCTCGGGCGCCATGTAGAGCGGCGTGCCGGCGAGCGAGGTCTGGGCGACCGGGCCCTCGACGTGCTCGCCGGCCGGCGACGCGGCGAGGCCGAAATCGAGCACCTTGATCCCGCCGTGGCCGTCGATCATCAGGTTCGAGGGCTTCACGTCCCGGTGGGTGAAGCCGTGGCGGTGGGCCTCGCGGAGCCCGAGCGCGGCGCCGCGGATCATGTCGAGCGCCTCGTCGGGCGGCAGTGGCCCGCGCGCGACCCGATCGGCGAGCGTCTCGCCGGCGACGTACTCCATCGCGAAGTACATCCGGCCGTCCTCCTCGCCGATGAAGTAGAGGTGTCCGACGTTCGGATGGACGATCCGCGCCTGCGCGCGCGCCTCGCGGACCAGCCGCTCGCGGCGCCCGGGATCGCGGGCGAGCTGCTCGGGGAGCACCTTGATCGCGACCGGCCGGTCGAGCGCGAGATCGGTCGCGAGGTAGACCTCGCCCATGCCACCGGCGCCGAGCGGGCGCTCGATCCGGAAGTGGCCCAGGCGCTGTCCGGTGGCGAGGCCCGCCGAGCGCGCCGCGGTCCGCTCGCCGGCGAGCGTGGCGGTGCGCGCCGGATCACCGGGAGTGGTCGCGGCGAGCGTGTCCTCGAGCGCGGCGGTCACGCGCCGAGGATACCTTGACTCGTCCCCGGGTTCCCGTACCTTCGGGCCGCGCATGTCCGCCACGGATCGCAGCTGGACGATCGCTCCAACGTTGCTGTGGTTCGCGGGCTTCCTGGTCGCCGGGCTGTGCTGGTTCCACGGCGGCGTGGGCGCGCTCGCGGATCGCCTGACGATGCGCCGCGAGCCGGGCCCGTCGTCGACCGCCGGCCCCTCGTTCGCCGCGGCGCCGGCCGTGGTCGCGCGCGCAGGCGACGACGATGACGACGAGCCGCCGGCTCCGGCGCCCGCGGCGACCGGCGATCGCGGCCGGATCGGCGCGCTCGAGGACGTGTGCCTCGAAGGCGCGCCGCCCGCGTGCCGGCGGTGGGGCATGGACGCGTTCTATCGCGCGCTCGCCGACGCGCGGCGCGGCGTGCTCGGCCACGCGCTGCGGGTGTCGTGGTACGGCGACTCGGTGGTCGCGACCGACGCGATCCCCGGGCGGTTGCGCGCGCGGCTCCAGGGCGAGCTCGGCGACGGTGGCCCGGGCTTCGTGTTCGTGGTGCCGCCGCACCGGTTCTGCCACCACGGCGGCGTCGTGCGCGCGACCGGCGGCGAGTGGCAGCCCCACGCGGTGTCGACCAACCCCACGCCGGACGGGCTGTACGGCCCGGGCGGCAGCACGGCCGAGACCGAGGACGGCCGCGCGACGATCAAGCTCACCGCCGGCACCGCGCGCGAGCTCGAGCTCTACTACCTCGCGCAGCCGCGCGGCGGCACCGCGGTGGTGACCGCGGATCGCACCGAGGTGCTGCGGGTCGCCACCCGCGCCGACGACAAGCAGCCCGGGTTCGCGGCGGCCTCGCTGCCGGAGGGCGCGACGTCGTTCCGGATCGAGGCGGACGGCCGGCTCCGGCTGTTCGGCCTCGGGCTCGAGAACCCACGCGGCGCGGTCGTCGACAACCTCGGGATCGTGAGCGTCAACGTCAAGAACTTCGCGAGCCGCGACGCCGAGCACTTCGCCGCCACGCTCGCGCACCGCCGCCCGGATCTGGTGCTGGTCATGATCGGCGCGAACGAGGCGCAGTGGCTGCACCCCGGCGACCATGACACCAAGCACTACCAGGAGAACTACGAGAAGGCGATCGCGCCGGTGCGCCGCGCCCGCCCCGACGCGGCGTGCCTCGTGGTGTCGCCGCTCGATCAGGCCGAGCCCGACGGCACCGGTTATCGATCGCGCGCGGTGATGCCGGTGCTGGTGGACGCCCAGCGCAGGGCGGCGCACGCCAGCGGCTGCGCGTTCTACTCGACGTACGACTGGATGGGCGGCAAGGGCTCGGCGGAGAAGTGGTTCCGCCGCGGCTACGTCGGCAGCGACTTCCAGCACCTCTCGAA
>JBQCJR010000706.1:0-8794 GCA_051952595.1 Kofleriaceae bacterium
GACGCACCGCGCCCGCATCGCGCCCCCCCGCGCTTTCTGGGGTCGCTTATATGGTGCGGTGGGGCGCCGGCTGGTGCACCACGCCGAGCGCCGGCCGCCCCGCGACGAGCAGCCCGATCATCACCGAGTAGCCGTGCTCGCCGCGGATGAAGTCCTTGGTGCCGTCGATCGGATCGACCAGCCACAGCCGCGCGCCAGCCTGCGCGCCTGGTGGCGGCGCCAGCTCTTCGGAGATCACCGGATCGCGCGGGAACGCGGCCGCGAGCCCCTCGACGATCAACTCGGACGCGCGGCGGTCCGCGATGCTCACCGGCTCGTCGCCCGGTTTCATCTCGACCCCGAGCTCGCCGCGCTGCAGCCGCCGCACCTCGTCGCCGGCGTCCCGCGCCAGCTCGAGCGCGCGCGCCAGCTCGCCTCCGAGCTCGCCATCCAGGCCGGGCAGGCTCATCAGTTGCCCCCGCCGCGCGGCCACAGCAGCTTGCGCGCTTCATCGACGCTCGCCACGCTCCGGCCCGACAGCTTGACCAGCTCGGCCGCCGCTGCCACCAGCTCGCCGTTCGATTTCGCCATCTCGCCTCCCGGCAGGTAGAAGTTGTCCTCGAGCCCGACCCGCACGTCGCCGCCGAGCGACAGCGCCGCCATCGCGAGCGGCCACTGATCGCGGCTGATGCCGATGACCTTCCAGCGCGATCCGTCCGGCACCTGCTCGGCCTGGAACGCGAGGTGGCGCGCGCTCGCCGGGATCCCGCCGAGCACGCCCATGATGAACGAGAAGTGGAACGGCGGCTCGATCAGCCCGAGGTCGGCGAGCACGCGATGCGAGTGGGTGTGGCCCACGTCGAAGCACTCCATCTCCGGCTTGGCGCCATGCTCCTTCATCGCGCGCGCGAACGCGACGATGTCGTCGAACGAGTTCGCGAACACGAAGTTGAACGCAAACTGCTTCTTGGCCTCGCTCCACTTCGCGTAGTTCATCGAGCCCATGTTGAGCGCCGCGATGTGCGGGCGCAGCGCGAGGTGGCTGACGCGCTCGGACATCGGCCCGGCGCCGCCGGTCGACCAGTTGATCAGCACCGGGCAGCGCGCCTGCACCTCGCGCTGGATCGCCGCGAACGTGTCCTTCGACCACGTCGGCGAGCCGTCGTCGTTGCGCGCGTGGATGTGCACGATCGCCGCGCCCGCCTCGTACGCCCGGCGCGCCTCCTCGGCGATCTCCACCGGCGTGTACGGGATCGCCGGGCAGTGCTTCTTGGTCGTGACCGCGCCGGTCAGCGCGCAGGACAGGATGACTTTGTCGTCGGCGGACACCCATGGACAGTTGCCGCAAGCACGGTGGCTGTCAAGCAAGTGCTCGATCCGGCTCACGGAAACCGGAGTGGCTGCGCGGGTGTCCGATCGTCGATGAAGTGGTTGTTCGTGGCGGCGGTGGTGTGCGCCTGCAGCGAGCCGGCTCCGGAGCCGGTGATCCCGCGGCCCGGCGCGATCCGGTTCCGGTTCATGACCTACAACGTCGACGTCAGCATCCCCGGCGATCCGGCGGGGATCGCCGCGATCGAGGCGGCCTCGCCGGACATCGTGGTGCTCCAGGAGCCCGACGCGCGCTGGGCGACGGCGCTCGTGCTGGCGCTCGGCGCGCGGTTCCCGTACTACCGGTTCGAGCCGACGCACTCGTACTGGCCCTCCGGCGGCATGGGCGTGATGTCGCGCTGGCCGATCTCGCACGTCGATCTGGTCTCCGACAACGGCGGGCCGTACTTCGGCGTGCGCGCGATCATCGACGCGCCCGGCGGACCGATCCAGGTCCTGAGCCTCCACCTCCATCCGCCGGTCAGCGATAGCGGTAGCTGGGTGATCGGCTACTTCTCGACCCGGTCGCTGCGCGAGCGCGAGGCGCGCCAGCACGTGGCGAGCCTCGATCCGCGGCTACCGACGATCGTCGCCGGCGACTTCAACGAGGAGGACGAGGGGATGGCGGTCGCGGTGTTCCGCGCCCGCGGGTTTCGCGACGTGCTGCCGAGGTTCCAGCCGAACGCCGATACCTGGCAGTGGGAGCGCATCGGCGGACTGCTGCGGTTCAGGCTGGATCACATCCTGATCGACGCGCGGTTCCGCGCCATCGCGGCGTCGATCGTCGACGCCGGCCGCTCGGATCACGCGCCGGTGTGGGCGGATCTCGAGCGCTGACCGGCGGTCACGCGCACCGGACGGTCACGTTGTGCGTGTGGCCGCCGTCGTTCGACGAGGTCGCGGTGATCGACGCGCCGGTCGCCAGCATCGCGAACATCGCCGAGGTGATCTCTACGGTGTGCCCGTGCTGCGAGGTGCCCTGGATGTCGTAGGTCTTCGTCGCGCCGGCGGTGATGTCGGAGACCGGGACCACGAGCGCGTGCATGTGGTTGCTGCTGATCACCACGTTCGTGGTGGCGGTGCAGCGCTGGGTGTCCGGGGCGTCGACCGGCGCATCGGCGGATGGCGCGTCCACCGGCGGGCTCACCGGCGCGTCGATCGTCTTCGGGTCGTCGTCGCCGCCGCATCCGGCGAGCGCCGCGACCCCGATCGCCCCCACCCCGAGCCCCGCCACCGAACGAAGGAACTCCATCCGCGTCATCATGTGTTGACTCCCTGGCTCCAGTACCTGTGCGAACAAGGCGCACCTCGACCACGTCGGGTGCGCGCACGCCCCTCGCGTGCGATCGCCACGATGCCGAGATCGCGCCGTGCAGTCGAGTATTCGGCGCTCTCCGGCGCTGACGCGTGGCCGGCAGCGTGGCGCGGCTCACATCGGCAGGGCCAGGTCGCGATCAGGTCGCGAGCAGGCCCGGGATCGCGGCCAGGTCTTCGATGATCGTGCCGCGCGGATGCGTCGAGACGAAGGCGCGCTCGTAGTCCGGCGTGTGCGACGAGGCGACCAGGCCGACCCGCGCGCCGAGCGCGAGCGGCATCGCGAGATCGAGCTCGAAGATGTCGCCCACGACCACGAGCTCGGCGAACGTCGCACCGGCCTCGTCGAGCACCGCGCGCAGGATCTCGTAGTAGGCGCGGCGGCGCAGCAGCACCGGGCGATCGAGCCCCGGCACCTCCAGCTCGGCCTCGACCCCGGTCCACGTATCGTCGATGTCGAACTTGCGCGCCTGGCCACGCACCCGCGAGGTCAGCCACGCCACCCCCGGCGCGTCGCGATCGAGCGCCGCGATCTTGCCGGCCACCGCGTGGGTGTCCGAGTTGGTGACGATCCACGCGTGCACGCCGGCGAGCGTGCGCAGCACATCCCCGGCGCCGCTGCGGAACACCGGTCGGCCCAGCGTCTTGGCGTAGTTGTACTTGTAGAGCACGCCGCCGAGCAGCCGGCCGCGGTCCATGGCGCCGGGCAGGGCGTCGAACCGGTCGAGGATGCGGTGCGCGATCGGCACCATGCGCAGGTACGGATCCACCGTAGCCGGCGCGACCGCGCGACCCATCCATAGGAACGGGTGCGCCGCCGGGTCGCGCGCGAGCTCTGCCTCGACCTCCTCGGCGATCCCGAGGACCTCGGGATCGCTCGCGGGTCGGCCCACCAGGGCACAGAGATCGTCGAGGTAGCCGTCGCGAAACGGGCGACCCTCTGCTTCGGCATCGGTCATCGTGCCGTCGAAGTCGAGGACGAGAACCGTCATCGCGCGCCACCCTACTACAGTCGGCCGCGCCGGCGCGAGCCGCGGAATGGTCGATGCAGTCGCGCCGATCATGGAAACCCATCTCGAACCCGCGCTCGGCACGCGGCGTCCGCGGCTGCGCAACACGGCCACCCCGCCGCCCGTGGTGTGGCCGCTCGCGATCATCCTGGGCGCGGTCGTGCTCGCGATCGCGCTGAGCGTGATCTTGATACTCACGTAACGGAATGCCCGATGCACGCGCGGCCAGTATGGCTTCGCACTTCGATCGTGATCGCGACCTGCTCGCCGAGCCGCGCACGACGCGGCGGCTCCTCGTCCCGACGCTGGTGATCGGAGCCCTCGCGATCTACGCGGTGCTGCTGCTGTTGCTCGTCGAGCGGACGTGAGTGCGGGCGCGGCCCCTGCATCCTGGCGAGATCAGCCATGCCCACGCACCTCGACCAACACCTCGACTACGACGCCGACAAGCGACCCCGCCTCACGAAGGCTCCCGAGGAGAAATCGGGCGGACCGGTGATGCTGGTCGTCGTGCTCGTGCTGTTCGCGCTCGTCATCTACTACTACTTCATTCGCTGAGCGCCGCCGCCCGGCCTCGGTGTGTGGCGCGTGCGCGACGGTCTCGACGCGCGCCGGCGCCCGCGCACGCCGTCGAGCGCGACGCTACTTCGAACGCTGGTCGTAGACGCCGTCCCAGTCGGCATCGGGCGGCGCCGCCGCGAGCACCTCGCAGCGTGCGGCCATCACCGCCGCCGCGGGATCGCCGTCGAGTGACGCGAACGCCTGCTTCGCCGCGTCGAACGCGCGCGCGCGATACAGCGCGAGCGCGCGCGCGAACGTCGGGTCCGCGTGGCCCGCGCGCCCGACCAGCTCGAACACCGGCACCGCACCCGCGCGGCCCTTGACCCGGACCAGGTCGATCTCGCGGAACACGAACGCGTCGCCGGCCGCACGCGCCGTCGCTTCTCCGACGAGGATCCCGATCCCGTATTCCTTGGTCAGCGCCTCGAGCCGCGATCCGAGATTCACCTGGTCGCCGAGCACCGTGTACTCGAACCGCGCGGTCGATCCCATGTTGCCCACCGCCATCGGCCCGGTGTTGATCCCGATGCCGATCGACACCGCCGGGCGGCCCGCCCGCTGCCAGCCGCGGTTCAGCTCGACCAGCGCCTCCTGCATCTTCAGGGCGACCTCGCACGCGCGCGCCGCGTGGTCCGGCACGTCGATCGGCGCGCCCCAGATCGCCATGATCGCGTCGCCGATGTACTTGTCGAGCGTGCCGCCCGACGCCAGCACGAGATCGGTCATCGGGGTCAGGTACTCGCCGAGGAACGCCGCGAGTTGCTCCGGCGGCATGCCTTCGGCGAACTGCGAGAACCCGCGGATGTCGCTGAACAGCACCGTCAGCTCCTTGCGCTCGCCGCCGAGCCGCGCGCGCGCCGGGTCCGCCAGGATGCGATCGACCACCGGCCGGCTCACGTACTGCGAGAACACGCCGCGCAGGTGCGCCTTCTCGCGGCCCTCGGTCGCCAGGCCGCCGATCACCGACGCGAGCAGCACGCCGCCGGTCAGCACCGTCGGCGCGGCGAGCTCGAGCACCGCGCCGCCCGAGAACGCCACCAGCGCCACCGCGACGTAGCCCGCGATCGCCACCAGCGCGATCAGCGGCGGCACCCACGCGCGCCGGCGGATCCGCCGCAGCTGCGCCGCGCAGACCACCAGGCACAACACCAGCGTGGAGCCCACCGTCGCCAGCCAGCCCGAGCCGCGCAGGATCCGCCCGCCGAGCAGGTTCTCGGCCAGCGTCGCGTGGAGCTCCACGCCATCGGCGGTGAGGTCGAGCGGCGTCGCGACCTTGTCGCTCGCCGCGTAGGTGTGGCCGACGAACACCAGCTTGCCCGCGAGCTTGTCCAGCTCGCGGCCCGCGAGCACGTCCGCCGCCGAGACCCGCGGGATCCGGCCCGGGCCCATCACGTCGAGCGGCAGCGACGCCGCGGCGGTCAACGGCAGCGTCAGATCCGCCGCGCGCAGCGTGCGCTCGCCCGCGACGTAGCGGGTCGCGCGCGGCTGCCCCAGCGCGTGCAGCGCAACCGCGAGGCCGAGCGACATGTAGTGGCGACCGCCGTACTCGAGCACCAGCGGCATCCGCCGCCGCACGCCGTCCGCGTCGCGCAGGTCGGTGATCGCGCCCGCGCCCAGCGCGCCCTTCGATAGCGCGGGCAGGGTGAACCGCACCACCCCCGCCGTGATCGGCCGGAGCGCCGGATCGCCGCCACCCGCGTCCGCCACCTCGCCGAGCCGCGCCGCCTTGAGCCCGACCGGCTCGACCACCCCGCGCACCGGCGCGCCCTTGATGAAGTTCGCGCCCAGCATCACGCGCCCGCTGCGCGCGATCGCCGCCGCCAGCAGCTCGTCGCCGCGCAGCTCCTCCGCCACCGCGGCGAGCACCTCGCGCGCCTCGCGCAGCGCCGGGGCATCACCGTCCGACGGCGCCGTCGCGCTCGCCTGGCGGACCCGCGCCGCGAGCGGCTCCGGCAGGATCTCCTCGGGGTACGAGAAGAACAGGTCGAGCGCGATGACCTTCGGGTTCGCCGCCGAGATCGCGTCGATCAGGCGCGCGTAGCCCCGGCGGGTCTGCAGCACCTCGACCGCCTCGTCGCGCAGCTTGTCGTCCATGCCCACGATGACGATCTGGTCGGTCGACGGATCGCGTGGCCCTCGCATCTCGAACCGTGCATCGACCGTCAGCCCCTCGAGCGCCGCCATGCCCGGCAGCGGCCAGATCTGCCGCGCGTGCAGCACCGCCAGCGCGATCGCCACCACCGTCGCGGCGATCGCCGTCCACAGCGGCACGTTGCGCGCACGGCGCATCACTGGCGCATCATAACGTCGCGCCGCTGCCGCCGGGCGGGCGCCACCGGATTTGCGCCGCGCCGGCGCGAGGTCAGGGCGCCGCGACCGGCTCGACCGCGAACAGGTAGTCGAACCACGCCGTCATGCCGTACGTGCGCAGGCCGATCCGCCCGTCCGGGTAGTACGTGCTCGTGTTCGTCGCCTGGACCGCCGGCGGGCCCGCCTCGCCCAGCGCCGCGCACGACAGGCTCGTCGAGCCCGTGTGTGGCTGCGCGCCGCCCACGCGGAGCCCGCGGGCGACGAGGTCGATCCGATGGCCCGCCGGATCGGTGGGCCACGGTGCCAGGTTGCCGTCTTCGACCGGCGTGTCGTTGTTCATGATCGCCGCCACGATCTCGTTGGTCTGAGCGGCCGGATCGTGGCGAACGCCGCAGGTGAAGTAGACGTCGCCGCCCGTCACCGGGGCGAACCCGAACGAGACCGCCGCCGAGCGGCGCGCCGAGCCGTCCGGCGGGGCCACGCTGGAGACCACAAAGGAGGACTCCAGGTAGTGCTCGCGCCGCTCGCCGATCAGCAGCAGCTGGTGTCGCCGGTTGCCGTCCAGGACCGACTGAAGCCAGCCCACCTGGCCACCCGGCCGGGCCACCACCGTCCAGTCCGCCAGCGTGCCGCCCACCGCCTGCCAACCCCCATCCGGCGGGTCATAGAAGCCATCGAAGTAGGCCGGCGGGTTGCGCTCGTCCGGCTCGGGATCACACGCATCTCCGATCCCGTCGCCGTCTCGGTCCGGCTCGCTGCCGCCGACCGCCGGGCGGTGCGGGCAGGGATCACACGCATCGCCCAACCCGTCGCCGTCGTGGTCGCGCTGGACCGGCTCCGAGAATCCCAGCGTCGCGACCGGCGGGTTCGGCCGGGCAGGGCAGTTGTCACACGCGTCGCCGACCCCATCGCCGTCCTGGTCCGCCTGGTCCGGGTTCGCGACCGCCGGACAATTGTCGACCGAGGAGGAGATCCCGTCCCCGTCCTCATCGCCCACCGTTCCATCCGGATCCCGGCCGCTGTCCGGGCCCGCGCCCGTGCCCTGGAACGAGCAACCAGCGACGAGGATCAGCCCCACGAACGCGACACCCCGGAACACCTCGCGATGCTCGCGTACCCGCCCCGCGATCGGTAGCATTCGCGCGCGATCATCGGATCACACGTACGAGACCTTGACGCGTCCGTGCGGTCGTGGCACAAGACGTCTCGCTCGGTGCTGCTCGCCGGGCTGACAACATGATGCGGGGTGGAGCAGCCTGGTAGCTCGTCGGGCTCATAACCCGAAGGTCGCAGGTTCAAATCCTGCCCCCGCTACGAACGTTACTCTCCGGCGTCCCAAGCCCTTGTTCTGGCTTGGGATTCCGGAGATTCGCGTTTTCGGCGACGAGCGCCAGCGGGAAGCATCCGCCGCGGAGCTCGAACCCCTTCCCGGCCTTCGCGACGCGCAGGGTGCCATCTCTTAGCCAGCGGCGGAGGCGTGCCCGCGCCACCTCGGCGTCACCGGCGAGCATCGCGTCGAAGCTGTACACAGCCTGGACGATCTCATCGGGGCTGGGCAGGCAAAGCGGCTGCTGTGCCTCACGCTGGATGCGCTCGATCGCGGCGCGCTCTGTTTTTGCCTGCACTTCGAGGTCGCGCAGCGTCGCGACGATGTACTCGGAGCGCTCGCCGTCCGCGATGAACTGGATGAGCCCCTTGATGCGGTCCTCGGTGCGGGTCAGCCGGCCACGGTGCTCGCGGACTTCAGCATCGAGCGTCTGCGAGTAGTCGCGGAGCCGCTGCGCGATCTCCTTGCGCACGCGCGCGACCTGTTCGCTGCTCTGGAGTTGCTTGCGGATCGCACCCAGCGCCACATCGCGGAGCACCTCCTCGCGCACGCGAAGATCGTTGTTGCACATGCCCTTGGTGTGGTGCGTGCTGCAACGGTAGTAGCGTTGCCGTCCGCCGTAGATCGTCAGCGGGAATCCGCACTCGTCGCAGACCAGAACCCCGGACAGTAGATGCGAGCACCGGCGCGGGCTCGCGATCTTCTCGCCACCTTCCGATGCCTTGGTGTACTTGCGATGGATCGCGGTGAGCCGCGCGCGCACGGCGGTCCATAGCTCCGGATCGATGATGCGCAGGTCCGGACGCTCGCTCGTCATGACCTCATCTGCTGCGCGGGGGCGCGGCCGGCGCTTATTCGTGCCGGGCACCTTGACCCACTGGCGCTCTTTGAAGCGCCACGTCCCGACGTACTTCTCATTGTGGAG
>JBQCJR010000707.1:0-5843 GCA_051952595.1 Kofleriaceae bacterium
CTGCGGCTCGAGCGCTCCGGGTCCCCTCCACCACACCGGCAGCAGCCCGCCCACGGCCGGGCCCGAGGTCACGTGGGGCCAGGCCGGGTTCGAGACGCCGCGCCTCCCCGCGGTGTCCGCCGATGGCGAGCTCGTGGTGCTCGCGTACCAGGACATCGACGGCGGCCGCGGCAACCCCAACCTGCGGCTGGTCACCGTCGACCGCCGCGATACCGAGACCGGCCGGCACGTCGTGCTCGCGGCCGACGACGCCGATCAGCTGATCGGGCCCGACCCGCGCTCGCCCGAGCTCGACGCACGGATCGCCGAGGCGAACCGCTGGCTCGGCGAGCTGCACGGCCGCCGCGCGCTGGTCGCGCTGGCCCCGCTCGCCGAGGACAACGCGCCCGACGTCGCGCCCTCGGAGCGCACCCGCGCCGCGGGCGGGGGCGTGACGGTCGAGTGGAAGGGCGGCCAGCTCCGGATCACCCAGGACGGCAAGGTCGTCGTCGATCGCGCGACGCCGCCGCAGTGGCTGGCCGAGGACCGGCCGATCCCGCCGGAGGTGACCGGCGGGGAGCTCGAGAAGTGCAGCAACGCGGCGTTCCTCGGTGGCGCGGCCGTGGACGTCGAGCACGAGGTCGCGGTGATCACCGTGTCGTACACCGGCACGGACCTGTGCTGGGAGCCGGCCAACCAGCAGCACGTCGTCGCGTGGTGACCGCGCCTACCCCGCGCTGCGCTGCTTCTTGCGCTCCTCGGGGTTCTCGTCGAGCCACGCCTTGAGGCTCTCCTCGGTGATCTCGACCACGACGTCCTCCTCGGCGACCTTGGCCTGACAGCCGAGGCGCGACTCGGGGCGGACGTCGAACGCCTTGTCCATGATGTCGTTCTCCTTGTCGGTGACCTCCGGCAAGGAATCGAGGCCCTGCTGGACCCACACGTGACAGGTCGAGCACGCGAGGTTGCCGCCGCAGGCGTGGCCGACGCGCGCGCCGCACTCCTCGGCGGCATCGAGGATCGAGAGCCCCTTCTTGACCTCGACGGTGAGCGGCCCCTCGGACGTCGGGCCGTGCGGATTGAGGAACGTGATCTTCGGCATCAAACGCCGCCTTTGCGAGTCGGCGCCTCGGGCGCCGCTGGTGCATCGCCTGCATCGAACCGACGCGCGGCGTCCTCGAACGAGACGCCCTGGAGCTGCGCTGCGACCGCGCGGTTCATCCGGCGCTGCGCGAATGGCTTGGTCGCGACGTCGAGTGCCTCGATCGCGCGCCGGATCGCGAGGTGATCGTCCCCGGCCACCGCCGCCTCGAGCGCACGCATCGCCGCCTCGCCGGCGGCGCGCACCTCGTCGTCGAGCAGCGACGGATCATCGACGAACGCCTGGCGGGTCGCCCCGAGGATCCGCTCGGCCTCGACCCGCTCGACCGCGAGGTTGCGGCGCGCGAGATCGTCCTCGGCGTACTCGAACGACTCCATCAGCATGCGCTCGACCTCCTCGTCGGACAGGCCGTAGCTCGGCACGACCTCGATCGCCGCCTCCCTGCCGGTGGTCAGCTCCTTGGCCATCACCTTCAGCAGGCCATCGGCGTCGATCAGGAACGTGATCTCGATCCGCAGCATGCCGGCGATCATCGGCGGCAGCCCGCGCAGCGCGAACCGCGCGAGCGAGCGACAGGCGTCGACCGTCTCGCGCTCGCCCTGCACGACGTGGATGTCGAACCCGGTCTGGTTGTCGGCGTACGTGGTGAACGTCTGCGTGGCGCCGGTCGGGATCGTGGTGTTGCGGTGGATCAGCTTCTCGACGATCCCGCCCATCATCTCGACGCCGAGCGACAGCGGGACCACGTCGAGCAGCACCACCTTCTGCTCGCCGCCGGCCAGCACGTCGGCCTGGACCGCGGCGCCGAGCGCGACCACCTGATCGGGATCGAGATCGCACAGCGGCGCCTTGCCGAACACGCTGGCGACGTAGTCGCGGACCACCGGCGAGCGCGTCGAGCCGCCGACCAGGATCACGCCGTCGAGATCCTCGCGGGTGAGCTCGGCGTCCTTGAGCACGCGCCGGCACGCCTTGCCGGTGCGCTCGAGCAGCGGCAGCGCCCACGCCGCGAGCTGGGCGCGGGTCACCACGCGCTCGAGGTGTGGGGCCCCCGCGGCGTCGGGATCGAGCCGGAACACCGCCTCGCCGGCGTTGGTGAGTGCCTCCTTGACCCGCCGCGCCTCGGCGACCGCCGCGGCGACCCGCCGGCGATCCGCCGTGCCGAGCCCGGCCTCTTCGAGCACCGCGGACGCGACGGCGCGATCGAGATCGTCGCCGCCGAGCGCCGAGTCCCCGCCGGTCGCCTTCACCTCGAACACGCCCTCGACCAGCTTCAGGATCGAGATGTCGAACGTGCCGCCGCCGAGGTCGAACACCGCGTACACACCCTTGCTGCCGCGGTCGAGCCCGTAGGCGAGCGCCGCCGCGGTGGGCTCGGCGAGCAGCCGCAGCACCTCGAGCCCGGCGAGCCGGCCGGCATCGCGCGTGGCCTGGCGCTGCGCGTCGTCGAAGTACGCGGGCACGGTGATCACCGCGCCCTCGATCGGGCCGCCGAGCGCCGCCTCGGCGCGCGCCTTGAGCGCCTTGAGCACCTCGGCCGAGACCTCGACCGGCGAGACCACGCGCCCGCCGGCGACCTTGACCCGCACCGCGCGGTCGTCGCCCTCGAGCTCGTACGGCAGCATCCCGCGCATGCCGGCGAGGTCCTTGGCGCCGCGGCCGATCAGCCGCTTGACCGACGCGAGCGTGTCGTGGGGCGCGTCCGCCGCGCGGGCCACGGCCGGCCGGCCGACCAGGATCTGGCCATCGGCCGCGTAGTGCACGACCGAGGGCACGAGCGGGCCACCCTCGCCGCCGAGCACCGCCGGGGCGGCGTCCTCGACGTGGGCGACCAGACTGTTGGTGGTCCCGAGATCGATCCCGACGACGCGTGGCTTGCACGCCTCCTTCGGAGCCGACTGGCCGGGCTCTGAGATCTGCAACAACATGAGTTCGATCCTCAGTCTTGGTCGAGCGCGCTATCGCACTCTTCCAGGTAGCGCTCGACGTAGCGCAGCAAGATCAGCTGGCGCTTGATCTCGCCGAGCTGCGCCCTGCGCGGTTCGCCGGTCAGCTGCTCGGCGGCGCCTAACTTCTCCTTTACGCGCGCGCGCGCGCCGCGCCGGCGCTCGCGCATCGATCCGCTCAGCCGCTCGACGGTGGCGAGGTCGTTCGCGGCGCGCGCGTCGGCGAGCACCTCGCGCTCCTCGAGTAGCTCCATCACCAGGGCCGGGTCGATCCGCTCGTTGTCGCCGATCGTGATCCCGGCCTGGGCCAGCAGGTACTCGGCGCGCGAGGCATCGCGGCGGAGCAGCTTGTAGGCGTCGTTGAGCGCGCGCGCCCGCGACAGCGCGGCCACCCGCTCGGCCACCGGGGCGGTGGCGAACCGATCCGGGTGGAGCTCGCGGCTGCGCTCGAAGAACGCGCCCTCGAGCTGAGCGGGATCGACGTCGTACCGCGGCGGCAGGCCGAGCAGCGCGAACGCGTCGCTAGAACTGAACGGACTCGCCACAGCCACACGAGCCCTTGGCGTTGGGGTTGTTGAACTTGAAGCCGTGCCCCATCATCCCGCGCACGAAGTCGAGCTGCATCCCGCCGAGGAACACCAGGCTCTTCGGGTCGACGGCGATCGAAACCCCGTACGCCGAGAACTCCTTGTCGGTCGGACGGAGCTCGTCCGCCCACTCGAACACGTAAGTGAAGCCGGTGCACCCGCCGCCGCGCACTCCGATCCGGATCCGCGCGTTCGGAGTCCCGCGCTTCTCCTTCTGCTTGGCGATCTCCTGCGCCGCGGACTCGGTGATCTCGATCTCGCGCTTGGAGATCGGCTTGCCGGCCGGAGCGTCGGTCGCAGATCCGTCGTGGTTGGCGGTGGCGTTCATGGCTTCCCCTACTTCGCGTGCTTCTTCTTGTAGTCCTCGATCGCCGCCTTGATCGCGTCCTCCGCGAGGACCGAGCAGTGGATCTTGACCGGCGGGAGGTTCAGCTCCTCGACGATCTGGGTGTTCTTGATCTCGGCGGCCTGCTCGAGCGTCATGCCCTTGATCATCTCGGTCGCGAGCGAGCTCGACGCGATCGCCGAGCCGCAGCCGAACGTCTTGAACCGCGCGTCGGCGATCAGCCCGTCCTTGACCCGGATCTCGAGCCGCATCACGTCGCCGCACGCGGGCGCGCCGACGAGGCCGGTGCCGACGTCGTCCTTGGCGACGTCCGCCTCGTTCTTGAACGTGCCGACGTTGCGGGGGTTTTCGTAGTGGTCGATGACCTTGTCTGAGTACGCCATGGTGTTCTCTCTTGTCTCAGTGCGGGGTCCACTGGATGGAAGCGAGGTCGATGCCGTCCTGGTGCATCTCCCAGAGCGGCGATAGCGAGCGCAGCCGCTCGACGCTCTTGACGACCAGCTCGACCACGTAGTCGATCTCGGCCTCGGTGTTGAACCGGCCGATGCCGAACCGGATCGAGGTGTGGGCGAGCTCGTCGCCGACGCCGAGCGCGCGCAGCACGTAGCTCGGCTCGAGCGACGCCGAGGTGCACGCCGAGCCCGACGACACCGCGACATCCTTGAGCGCCATCAGCAGCGACTCGCCCTCGACGAACGCGAACGAGATGTTGAGGTTGCCGGGCAGCCGGTGCTCGAGCGAGCCGTTGACGTAGGTCTCGGTCAGCCGCGACGAGATGCCGTGGTGCAGCCGGTCGCGCAGCGCGCGCAGCCGGATCGCCTCGTCGTGCATCTCCTCGCGGGCGAGCTCCGCGGCCTTGCCGAACCCGACGATCAACGGGACCGCCAGGGTGCCCGAGCGCATGCCGCGCTCGTGGCCGCCGCCATCGATGTTCGGGTCGATGCGGACGCGCGGCTTGCGGCGCACCCACAGCGCGCCGACGCCCTTGGGGCCGTACAGCTTGTGCGCGGTCACCGAGGCGAGATCGACGCGCGCCTTCTCGACGTCGAACGGGATCTTGCCGGCGGCCTGGACCGCGTCGGTGTGGAAGATCGTCTTGGGGTTCTTCTGCTTGATCGCGGCGCCGATCGCCTCGATCGGCTGGACCACGCCGATCTCGTTGTTGGCGACCATGATGCTGACGACCGTGGTCTTGTCGGTCATCGCCGCGGTGACCTGCTCGGGGGTCACCAGGCCGTCCTTGGCCGGGGTCAGGAACGTGACCTCGAAGCCCTCGCGCTGCAGCCGCTTGCACGTGTCGATCACCGACTTGTGCTCGGTCTCGACGGTGATGATGTGGTTGCCCTGGCGACGCAGGAACGACGCGGCGCCCTTGATCGCGAGGTTGTTCGACTCGGTCGCGCCCGAGGTCCACACGATCTCCTTGCCATCACCGCCGATCAGCGCGGCGACCTGCGCGCGCGCGTGCTCGACCGCGGCCTCCGCGGTCCAGCCGAACACGTGGTTGCGGCTCGCCGCGTTGCCGTAGTGGGTGGTGAAGAACGGCAGCATCGCTTGCACGACGCGCAGATCCACCGCGGACGTCGAGTGGTTGTCCATGAAGATCGGCAGCTGCACGCCCTCGGGCGCGGCCACGTCGATCTTGATCGGTGCAGACTTCTGGGCAGTCATCAGTTGTTTCCCTCTCGGTACAGGACGGTGACCGGGACATCGAACGGCTTGTCGTCATTGCCCACCGTCGTCCCCGCCGCCGGATCCGAGGGGACCCGGCGCGACAGCCCCGCGAACAGCGGCGGTGCCTCGCCCTTCAGATGGCCATGGTGATCGCACTCACCGCACGCGGTGGGTGCGTATTCATCGGTGCAGCTCTGGCACGAATCGAG
>JBQCJR010000708.1:0-3315 GCA_051952595.1 Kofleriaceae bacterium
GGATCCGCACCCGCGCCGGCGATGCCACGGCGCGCGCGGCCTCCGAGCACGCCCTGGAGCGAGCCCGCCAGGCGATCGCGTCGAGCGATCTTCGGAGCGAGCGCCGCCGCACTCGGCGGTCGCCCTAGGGATCGATGGCCGCTTGCGGTCGATGCCAGGTTGCACACGTTGGACCTGCATGGAGACGATCGAGACCGAGCGCCGCGGGGGCAACGAACCGGCCCGCGATCCGCGCAGGACGCTGAGCGATGGCGCGAGCATGCCGCTGCTGGGCGTCGGGACCTGGCCGCTCGATGACGACGACGCCGAGACCGCGGTGCGCCTCGCGTTCGCGGCGGGCTACCGCCTCGTCGACACCGCCGCGCGCTACGGCAACGAGGCCGGCGTGGGGCGCGGCGTCCGGTCGTCGGGGCTCGATCGCGGCGAGGTGTTCGTGGCGTCGAAGCTGCGCGGCCGGGATCACGGCTACGACGCCGCGCTGCGTGGGTTCGAGGCCAGCGCCGAGCGGCTCGGGCTCGACTACGTGGACCTCTATCTGATCCACTGGCCGCTCCCACACAAGGACCTGTTCGTCGAGACCTGGCGCGCGTTCGTGCGGCTGCGCGACGAAGGGCGCGTGCGCTCGATCGGCGTCTCGAACTTCCAGCCGCATCACATCGAGCGGCTGATCGACGAGGTGGGCGTGACCCCGGTCGTCAACCAGATCGAGCTGCACCCCGACTTCGCACAGCCGGCGCTGCGCGCCTTCGATGCGCGCCACGGGATCGCGACGGAGGCGTGGAGCCCGCTCGGGCGCGGCGAGGTGCTGCACGACGAGGTGATCACCTCGATCGCCCACGCGCATGGCTGGACGCCGGCGCAGGTCGTGCTGCGCTGGCACCTCGAGCTCGGCGCGATCGCGATCCCGAGGGCGACGACGGCCGCGCGCCTGCGCGAGAACCGGCAGATCCTCGAGCTCGCGCTCGACGCCAGCGACATGAGCCGGATCGCGGCGCTCGATCGCGGCAACCGCCTCGGCGACGATCCCGATCTGGGCCGCGAGGAGTGAGCGCACCCGCGGCTACAGCGCGATCGCCGCGGTCACGAACCCGGCGCGGCACGAGCCGATCCGCACCTCGAGCGTGCCGGTGCCACGCACCAGATAGCTCGCCCAGCCGGCGTTCGTGGTGCCGCGGGTGCCCGGATACGCGGGCAGGTTGGCGCCGGTGTGTAGCCCGTGGCCCCAGCCGTCGAGGTGACCGAGCACCTGGTGCGCCGCGCCCGGATCGACCAGCTCGCAGCCCTCGGCGCGCGCGGTCGCATAGACCGGCTCGTTGAAGTCGAGCTTGCGCGCGGACGGCACGCCGTAGCTGCCGAGGTAGCCGTCGTTGATCACGCGCACGTCGACGCGCGTCAGCCCGCCCGGCAGCGCCTGCCGCTCGATCGACGCGAGCTGCAGCCGCGGCGCGAGCGCGGCCACGCGCAGGAACACCTGCGCCTGCGACGCGCACATCCCGGCGAGCTCGTGCAGCGGCGGGTTCCAGATCCCGATCCGAGGATCCACGCCGCCGAGCTCGACCTTGCCGAGCTGCGGGTGCTCGAACGGCCGCCACGCCGGGAACGACCGGCCGCCGTTCTCGTCGCGGTCCCACCACGCGAGCTTGACGAGATCCGCGCGCGATACGCGGTCGTAGAACTGCACGAACTTGGGCGGCCGCTCCATGCCGAGCCGCTTGAACAGGTCCCACAGCTCGATCACGTACGAGATCGCGCCGCGCTGGTTGTACGCGTAGTCGCTGAGGTCGCCCTTGAGCGGCTTGTCCGGCTCGTACAGGAACTCGTCGTGGCCCGACACCGTGGGGTAGCCGGTGTGCTCGAGCATCCACGCCTCGATCTGGCGGAAGATCGCGAGGTCCTCGGGATCCATCTTCGAGTCCGGCGCGTGGCCGAGCGGGCGGATCAACACGCCGCCGAACGTATGGAGGTCGACCCAGGCGAAGATCTCGGGGTGCGCCGTCGCGAACTCCACCACGCCGCGCGACTCGGGCTCGCTCGCCGCGAACGGCCCGGCGCCCGGCTGCTCGTGGCCCGGCCCCCACGACCACGGGAAGTTGCGGTTGAGATCGATCGGGTTGTCGCCGAGGAAGTGCGGCGAGGGCACGCGCTTGCCGTCGAAGTTCTCGATCGTGCCCTCGGGGTAGAGCTTGTAGAACGGGCCCTCGTCGTCGAGCGTGCGCTCGACCAGCAAGCCCGGCAGCTCGCGGGCCTCGACCAGCTCGCCGCCCGGGTCCACGACCCGCATCGCCAGCGCCTGGCCGTCGCCGTCGACGTCGCCGATCGACCACCGCGGCTGGCCGCGCTCCACGCGGGCATCGCGCGGCACCGAGCGCAGCGAGCGGCCGGTGCGCAGCACGCACTCCGCGCCATCCGGCGAGATCCGCGGCACCACGTAGAACAACACGTCGCGCAGCCGCTCCGCGATCGGCGCCGGCAGGTCGAGCGCCTCGGGCTCGAGGTGGACGCGCAGCGCGTCCTCGGCGATCGCGAGCGCGACGCTCGAGCCGGCGAGCTCGGCCGCGTGCACGTTGCCGCCGACCCACACCGCCGGCCGGACCCGGTCCGGGTCGCGCCCGATGGTGAGCAGCCACACGTCGCGGCCCTCCGGCGTCCGCGCGATCGAGGTCACCCGGCACAGCTCCGGGAACGCCTCGGCCCATCCGCGCAGCTGCGCGGTCAGGCGATCGAAGTCGAGGTACGCGTTGCGAAACCCGAGCGAGACGTCCGCCAGTGCTGCCACGTGCTCGACGTTACACCCCAGCAACTCCGGAGTCGCCAACCGGCGCCGGTGTTCCATAGTGGAGGGATGGCGAACGTCGACTGGATCCAGGAGCCGGTTCCTCAGGCCCGCGTCGTCCGCAACGGCGCCCAGCGCTACGCACCACCACCCGAGCCCAAGCGTCCGCGGAGGCCCGCGGCCGAGCAGCTGCGCGTCGCGCTCGGGGTCGCGATGGGCCTGTGGCCGCTGACCGCCGTGGTGCTGCTGATGATCGGCCTCTTGATCATCGCCGGCAACAGCGGCGCGCCGTAGCGGCTACTCGCCTTCGAGCGGCATCGCGCGCAGCGTCTTGGGCAGGTCGAGCAGGCTCTCGGTCGGCGAGCCGACCAGCATCGCGGGGCTCATGTTGGTGAGCCCCCACGGCTCGATCGTGCCCGCGGTGACCGCGAACGCGCCGCCGTCGATCCGGCCGACCACGCCGAAGCCCGAGCGCATCGGGACCCGCGCGGTCTCGATCACCAGGTCGGGCAGGTGAGACACGTCGATCTCGATCAGGCCGC
>JBQCJR010000709.1:0-15263 GCA_051952595.1 Kofleriaceae bacterium
GGCGCGCCGCCCGCCGCTGCCGCAGGTGCCGTGCTGGGTGACCTACACCAACGCGCGCACCCACGGCGCGATCCGCGAGAACCTCCACCGCTCGCCGCTCTACCGCAAGGAGATCGAGGGCACCGGGCCGCGCTACTGCCCGAGCATCGAGGACAAGATCGTCCGGTTCGCGGACAAGGATCGCCACCAGATCTTCCTCGAGCCCGAGGGCGTCGAGGTCGGGCTGGGCGGCGCCGGCGAGGTCTACCCCAACGGGATCTCGACGTCGCTGCCGTACGACGTCCAGCTCGCGTTCCTGCGCACGATCCCCGGGCTCGAGCGCGCCGAGTTGACGCGCGCCGGCTACGCGGTCGAGTACGACTTCATCGATCCGCGCGAGGTGCTGCCGACGCTCGAGACCCGCCGGGTGCGCGGCCTCTACCACGCGGGTCAGATCAACGGGACCTCGGGCTACGAGGAGGCGGCGATCCAGGGCCTGCTCGCCGGGAGCAACGCCGCGCTCGCGCTCGGGTTCGGCCCCGGCGATCGCGAGCCGCTGATCCTGCGCCGCGATCAGGCGTACGCCGGCGTGCTGGTCGACGACCTGACCACCCGCGGCACCCGCGAGCCGTACCGCATGCTCACCTCGCGCGCCGAGTTCCGGCTGTTGCTCCGCGAGGACAACGCCGCGGATCGCCTGATGCCGATCGGCCGCCGGCTCGGCCTCGTCGATGACGAGCGGTGGCGCGAGTACGAGGCGTGGCGCGCCGAGCTCGCCGCCGCGATCGAGCGCGCGCACCACGCCACGGTCACCGGCACCGACGCGGTCAACGCCGCGCTCGCCCGCCACGGCTCGGCGCCGATCGCGAACCGCCGCGCGAACCTCGCCGAGCTGCTGCGCCGGCCCGAGCTCGACTGGCGCGCCGTCGAGGAGGTCGCGGCCGCCGGCGGGCTCGCCCCGGGAGCGGCGCGCGAGGCGGCGCTCGAGCGCGTGGAGATCGAGCTCGGCTACGAGGGCTACCTGCGCCGCCAGGAGGCCGACGCGGCCAAGCTGCAACGCGCCGAGGCCGTGCTCGTGCCGGGCGACCTCGACTACCGGGTCATCCCGGGGCTGTCGAACGAGGTGGTCGAGAAGCTGGAGGCGATCCGGCCGCGCTCGATCGGCCAGGCATCGCGGATCAGCGGGGTCACGCCGGCCGCGGTGGCCATCCTGTTGACCCACATCGGACTTTCAGCGCGTCGAAGGAGTGAGGTAAGTTCGCAAGCTCCATGAAGCTGCGTCCGCTTGCCGCACTCGCCACCCTCGCCGTTTCATCGCCGGCCCTCGCAGGTGGGTTGTTCCTGCCAGGCTCGGGCGCCACCTCGACGTCGCGCGCCGGCGCGGCGATCGCGTCGGTGGAGGACGGCGAGGCGATCAGCCTCAACCCCGCCGGCCTCGCCAAGACCTACGGCACGACGATCACCGTGTCGGCGGCGTTCTTCCAGTACTTCATGGAGTTCTCTCGGCGCGGCACGTACGACGCGATCTCCGATGACGATCAGCCGTACGAGGGCCAGCCGTATCCGACGATGAAGAACGACGCCCGCCCGCCGCTCGGGATCGGGGCGATGCAGCCGATCCCGGTCGTGGCGATCGCGTCCGACCTGGGCGGCGCGGTGCCCAACCTGCGGGTCGCCGCCGGGCTCTACGCGCCGAGCGCGTACCCGTTCCGCGACATGACCGGCGGCTACGTGTTCAACGGCGACTACGCGGCGCCTCCGCCGCCCACCCGCTACGACGTGATGAAGCAGGAGGCCGCGGTGTTCCTGCCGACGATCGCGGCGTCGTACCGCGTGCTGCCCGAGCTCGATGTCGGCGCGCGGTTCTCGGTCGGCATGGCGAGCCTCAAGTCGACGCTCGCGCTGTGGGGCACGCCGGGCAACTACGAGGAGGCGATCAAGCACGACGGCCTGTTCAACGCCGACGTCAAGGACAACTTCATTCCGGCGTTCGGGTTTGGCGTCAACTACCGGCCGCGGCCGCAGCTCGAGCTCGCGGCGACGTTCTCGTCGGCGGTGGCGATCCACGGCAAGGGCTCGGCGACCAGCGAGAACGGCCCGGGCGTCGAGCTCAACGGCAACCCGATCACCGTCGGCCCGACCGCGGACGAGTACGCGCGGTGTGCCGCCGGCGGCACCGTCGCGGAGCAGAAGGTGTGCATCGATCTCCAGTTGCCGATGGCCGCGACGGTCGGCGGCCGCTACCTGTTCCTCGATCGCAACGGCGCGATGCGCGGCGACCTCGAGCTCAACATCGGGTGGGAGAACTGGGGCAAGCGGTGCGACTTCGTGAAGGATCCGGACTGCACCAGCCCGGGGACGTACCGCGTCGTCGTGGACGCCGACATCTTCGTCAACGGCCAGAGCGCGCTGACTCTCAAGGATAGCTACGTCGATCACCGGCTCAAGGACACGTTCTCGGTCCGGCTCGGCGGCAGCTACCATATCCCGCTCGGCGAGGCGCCGGTCAACGGCCGCGACAACCGCAACAAGGTGATCGTGCGCGCGGGCCTCGGCGCGGACACCCGCGCCGCCGAGGACGGCTGGCTGCGCGCGGACCTCGACGGCGCCGGCCGGCAGTACGGCACGATCGGCGGCGCGTTCCGCACGTCGAAGTGGGAGCTCAGCGTCGGCGGCGGCTACATCCACGAGGGCACGAACAGCAACGACGGCAACTGCAACCCGACGGCGACGGCGCCCGGCTGTCGCGGTGACGGGTCGGAGAACCCGCCCGACGACCGCAGCGGCCCCGATCCGGTCAACCCGATCCTGGTGCCCGACCAGCAGACCGAGAACCCGGTCAACCAGGGCACGATCAAGTCGAGCTACCTGATGCTGATGCTCGGGTTCTCGACCTGGTTCTGACCGCGGCTGGAGTGAAAATCGGCCTTCCGCCGATCCGCCGGAGACGGGCGGCCTCGAGCTGAGTTACGTTCGAGAGGATGAAGCTTCGCGCGGGTACCATCCTCGGCAGTCTCGTCGTCGCGGTGCCAACTGCTTCGGCAGGTGGCCTGTTCCTGCCGGGCTCGGGCGCGGTGTCGACCTCGCGCGCCGGCGCCGCGGTCGCCTCGACCGAAGACGGCGAGGCGCTCTCGATCAACCCCGCCGGGCTCGCCAAGACCCACGGCACGACGATCACGATCGCCGCGTCGCTGATCCAGTACTCGATGCAGTTCACCCGGCGCGGCACCTACGACGACATCCCGTCGGAGGTGCACGCGTACGAGGGTACGCCGTTCGCCACCGTCGAGAACAAGCCCAAGCCGCCGCTCGGGATCGGCAGCTTCCAGCCGATCCCGGTGGTCGCGATCGTGAGCGACCTCGGCGGCAAGGTGCCCGGGCTGCACGTCGCGGCCGGCCTCTACGCGCCGAGCGGCTACCCGTTCCGCGACATGTCGAACGGCTACAAGTTCAACGAGGACACCACGCTGCCGCCGCCGCCGAGCCGCTACGACGTGCTCCAGCAGGAGAGCCAGGTGCTGTTCCCTTCGATCGCGGCGTCGTACCGGATCCTGCCGCAGCTCGACGTGGGCGCGCGGTTCTCGGCGGGCCGGATGAAGAGCAAGACCACGGTCGCGGTGTGGGGCACGCCGGGCAACGTCGACGAGGCGGTCAGCCAGGACTCGCAGTTCACCGCCGACGTCGCGGATAACTTCGTGCCGGCGTTCGGCCTCGGCGTGACCTACCGGCCGACCCCGGAGATCGAGATCGGCGCGGTCTACAACTCCGCGGCGGTCCTGCGCGCGAAGGGCACCGCGCAGACGATCAAGGGCCTCGGCGTCGACCAGAGCCGCGTCGTCGGGCCGATCCCCGACGACATGAGCCGGTGCGAGCCGGGAGGCGACTTCGAGAAGCAGCGGGCGTGTATCTCGCTCCAGCTGCCGCAGAACGCCACGATCGGTGCGCGCTACAAGGTCCTCGACGAGGCCGGTGGGCTGCGCGGCGACGTCGAGCTCGACGTCGGATGGGAGAACTGGGGCAAGCGCTGCGACTACACGTCGACCGGGCAGGCCCGGGATCCGGACTGCACCGCGCCCGGCCAGTACCTGATCAACCTCGACGCCGGGCTGTACGTGAACGACGTGTTCCAGCAGCCGCTCGAGGTGAACTTCAACAACCTCGGCCTGCGCGACACCTACTCGGTCCGGCTCGGCGGCAGCTATCACCTGCCGGTCGGCGCGAACCGGGTCATCCTGCGCGGCGGCGTCGGCTACGACTCCGCGGCGGCGCGGACCGGCTGGCTGCGCGCGAACTTCGACGGCGCGGCGCGGCTGACCACCACCGTCGGTGGCGCGTATCGCACCGGCCGGTTCGAGGTGAACGTCGGCGGCGGCTTCGTCTACGAGGGCTCGCCCTCGAACCCGGGGACCTGCAATCCGACCTCGGCGCAGCTCGGCTGCGCGGGCAACGGCAACACCAACCCGCTCGACGATCGCCAGGGCCCGGATCCGACCAATCCGCTGCTCAACCCGGAGAACCAGTTCGAGAGCCCGTACAACCAGGGCACGTTCGAGAGCCACTACGTACTGTTCATGCTCGGCGTCAACACGTGGTTTTGAGCGGCGGCGTGGCATAGTGCACGCATGAGCAAGGCGCTGGTTCGACGGTCCGGAGGGGGTGGCAGCGGTGTCGTCCCCGCGGTGTGCAGCGCGGTGATCCCCGGGGTCGGTCAGCTGGTCAACGGCGAGACCGACAAGGCGATCGGCGTGTTCGTAGTCGCGGCGATCTCGGGCGCGAGCGTGATCGGCGCGATCCCGCTGATCGGCTCGATCGCCGGCCTGGTGTACGGCGCGACCTGGCTGTACGGCGTCGCCGACGGTTACCTCCAGGGACGGAAAAAGTAGCGTCGCGCACGGCCGCCTCCGAGGTTTCAGTCAACGCTGACCGTTTTCGGCCAGATGCGCTAAGGTCGCCGGGATGTCCGACGCCTTCGATCAGTTTGCCGGCACCGATCGCTACATCGCCTCCGAGGATCTGCGCCACGCCGTCAACGTCGCGGTCGCGCTCGCCCGGCCGCTGCTCGTTCGCGGCGAGCCCGGCACCGGCAAGACCCTGCTCGCCGAGAACCTGGCGCGCGCGCTCGGCCTGCCGCTGATCCGGTGGCACGTCAAGTCGACCACCAAGGCGCGCGACGGCCTCTACGTCTACGACACCGTCGCGCGCCTGCACGACAGCCGGTTTGGCGGCGAAGGCGGCCAAGGTCATGACGTCCGCGACATCGCCTCGTACATCAAGCTCGGCCCGCTCGGCGAGGCGCTCGATGCGCCGTCGCGGGTCGTGCTGCTGATCGACGAGATCGACAAGGCCGACATCGAGTTCCCCAACGACCTGCTGCTCGAGATCGACGCGATGCGGTTCCGGATCGACGAGACCGGCCGCGAGGTGGTCGCCCGCGAGCGCCCGATCGTGATCATCACGTCGAACAACGAGAAGGAGCTCCCGGACGCGTTCCTGCGCCGCTGCGTGTTCCACTACATCCAGTTCCCGACCCGCGAGCTGATGGCCGAGATCGTGCGGGTCCACCATCCGGATCTCTCGGACCGCGTGCTCGATCAGACGCTCGAGGTGTTCTTCGGGCTGCGCGCGACGCCGCGGCTGCGCAAGAAGCCGTCGACCTCCGAGCTGATCGATTGGATCTGCGCGCTCAAGAAGGCCGGCGTCGATCTCGGCCGGATCTCCGGCGGGATCCCGTTCCTCGGCACGCTGCTCAAGACCGAGCACGATCTCGAGCTGGTCGGCAAGCGCGCGAAGGCGTGACCGGAGCGCCGCGATGCTGATCGACTTCCTGTTCGAGCTGCGGGCGCGCAAGCTGCCGGTGTCGACCCACGAGTGGATGGCGCTGATGGAGGCGCTCGCGCTCGGGCTGCACGACAGCTCGCTCGACGGGTTCTACCGGCTGTGCCGCACGCTGTGCGTGAAGGACCTCGCGCACTACGACGCCTACGACGAGGCGTTCCTCGCGTACTTCAAGGACGTGCACGTCGACGCGCTGAAGCTGACCGAGCAGCTGCGCGAGTGGCTGGCAGATCCACGCGCGCTCGAGGGGCTGACCGAGGAGCAGCGGGCCGCGCTGCGCGAGCTCGATCTCGAGAAGCTGCGCGAGCTGTTCGAGCAGCGGCTGCGCGAGCAGAAGGAGCGCCACGACGGCGGCAACCGCTGGATCGGGACGGGCGGCACCTCGCCGTTCGGGACCGGCGGCCGCCACCCGACCGGCATGCGGGTCGGCGGGGGAGGCGGGCGCAGCGCGATGGCGGTCGCCGACGAGCGCCGGTTCAAGGAGTACCGCCGCGACGTCGTGCTCGACGTCCGCCAGATCGACATGGCGCTGCGCGGGCTGCGCCGGCTCGGCCGCGATGGCGCCCAGGAGGAGCTCGATCTCGACGAGACGATCGACCACACCTGCCGCAACGCCGGCGAGATCGAGGTGGTGTTCCGGCCGCCGCGCCGCAACCGGGTCAAGGTCGTGCTGCTGATGGATGTCGGCGGCTCGATGGATCCCCACGCCGAGCTGGTCAGCCGGCTGTTCACCGCGGCCTCGCGCGCCGGCCGGTTCGCCAAGTTCCGCAGCTACTACTTCCACAACTGCGTCTACAACGCGGTCTACGAGGACGCGCAGTTCCGCAAGAGCGTGCCGGTCGCCGACCTGCTGTCGCACAGCGATCGCGACGAGAAGCTGGTGTTCGTCGGCGACGCGCTGATGCACCCCGCCGAGCTGCTCGATCCGGGCGGCTCGATGTACCTGTACTCGGACCCGAAGCGCGCCTCGGGGATCGAGTGGTTGCGCCGGTTGTCCGCGCACTTCCGCAGCGCGGCGTGGCTCAACCCCGAGCCGGAGCGGTTCTGGGGCGGCACCACGATCGAGGTGATCGCGAGCGTGTTCGGGATGTGGCCGCTGACCCTCGATGGCCTGGCGGCCGCGGTGCGCTACCTGGTGCGCGGGGGCGAGCGGCCGCGGGTGGGTGATCCCTCGCGGTGGATGAAGGCGGTTACCGGGTAGGCGAACCGCAGGCGAAAAATTTTCGCAAAAGTCGGCGCGCTGCTCCGTCTCGTCGGGTGAGCGGGCGCTCGGCCCGCGGGAGTCACCGTGGCCGCGAAGAAGCACGCGATACCCGACAGCGCGAACGAGACCTCGAACCTCGACGGCGAGGCGCCCGACGGCCCCGAGTCGCCTGGCGCCGCCATGGTGCAGGCGATCGATCGTGGAGATCCGGTGCGGGTGGCCCAGCTGCTCGACGCCGGCGCCGATCCGGACGGCCAGACCGACCGCGAGGAGCCGCTGCTCCACCACGCGGTCCGCCGCGGCAACCCCGAGGTCGTGCGCGCGCTGCTCGTGCGCGGCGTCGATCCGGACGTGGTGAGCGGCGGGGTCACCGCGCTGTTCCTCGCGATCGAGGGCAACCACGACGCGGTGCTCGAGCAGCTGCTGCTGGCCGGGGCCGATCCGAACCGGCGCGCCACCCACTCGCTCGCCGAGGCGCTCTCGATCCAGGGCCCCGAGCTGAGCCGGCCTCGGCTCCGGCTGCTGCTCCGCCACGGCCTCGATCCAAACGTCGAGGTGTTCGGCGAGCCGTTCCTGTACGACCTGCTCGCTCGCAAGCGATTGGGCTGCGTGCTCCTGCTGCTCGAGCACGGCGCGGCGATCGACGATCAGCGCGTGGTCGCCGCGCTGCCCGGGATCTGCTCGCTGGAGTGCCGCGCGCTGCTCTCGACGCTGCTCGAGCATGGCCTCGATCCGGATGTCGATCTGCTCGGCGTGCCGCTGGTCGCGCGGTTCGTCGAGGACGGCGATCCGGAGGGCGTGCGGTTGATGCTCGACGCCGGGGCGAGCCCGCGCGCGCGGGCGTACGGCCGCACGCTGCGCCAGCTCGGCGACCGGCTGCGTGGCTCGCGGCGCGAGGACGTGATCGCCGTGCTCGACGAGCCACGCGCCGAGCCGCCGCCGCGCCGGCGCCGCGCGTGGCGGCTGCCTCCGCGGGTCCGCTAGCCTGGGTCGCTAGCGGATCTTCTCGCCCGGCTCGATCCGGATCGGCTCGACGCCGCGCAGCTCGGCGAGCGTGCCGGTCGCGAGCGCGCCGTTGCACGCCTGGTCCGTGCCGCCGACGACGAGCGAGATCCGCTGCTCGCCGTAGACCGCGCCGACGCCGATCCGATCGCCGGTGCCGCGCGAGGTGACGTGGTTCCAGCCGGCGCTCGACAGCGCGTCGGTCAACAGCTTCGCCGCGGCCTCGGCGTCCTTGTCCTCGAAGCACCACGCGCCCTGCACGACATCGGGGCCGCCGGCCGGCCGCGGCTCGCGAAACACGCGCGCCTCGGGCGGCGACGGAAACGCCAGGTGGGGCCGCTTCGCCGCCGAAGGCGGTGGCTCCGCGCGGCGCCCGCTCGAGCTCGAGCTCGCGTTCGACGGAGCGCGCGGATCCGTCGCGGCGGCGCGCTTGCTCTCGTCCTTGCAGCTGGTCGCCGCGAGCCACACCGCGGCGGCGATCGGGAGCGCGCGCATGGCGACTACTTCGCGAACTCGGGCTCCGGCTCGCTGCCGGATCCCTGCTTGGCCGACGAGCCCTCCGGGGCGGCGGACGGCGTCGGGGCCGGCGTCGGCGGGGTGGGGGCGGGGCCGTCGCTCGCGCTGCCGTTCGAGCCGTTCGATCCGGCCGCGCCGTTCGCGCCGTTCGCGCCCGGCTGCGCCGAGCCCTGGCCTGCGCTCTGCGAACCGGCGCCGGCGCCACCGGGCTCGGCGGCATCCGGCTGCGTGACCGGGCGCGCCTGGACGGTCAGCGCCTCTTCGATCGACGCGGTCAGCTTGTCATCTTCCTCGGTGTACGCGTCGAGCGCGATCACCTTCTCGACCACCTTGAACCCGCTCTTGCGCAGCTGCACGCGCACGCTCTTCTTCGCGGCCTGGCTCTTCGACAGCGTGACCTCGAACGGCGTGAGCTTCCCGATGCTCGCGTTGTCGATCAGGATGACCGCGCCGGGCGGCGTGCTGGTCACCGAGATCACGCGCGGCTTCGGCGCGAGCTTGGCGGTCTGCTTGTCCTGACCACCGGTCACCTCGATCTCGAGCGGCGCGTAGCCGGGCGCGGAGACCCGCGCCTGGTACGACTTGCCCTTCTCGAGCTTGGCGGTGAACGGCGCGGCGCCGGTCTGCTCGGTGCCGACGATCTGCACCTTCGCCTTGTCGATGTTCGACGCGATCACCGTGTCGGCGAGCTCCGCGGCAGGCGCCGGCTCGGTCGCGCTGCCCGCGCCGGAGTCCGTGTTCGCGCTGCCCGCGGCGAGCGCCGCCGAGCCCGAGCCCGAGCCGTCCGCGCTGCCGGCCATGGGCGGCGCCTCTTGGCTGCCCGAGCCCTGGGCCGGCTTCGCGTTGTTCTCGATCGCGCGGTCGCGCAGCACGAAGAACCACACCGCACCGCCGCCCGCGGCGAGCAGCACGAGCAGCAGGATCACCATCGGCGCGGCCGACTTCTTCGCGGCGGGCGTGCGCACCGAAGCGGTCGACTCGGCGGCCACGGCGCGAACGCCCGAAGCACGCGGCGATGCATCGTCCGCGTCGCGGAGCGACACGTTGCCCATCGTCGGGCCGCTGGCCGTCGTCGGACCCGATGGGGCGAGCCGCGGCGGCTCGAGCCCGATCTTGGTCTTGGCGGCCGGCGCGGGGGCAGGGGCCGGCTCGGCCGGAGGCTCGGTGCGCGGCGACGGCGTGGTGTCGAGCAGGCGCGGCGCCTTGGCGGACGCGCTGGCCTCGGGCGGGCTCGGCAGCACCGGCGCCTCGTCGCGATCGATCGGCGCGGGCGCAGGCGCCGGAGCCGGGGTCGCGGCGGCCGGTGCGGGCGCAGGAGCAGGCGCGGGTGCGGGCTTGGCCGCGACCGGCTCGGTGGCCGGCGGCTCGGTGCGCCCGGTGCGCCGCGCCTCGGGGCTCGCCGGCGTGGGCGCCGCGGCCTGGGCGCCGCCCTCGGCGGTCGCGGCGATCAGCTCGTCGAGCGCGCGGACCTTGGTCGCCTCCTCGAACGCCTCCTCGGGGAACTCGTCGGCGTCCGAGTGGAACGGCATCGGCTTGGGCAGCGGCGTGTGCTCGTTGTGCGAGTCGGGCCGCCGGCGCGGGAACTTCTCGCCGCCGAGCAGCGCGTCCTGCACCGGGGCCGGCGCGACGCGGGTCGGCGTGTCGGTGAACAGCGGCGGCTTGGTGGTCTCGGCGCCGCTCCGCTGCGGCGTCTGCTTCGCCTTCTCCGACAGGATCCGCTCGAGCACGCTCTGGCTGCCCTCGGCGAGTCGATCGAACCGCACGCCCATGCCGGGCGCGATCGCCGGGCGGCTCGGATCGTTCTCGCGCGTCCACACCACGGTGCCTTCACCGCCGATCAGCGGCGAGGCATCGCGGAGCTGGAACTCGAAGCGCATCTGCGTTCCGACCGGCAGCGGCTCCTTGGTGCGGATGAAGATGCCGCCCTGGCTGACATCGACCGCGTATCGCTCGATGAATTGCTCGAGGGTCTCGCTCTTGAACTTGATCTTGAGCGTGACCGGCGTGCGCTTTCCCGTGCGCGTATTTGGATCGACCAAGGCGAATCTCCCAGATCGGCAAGGCTCGCACAGTCTCGCGCAAGGCGCCGAATTGGCTCGATTCTATGGCGGGCCTCGGCGCGATGCAACGCGGCGAGGGTTTTGTGTATGGTGACGAGGCAGTGCAGACATCCCCTCCGATCCAGCCGATCCGCCGCGTCCTCGTCGCCAATCGTGGCGAGATCGCCGTCCGGGTGATGCGTACATGTCAGGAGCGAGGGATCTCGACCGTCGCGGTGTTCAGCGAGGTCGATCGGCTCGCGCCGCACGTGCTCATGGCCGACGCCGCCGTTCCGATCGGGCCGGCGCCCGCCGCGCAGAGCTACCTCGTGATCGACAAGATCCTCGAGGCGTGCCGGCGCGAGGGCTGCGACGCGGTCCACCCGGGGTACGGCTTCCTGTCGGAGAACGAGGACTTCGCCGAGGCGTGCAGCGCCGCCGGGATCACGTTCATCGGCCCGTCGGCCGATGCGATGCGCCGGATGGGCAGCAAGACCGAGGCGCGCAAGACCGTGATGGCCGCCGGCACGCCGGTCGTGCCCGGCGACAACGGTCCGACCGGCGAGGGTTTCCCGAGCGCCGAGGAGGCGCTGGTCTCCGCGCGCAAGATCGGCTTCCCGGTCCTCATCAAGGCCGCGGCCGGCGGCGGCGGCAAGGGTATGCGCCTGGTCTCGAGCGAGGCCGAGCTCGCCGCCGCGTTTGATGGCGCGCGCCGCGAGGCCACCGCCGCGTTCGGCGACGGCACGGTGTACCTCGAGAAGGCGATCCAGCAGCCGCGCCACATCGAGATCCAGGTGTTCGGCGATCGCCACGGCAACCTGGTTCACCTCGGCGAGCGCGACTGCTCGATCCAGCGCCGCCACCAGAAGGTGATCGAGGAGGCCCCATCGCCGGTGGTCTCGGCCGAGCTTCGCGCGCGCATGGGCGCCGCGGCGGTCGCGGCCGCGCGCGCGGTCGACTACGTGGGCGCGGGCACCTGCGAGTTCCTGCTCGGCGCCGACGGCGGGTTCTACTTCCTCGAGATGAACACGCGGCTCCAGGTCGAGCACCCGGTGAGCGAGATGATCTACGGCGTCGATCTGGTCGCCTGGCAGCTCGATGTCGCCGAGGGCCGGCCGCTGCCGATGACCCAGGAGCAGATCGATGCGCGGCGGCGCGGCCACGCCGTCGAGTGCCGGATCTACGCCGAGGATCCGGTGAAGTTCCTGCCGTCGCCGGGGCGGATCACCCACCTGCGGGTGCCGGACGGTCCGTACGTGCGCAACGACAGCGGTTGCTACGAGGGCGCCGAGATCCCGGTCCACTACGATCCGATGATCTCGAAGCTCGTGGTGTGGGGCGAGGATCGCGCGAGCGCGGTCGCGCGGATGCGCCGCGCGCTCGACGAGTACCAGGTGCGCGGGATCGAGACCAACCTGCCGTTCCACCGCCGCTGCATCCGCCACGCCGCGTTCGTCGCGGGCGAGTACGACACCGGCTTCATCGGGCGCCACGCGACCGAGCTCGCGCCGATCGCCGACGAGGCCGAGCTCGAGGCCGCGATCATCGCCGCCGCGCTCGAGTCGGGCGCGCACTCGCCGGCCGCGACCGCCGCGGTCGCGACGCAAGCGACGACCGAGATCTCGGGCTGGCGGCGCCAGCTGCGCTAGGCGCGGCGCGCTCCCAGCGACCTGGGATCGACGAGCATACGCCAGAGACCTCGTCGATGAAACCGCAAAACCTCGCGCGCGATCGCGGCGCACGCGGGCATCGCTGATCCGGCACGTCCCGATTGCCTCCCGCCGATGCAGTCGGTAGAAAGCCTCGGGCGCGCAGCGCCCAAGAGGAAACTCATGGCGCAGCAGACCAAATTCGTTTTTGTCACCGGCGGCGTGGTGTCGTCGCTCGGTAAGGGGATGGTCTCGGCGTCGATCGGCGCACTGATGGAGAACCGCGGCCTCAAGGTCGCGAACATGAAGCTGGATCCCTACATCAACGTGGATCCCGGCACGATGAACCCCACGCAGCACGGCGAGGTGTTCGTCACCGACGACGGCGCGGAGACCGATCTCGATCTCGGGCACTACGAGCGGTTCGTGTCGACGAAGATGTCGCGGCTCAACAACATCACCACCGGCCAGGTCTACTCGTCGGTGATCGGCAAGGAGCGCCGCGGCGAGTACCTGGGCTCGACGGTCCAGGTCATCCCGCACATCACCGACGAGATCAAGGCCCGCATCCTGCGCTGTGCGGAGGGGCTCGACGTGCTCGTCGTCGAGGTCGGCGGCACGGTGGGCGACATCGAGTCGCTGCCGTTCCTCGAGGCGGTTCGCCAGCTGCGGGTCGAGCTCGGCCTACAGAACTCGGTCAGCGTCCACCTGACGCTGGTCCCGCACATCCGCGCCGCCGGCGAGTTCAAGACCAAGCCGACGCAGCACTCGGTGCAGAAGCTGCGCGAGATCGGCATCCAGTGCGACGTGTTGATCGTGCGCTGCGAGCAGCAGCTGTCCGAGGACGTCGTGAGGAAGATGGCGATGTTCTGCAGCGTCGCGTCGGACGCGGTGTTCCAGTCGGTCGACGTGGACACGGTGTACCGGCTGCCGCTCGCGCTCGCCGAGCAGGGCCTCGATCGGAAGCTCGCCTCGATCCTCAACATCTGGTCGCGCGCGTCGCAGCTCGCGGCGTGGGAGGAGGTCGTCAAGCGGATCACCGAGCCCACGCGCAAGGTGACCGTTGGCTTCATCGGCAAGTACGTCCAGCTCGTCGAGTCGTACAAGAGCCTCAACGAGGCGCTGCTGCACGGCGGGATCGCGAACGACTGCCGCGTCGAGATCCGCCACATCGACAGCGAGGACATCGAGAAGCTCGAGAGCGCCGAGATCGCCCGCCTGCTCGAGAGCTACGACGGCGTGCTGGTCGCGCCGGGGTTCGGCGCGCGCGGCACCGAGGGCAAGATCTCGGCGGTGCGCTACGCGCGCGAGCGCAAGGTGCCGTTCTTCGGGATCTGCTTTGGCATGCAGCTCGCGTGCGTGGAGTTCGCCCGCCACGTGGTGGGCCTCGAGCGCGCGAACTCGAGCGAGATCGATCCGTCGACCCCGCACGCGGTGGTCGACCTGATGCCCGACCAGCGCGGCGTGACCGACAAGGGCGCCACGATGCGCCTCGGCGCGTACCCGTGCGTGCTCAAGCCGGGCACCCGCGCCGCGGAGGCCTACGGCGTGACCGAGATCAGCGAGCGCCACCGCCACCGCTGGGAGATCAACAACAACTACCGGGACGCCTTCGAGCGCCACGGCCTGGTGATCTCCGGGGTGTCACCGGACGGCCGGCTGGTCGAGATGATCGAGCTGCCGCAGCACCCGTACTTCGTGGCGTGTCAGTTCCATCCCGAGTTCAAGTCGCGGCCGAGCGCGCCTCATCCGTTGTTCTCGCGGTTCATCCGGGCCGCGATCGAGCACCAGGACCGCCGGGACGTGGCCGGGCATGCCAAGCCCGCTGCCGCAGCGCACTAGACACTTGCATCAGGCGCCGGGGCGGGCCAGGAAGCGGTCTGCAGAGTCCCCGACATTGTTAGGCTAAAGCAAGAGCCGGGCCACGAACCCTTTACAGGGGGGGACTTTGCGCGTACGCTCTATTTCAAGCGTCATACCAGGACGCTTGGCTAGCCGGCGACCAATGCTAACTAACCGAAGGTACTAAGGAGTCTCCGATGGCCATGGAAATGCGCCAGGAACTGAAGCTGTCGCAGCAGCTGGTGATGACACCGCAGCTGCAACAGGCGATCCGGCTCCTGCAGCTGTCCCGCATGGAGCTGGCCGAGCTCGTGCACGACGAGATGCTCGAGAACCCCATCCTCGACGACGAGATGGATCTCGAGAACGAGCGGAGCCGCGAGCGGGACGAGATGGGGGGCGAGGAGCAGGCCCTCCACCAGCTCGAAGGGGCGGGGTCGACCGAGACCCCGATCGAGGGGTCGGTGGTGGACGGGGTCGCCCAGACCGAGATCAAGGGCGATGCCAGCGCGGTCAACGAGATCGACTGGGAGAACTACCTCGACAACTACTCGATGGGCCCGCCGATGCCGGCGTTCCGCGGCGATGGCGACGAGATGCCCTCGCTCGAGGCGACGCTGACCAAGCCGCCGAGCCTGCACGACCACCTGGCGTGGCAGCTGAAGATGTCGAACATGCCGCCGGACCAGCTCGAGATCGGGCTGGAGATCCTCGGCAACATCGACGCCGATGGCTACTTCAAGGATCCGCCGCTCGAGGAGCTCGCCGCGGACCTCGGCGTCGATCCGATGCTGTGCGAGCAGGTGCTGGAGAAGATCCAGACCTTCGATCCGATCGGCGTCGGCGCGCGGTCGCTCGCCGAGTGCATGCTGATCCAGTGCATCGCCGCAGGTCAGGACGACGACCTGTGCGTGAAGATGATCAAGAGCCACCTCGGCAACCTCGAGAAGAAGAACTACCCGGCGATCGCGCGCGACCTGAAGCAGCCGCTCGAGGAGATCTACGAGGCCGCCAAGGTGATCATGGAGTTCGACCCGCGGCCGGGTCGGCAGTACTCGTCGGACGACCCGCACTACGTCACGCCCGACGTCTACATCCACAAGGTCGGCGACAAGTACTTCGTCGTGCCGAACGACGACGGTCTGCCGAAGCTCAAGATCAGCGGCTTCTACAAGAACGCGATGGGCAACTCGACCG
>JBQCJR010000710.1:0-5872 GCA_051952595.1 Kofleriaceae bacterium
TTATTGGTGGTTGTCACGCGTTTTTATTTGTCGCTGTAGCTGGGGGGCGGCTACTTGGTGGTCGTGGGGCCCGACGTCTACGCGATCGGCACCGTGTTGTACGAGCTGCTCGCCGGCACGCCGCCGCATCACGACGAGACGCCGCAGGCCACGCTGGATCGCGTGATCGCCGGTCCGCCGCGCCCGCTGTCGTGCATGGTCGCGCACGTGCCGAGCGAGCTCGCGACGATCGTCGCCAAGGCGATGGCGCGGTGCCCCGACGATCGATACCCGAACGCGTCGTCGCTCGCCGAGGACCTGCGCCGGTTCCAGTGCGGCAAGCTGGTCAGCGCGCACTCGTACACGGCGTGGTCGCTGCTGCGCAAGAAGGTGGCGCAGCACCGCGGCGTGTTCGCGGTGGCGGTCGCGAGCGCGCTCGCGCTCGGCGCGGTCGGTGTCGAGTCGTTCCGCCGGGTGGTCGCCGAGCGCAACATCGCCGAGGTCGCGCGCGCGAACGCCGATACCGCGAGCGCGCAGCTGCGCAAGCGGCAGCGCGAGCTGGTGCTGCTCCAGGCCGAGACCGCGCTGCGCAAGGACCCGACGGCGACCCTGGCGTGGCTCAAGGAGTACGCGATCGGCGACGAGGATCGCGCCCACGTGCTCGACGTGATCGACGAGGCGCTCGCCGAGGGCGTGTCGCGCCACGTGTTCCGCCCCGGCGACTGGGTCCACGACGCCGCGTTCACCTCGGACGACAGGATGGTGGTCGCCGCGTCGCGCGATGGCGTGCTCCGCGCGTTCGACCTCGACACCGGGATCGAGACCGCGCTCGGCAGCAATCCGTCGTCGCTCGAGCAGCTCGCGATGTCGCCGGACGGCCGGTTCGTGGTCACCGCCGGCGCGCTGGGCGAGGTCGCGGTGTGGCCGCTGCCCGGCGCCTCGGGCGTCCAGGCGCGCGTGCTGTCGCGGGCCGGCAGGCCGGTCAGCGAGCTGCGGTTCTCGAGGGACGGCCGGCGCGTGCTGGTGACCCGCGAGCGCGGCCCGGCCGAGGTGCTGCCGCTCGATGGTGGCCCGCCGAGCAGCCTCGGCGCCCAGGCCGCGTTCGGCCCGTCGGTCGCGCTCGACGATTGGACCCGCCAGGTCTACGTCACCGCGCCGAACCAGGTCGTGGTCGACGATGGCGACGCGACGCGGGCGCTCGCGCGGACCGACAAGGCGATCAGCCGAGTCGCGATCTCGCCGAGCGGCGACACCGTGCTGGTGTACGACGGCTCGACGGTGTGGTCGGTGCCGTTCGCCGGCGGCGCGATGCGCCGGCTCGCCTCGTACGAAGGCAAGATGAACTCGCCGGTGTGGTCGCCGGACCAGCGCACCGTCGCGCTGACCGGCGGGATGCACGACATCCTGCTCGTCGAGGTCGCCTCGGGGACCAGCCGCGAGCTCCGTGGCCACACCGACGCGCTCTACTCGGTGCAGTGGACCCGCGACGGCCATCGCCTGCTCTCGGCGAGCGACGATGGCACCTCGCGAGTGTGGACGGTCTCGGACGGCACGTCGATCGTGCTGCGCGGCCACGACGACGACGTGTACCAGGCGCGGTTCTCGAGCGACGAGCGCCAGGTCGTGTCGTCGAGCCTCGACGGCAGCATCCGGGTGTGGCAGGTCGAGCAGCCCGGCTCGCGCCGGCTCGTCGAGGGCAGCCCGATCGACAGCATGTCGGTGGTCGCGGACCGCGCGCTGGTCAAGACCGCCACCGAGGTCGCGTGGTGGAACCTGTCGTCGGGGCACCGCGTGCCGGTGTTCTCGTGGGCCCAGGAGCCGCGCAGCCTCGGCATCGCGTCGCCCTCGCCCGACGGCGAGCACCTGCTGGTGCCCGGCGCCGACTGGTCGATCGAGGTGCGCAGCCGCAAGCGCGAGCCCGTGATGCTGCGCGGCCACCGCAGCGTGATCAGCCGCGTCGAGTTCAGCCGCGATAGCCACTCGCTGTACACGTCTTCGTTCGACGGCACCCTGCGCAAGTGGAACCTCGAGACCGGCGCGTCCACGCTCTTGCTCGACGGCACCGCGCCGGTGCGCAACTTCGCGCTCGGCGAAGACGGCCGCGTGGTCGCCCAGCTCGGCGAGCCGGGCAACGAGCTGTCCAAGCTGATCGCGCCCGATGGCACGGTGAGCGATCTCGGCGAGCGAGGCGATCCGCGGTGGTGCATCTCGTTCGCCGAGTTCGATCGCGTGCGCGATCGCATGTTGCTCCGCCGCTGCGATCGCACGTCCGCGATGCTCGACGGCGACCGGCTCGTGGAGCTCCCGACGGATCACTACGGCGTCGTCCGGTTCGCCGCGTCGCCCGATGGGTCGCGGATCGCCGGTGCGCTCGGCGATCGGACGATCCGGGTGTGGGACGCGACCACCGGCCGCGTGCTCGAGACCCTGCGCGGCCACAGCGATCTGGTGTGGGACGTCGCGTTCTCGCCCGACGGCCAGCGGATCGCGTCGGCGAGCTACGACAGGACCGTACGCGTGTGGCAGTCCGGCCGCCAGCGCCACCGCGTGCTGCGCGGCCACGCCGCCTCGGTGAATCACATCGCGTGGAAGGACGGCGCCCACCTGGTGACCGGCTCGCGCGACGGGACGCTGCGGGTGTGGGACGTGCCGTCGGTCGATCTGCCGACCCCCGGCGAGCTCGCCACGCTGCTCCGCCGCGCCACCAGCGCGCGGATCGACGGCGATCGCCCGACGTCGTGCGACGCGCGCCGCATCGGCACGTAGCCGAGTGCGGCCGCGCATCGGCGCACGCCTCGCTGCGCGATCGCGCGCGCCGTGTCCGCGCACGGAGCGCCCAGCCGCCAGGATCGGGGCCTCGCGGCGGCACGTCGGTTGCTCTATCGCCGAGTCAGATGGTTCGGCGGTCGGAACGGACCGCGTAGTATGGAGGATTGGCTAACTCGAACAGGGAGTCTACGAAGAGCGGACCAGTCACACACCGAGATACGCTGAAGGCCAAGCCCACGCGAAAGGTCAAGAGCGAGGATTCGAGCCGTCGGATCCAAGGTGTGTGGTGCAAACCTGAAGGAGGGCACGCTCGGACATTCATCACGCCCACGCGTGACACGAATCAGACAAACCCACGACAGCCGACGAGCTGCCAGGGACCGAAGGAGAGATCCAACGCGCTGATTCGTGCAGAAGACGAGTGACTCTGTACTAGGCGGCCCATTCGGGCCGCCGAGCCGTTTTCGGAGGCCGTGGTGGACAAGCAGCATCAAACCCGATCAGATCGCCAGGGCGCCGCCGCGCGCCCCCACGAGTCCCAGCTCCGCGCCGCGCGCGCCGCCGAGCGGCGCCGCGACCAGCTGCGCGACCACCCCGGCCCCGTCGACGAGCTCTACGGCCCTCGGCCCGGCCGCGCGATCGATCAGGACCTCGACCTCAGCGGGGTGGGGGCGTATCGCAAGCCGTTCGGGAAGAAGTAGGGCGCGGGCGGGGCGCAGTTCAGCAGAGCCCTATGGACATGACGCTCCTGTGACCTGCGCCAACCTAGGCACAGGTTGCGCCGTGGTTCGCAGCTCACAGTCGGGTAATGCCTCGCCGTGCCCCGTCCCCGGTCGACCGGGATACATGCTAACGGGCGGCGAAATCCCAGGGCATCAGCGCCTCGTTCCGCTCGGCGGCCTCGAGCGCGGCGGTGAGATACGCGGCCGGGTCGATGTCGTGGAGCTTTGCGGTCTCGAGGATCGAGTACAGCGTGGCGGCGACCTCGGTGCCGCGGCGCGACTTCGAGCCGTAGTGGTTCTTGCGCCCGACGACGGGACCACGGAGCGCGCGCTCGGTCGAGTTGTTGTCGAGCGGGATGCGCGCGTCCTCGACGAATCGGACGAGGCGGTCCCAGATGCCGAGGGTGTAGGCCGCGGCCTTGCCGATCGAGAGGTGCGTGTTGCCGGCGTGCTCGAACAGCCACGCGCGCAGGCTCTCCAGGATCGGTGGCGCCTCGTCGCGACGTAGCTCCGCCCGGCGCGCCACGTCGCGACCGGCGCGCTCGTCGATGTCATAGAGGGCGCCGATGAGCTCGAGCGCACGCTCGGCAGCGGGATGGTCGGCGACGGCGTCGCGGAAGCGACGAAAGGCGTGGGCCCAGCAGCCCGCGAGCACGATGCCCGGGCCGTCGCGCGCGCCCGCGTCGTGCGTGCTGGCGGCGTCCGCGACGATCGTTCCGTGGTAGTCGCCGACGAGCGCCTTGAACGTCGCCGCGCTCTTGTCGTCGCGAATGCGATGAACGACGACGCGCGGCGCGGTCAGACACCACATCTGCCACGGCTTCGTCGCGTCCTTCTCGAGTCGCGGCCACCCGGTCTGGTCGAGGCCGATGACCGGTTGCGCCTTGACGTGCGCCAGCAGCGCATCGTCGACGAGCGAGAGCCGCCGCGCGAGCGCGTTCGCGAGATCCCAGAGCGTCGTCGATGTCACGACCAGGCCGTGACGCTCGAGGATGCGGACCTGGCGCTCGAGCGGGATGTGATCGAGCCACTTGTCGAGGACGACCTTGATGGCGAACGAGAGCGAGTACCGGCTTCCGACGAGCGCGCGCGTCGGGCCGAGCGCCGTATCGACGCAGCCGCCGCAGCGGCACACGTACTTCTGCTGCTTCACCTTCACGACGCGATAGCTCACCTCGACGACGTCGATCATCTCCGACTCTTCGAACTGGCCGGCCATCGGCTGGAGCGCGCCGCCGCAGCTCGTGCACGCGCGATCCGCGTCGTCGAGGGTGAATACCTGCTCCACCACCGGCAAGCTCGGCTGCGGCGTCGGTCCGGTCGCCGTGCGGGGCTTGCGCGCAGGCTTGGCCGTGGGCTTGGGCTGGCTCGCCTTGGCGAGCGCGTCCTGCGTCTGCTTCGCCTTGGCCTGCAGCTCGGCGAGCATCTTCAACGTGAGCTGCAGGTCGCCGGGTTTGCCGCGCAGGCGATCGATCTCGCGGCTCTTGCGCGAGAGCACCTCGAGCAACTGGGCGATCTGCGCCTGTTGGGCGAGCGCGATCCGCCGCAGTTCCTCGATGTCTTGCTCGCGCTCGAGCTCGCGGCGCTCCACGTGCTCGTTAGATCATGTCGCGCGCGCCGAAACAACCCTTTTCTGCTCGCCGATGGCAGACGCCGGTCGTCGCTCGAAGTAGGTCGAGCCCTCGATGAACAAGGCGAGCTCGCGCTGCGTGAGCTGCACGGCCTTGCCGTCGTCGCGCCACAGCTTGGCGAACGTCCCGAGCGTCAGCCGCTTCTGGAAGATGCACAGGCCGCTGCCGTCCCAGACGAGGATCTTGCAGAGCTTCCTGGACTCGTTCACGAACAGGTACAGGTCGCCCTGCATCGGGTCCCGATCGAGCCCCTGCTCGACGAGCCCGAACAAGCCGTCGTAACCCTTGCGCAGATCGACGGGCGCCGGATAACCAAACACGCGGCGCGATGGATTGGGCGTCAGGATCATGCGAGCTCCCGCAGCAGCGCCGCGAGCTGCTCCATGGCGAGCCCTTCCACGCGGTACCCGGACGGCGTGACCAACGCCGCCCTCGGCATGCCGAGCAGCGTCGACGTGTCGATCGGCACGAACGCCAGCGCCTCTCCCTCGCTCTTCGCCGGACGCCCCGCGACCTGCCGCCACATCCTGAACCGCCAGGTCTTCATCCCCAGCGCCTTGCCGCACTCGCTCTCCATCATGCCCGCGGCGCACGCACGCTCGACCCAATCCAGAATGCGCCGTCGCAGGTCGCCGCTGTAGCGTCGTCGCTTGTCGGGCCGCAGCTTCAAGATCTCGGCACGAAGTGCCTTGCCTTCTTCGGAAATCGTCATTCACCGACTTCAGCGCGCGGAGAGCGCGGCGGTGACGACGGGGGACGGCGAGGCATTAC
>JBQCJR010000711.1:0-12220 GCA_051952595.1 Kofleriaceae bacterium
CGCGAGCGCATCCTGGCGCGCCGCGATCTCTCTCGCGCCTCGCTCGACAAGATCACCCTCGACCGCGCCGACCTCACCCAGACGGGCCTCGTCGAGGCCGAATTGACGCACGTCTCGCTGCGCGAGGCGGCGCTGGTCCACATCGCGCTCGATGGCGCGAAGCTCACCAGCTGCACCCTCGCCGGCGCCCGCCTGTTCGCCCATCTCACCGGCACCAGCTTCGACGACTGCGACTTCACCGGCGCCGATCTCTCCGGCAGCCAGTGGTCGAACGTCCTCATCTCCCAGAGCGCGTTCACCGGCGCGAACCTCGCCGGGCTCGCGCTCTCCGACACCACCTTCGAGGGCTGCGACCTGAGTGGCATCGCGCTCGGCGGACCAGGCACCACCTGGACCGGCGTTCGGTTCATCGCCTGTGATCTCCGCGACACCGACTGGTCTGGCCTCGCGCTCGCCGGTGTCCAGCTGATCGACTGCAAGCTCGCCGGGATCTCCGGCGCTCCGAGTGCGATCGACGTCGCGATCGAGCGCCCGGACCTTTCCCCGGCCGGCAACGCCATCGACCTCGGCGAGCTGGCCGATGTGCTGCGCCGCTGGCGCTGACCGCTGCTACAGGCCGCGCGGGCCGGCGGAGCCGCGGTCGGCGATCGGGATGTCGCGCGTGTCGGTCGAGTGGGTCTGGTCGTGTGGATCGGATTCGTCGACGATGTCGAGCACGTGCTCGGGCGTCGGGCCGTACTCGCCGGAGCTCGCCTCGAGGTGCTCGAGCCAGTGCTCGCCCTCGTCGAACGAGCGGTCGTCGTCGGGCAGCTCGCGATCCACGGCGTCGACGACGTGCACGTCGTACAGCTCGCCGCTGCCCCGGGCCGCCCGGGGATCCTCGTAGGTCTGCGGGCTGTCGGACTCGTCGATCCCGAGGCTGTCCTCGTCGACCTGGGTCGCGGTCTCGTCGATGTCGGCCTCGACCTCTGCGAGATCCTCGGCGGCCTCGGCGTCCTCGACGGTCATCGCGTCGAGATCGAGCTCGTCGAGCTCGAGGTCCGAGGCCTCCTCGAAGCCCTGCACCAGATCGTTGGGGTCGACCGCCATCGGATCGCGATCACCCACGGTGGCGGCGTCGGGCTCGACCGGGGCGTCGGGCCAGTCGGCGGAGAGCTCGGGCAGGGTCTGCCGGCGGCTCCGCCTGAACCACAGGTATCCGGCGCCGCCGAGCAGCAACAGCGGCGTGAGCTTCTTGACGCGCATCCCTAGCGCTGGAGCACGTGGCGTGCCGGCGCGCGTGTGCCCTGGCAGCGCACGGGCGGGCGTCGACGTCGCTGTGGCGTGCGCGAGCGCCCGCCGCGCGCGCCGAGCTGCGGGCGCTCGTGTTCGGCGAATGACCGAGCTGTCGCGCCGAGACTGGCTCCGGCTCGTCGGTGCGAGTGGTGCCGCGGCCGCGTTGTCGCCGCGCCGGGGTGCGGCGACAACGCTGATCACCCACGCGCTGCCGCTCGCCGCCTCGGGCAGCGGCGCACTCGACGTCACCGGTCTGGCGCCGGACGCCGAGCACGAGGTGACGGTGATCGGAGATGGCCGCAGGTTCCGTCGCGCTCGAGCCGGATCGCTACGCCGCGGCGGTCGCGGTGTGGGACGAGTTCTTCCCGATCCGCGCCCCCGCGCGGCGACGTCCGCTACCGCAGCTGGCGGTGGGGCGCACACGCCGAGTGCTTCTTGCTCGACTGCCGGCGGTTCCGCAGCGCGAACCGCGAGCGCGACACCGCCGACAAGACGATGCTCGGCGAGGCCCAGCACCGCTGGCTGCTCGACGGGCTCGCGCGCAGCACCGCCACCTTCAAGCTGGTGTTCACCGGCGTGCCGCTCGATTTCGGGGTCGGCGTCGACCACTGGGCCGGATTCACCGTCGAGCGCGACGCGATCTTCGAGTCGATCCTCGGGATCCCGGGAGTCGTGTTATTCAGCGCCGACCAACACAGGTTGGCCGCCCACCGCCACGCGTTCGGGATCCGCGAGCTCCAGGTCGGACCGCTCGCCCGCGGCGTCGCCGAGCCGGGCCCGTCACACCCCGGCGTGCTGTTCCGCGCCCACGAATACAATGTCGGGATCGTCGACATCTCCGCCGACCGGATGGTGGTCACCGGGCTGGGCGCGGGCGGACGATGTTACGAAGAGACGATCACCGCAGAGCAGCTGACGGCGCGCCGGATCTGAGCGACAATCCCGGACCTATGATAAACGCGATCGCGGTGGCGGCAGCGCGCTCGCGCGTCGCGCCACACGCGGTGAGTGCGAGCCCCCGATGAGTGGATCGCACGTCCTGCTCGAGCTCGTGATGGTGCTCGGCACCGCCGCGGTGGTCACCGTGGTGTTCCAGGCGGTGCGGCTGCCGGTCGTGCTGGGCTACGTGCTCGCCGGCCTGTTGATCGGCCCCCACGTGCCGGTGCCGCTGGTCGCGAGCTTCAGCATGGTCCACGTGCTGTCCGAGCTCGGCGTGATCCTGCTCATGTTCACGATCGGGCTCGAGCTGCGGCTCTCCACGATCGCGCGGGTGGGCATCCCCGCCGCGATGACCGCGCTGTTCGAGGTCGGCCTGGTGATCGCGGTCGGCACGCTGATCGCGCGCCTGGTCGGGTTCTCGCCGGCCCAGGCGGTGTTCGCCGGGGCGTGCCTCGGGATCTCGAGCACGATGCTGGTCGCCAAGGCGTTCGAGGAGCTCGACTGGAAGGGCGGGTTCACCGAGGTCGTGTTCGCGATCCTGGTGTTCGAGGACCTGATCGCGATCCTGCTGTTCGCGATCCTGGTCGGCGTGGCGAGCGGCAGCGGGCTGGACGCCCCCGAGGTCGCGCTGATGCTCGGCAAGCTCGCCGGGTTCCTCGCGCTGGTGCTGGTCGCCGGACTGCTGGTGGTCCCGCGCGCGATCCGCTGGGTCGCCGAGCGCGCGCGCACCGAGACCCTGATGATCATCGCGCTCGCGATCTGCTTCGGGCTCGCCGGGCTCGCCTCGTACGCGGGCTACTCGGTCGCGCTCGGCGCGTTCGTCGGCGGCGTGCTGATCGCCGAGTCCGGCAAGGGCGAGCACGTGTTCGAGCTGGTCAAGCCGTTCCGCGACGTGTTCGCGATGGTGTTCTTCGTGTCGGTCGGCATGACGATCGATCCGGCGGAGCTCGCCTCGGCGTGGCCGCAGATCGCGGCGTTCACCGCGGTGGTGCTGATCGCCAAGCCGATCGGCGTGACGATCGGCGTGTTCATCGCGGGCCACGGCGTGCAATCGGCGGTGCGCGCCGGGCTATCGCTCGCCCAGATCGGCGAGCTCTCGTTCGTGATCGCCGGGATCGCCGGCGGCGGCACGCTGCTCGCGATCGCGGTCGGCGTGTCGTGCGCGACCACGATCACCTCGCCGGTGCTGATCCGCAACTCCGAGCGGGTCGCCGGCTGGGTCGCGTCGCGGCTGCCGCGCCGGATCGCCACGTTCGTCAGCTTCTACGAGGCCTGGCTCGCCCGGCTGCGCTCCCGCGAGGGCTCGGCGTGGCAGCGCTATCGCCGGCCGGTCGTGGTGCTCGTGCTCGACGCCGGCGTGGTGGTCGCGATCGCGATCGCCACCGCGACGCTGGCCCCGCGCTACCTCGGCGAGCTCGGGCTCGATCGCTGGGCGATCGGCGCGATCCAGCTCGCCGCGGCGATCGCGCTGTCCACGCCGTTCGTGGTCAGCATGGTGCGCCGCGTGGTCGTGATCTCGCGCCGGCTCGCGCTCGAGGTGATCCCCTCGGACCGGTCGCCGGATCTGCCCGAGGCAGCCGCGGTGATCGATCTCGGCCGGGCGCCCCGCCGCGCGCTGATGGTCACGTTCGAGCTCGCGATGTCGCTCGCGATCGCGGTGCCGATGGTCGCCGCGATCCAGCCGTTCGTGCCGGGCAGCCTGGTGCTGGTCGCGTTCGTCGCGCTGGTCGTGATCCTGGTGCTGCGCCGCTCGATCGCCGACTTCGATGGCCACGTGCGCGCCGGCAGCGAGCTGATCCTCGAGCTGCTCTCGCATCCGCAGCCCGGCGCGCCGGCACTGTCGCAGGTGGAGACCTTGCTGCCCGGCTTCGGCGGCACCACCTCGCACACCCTCGGCCCGACGTCGGCCGCGATCGGCAGCTCGCTCGCGCAGCTCGATCTGCGCGCGAAGACCGGCGCGACCGTGCTCGCGATCGCGCGCGGCGCCCACGGCGTGGCCACGCCCTCGCCGACCGAGCCGCTCCAGCAAGGCGACGTGCTCGCGCTCGCCGGCTCCGACGAGGCGATCACCGCCGCGCGCCGCCTGCTCGACGGCTGAGCGCCAGCAGGCCGACCGGAGGACCGGCCGGATCCGGTCCACCCACATCGGCCCACGGCGGTCCTCTACGCCACACCTGGCTCGGCGGTATCGTCGCCGGCGGAGGCAACCCCATGGCCAAACGCGACGACACCGGCGAGCTGATCGGTCCCCCCGGCAAGCCGCCGAAGATCCGACGGTTCCCCTGGCGACTGTGGCTCTATGCGCTGCTCGTGACCGCCGCCGCAGGCGCCGGTGGCTACTTCACGTGGCACTTCCGCGGCAAAGCCGCGACCGAGGAAAAAGCGAGCAAGACCTGCACGGACGCGCTCGAAAAGGCGCAGGCGAACCTCACGACCGCGACCCAGGACGCGACCAGCTGCAAGGCCTCGCTCGCCAGCCAGACCTCGAAGACAGGCGAGCTCGAGCAGCAGCTCACCCAGAGCTCGACCAACCTGAGCGCCTCGAAGGAGGAGCTCGTCGCGCTGCGCGCCCAGAAGGAGGCGGCCGACAAGCGGATGGCCGCGATCGAGGACATCCAGAAGCAGTTCGCCAAGATGATCGACACCGGCGCGCTCAAGGTGGTGTCGCGCCGCGGCAGCCTGGTGCTCAGCCTGCCCGCCGAGGTGCTGTTCCCTTCGGGCGTCGCCGAGCTCTCCGAGGAAGGCAAGCTCAAGGTGCTCGAGGTCGCGTTCAACCTCAAGCGGTTCCCGGATCGCCGGTTCCTCGTGATCGGTCACACCGACAACGTCCCGCTCAAGAACAGCGTCTACAAGGACAACTGGGAGCTGTCCACGGCGCGCGCGCTGACCGTGACCCGGATCCTCGCCCAGGGCGGGATGAACAAGAAGAACCTGATCCCGGCCGGCGCCGGCGAGTACGACGAGCTGGTCGCCAACTCGTCGGCCGCCTCCCACGCCCGCAACCGCCGGATCGAGATCGTGCTGCTGCCGGCGATCAACGAGCTGCCGCCGCTGCCCGCCGCGATCGGCGACGGCGGCGCCTAGCCTGCCCAGCGCAACCTAGAGCAGCGCCGAGAGCACGGCGAGCAGGTCCTTCTCGGGGACCGTGGCGCGGATCGAGACGTCGGCCCCGGCGGACGTGACCTTGACCGACTGGAGCATCGACTTGATGTTGGGCGGCAGCGGGCTCGAGAGCACCTGCGCGAGCTGCTCGTTGGCCTTGGTGACCGCCTCGGTCGCGGCATCGGCGCTGCCGAGCCCGACGTGCAGGTCGCTGGTGAGCGTGCCGCTGCCCACCTTGAACGAGCCATAGCCGCGCTTCATCTGGATGCCTTCGAGCTCCTTGGGCACCGAGCTGGCGCCCCACAGCGCCGCGCGAGTATCCACCCCGCCGAGCAGCTTGCCGACCGCGGTGCGGGCGAGCGCGCCCTTCTGGCCGGTCCACTGCTCGAGCTGGGCCTTGTCGCGCACGTCGAGCGAGAGCGCGAGCACGTCGCTGCTGATCCAGCGCACGTACGCCCGCTCCGGCCCGAAGGTGATCTCGGTGATCGGGCCGAGCTTCTTCGGCGTGGCGACCACCTCCTTGGCGCCGTTCGCGCGCGCGATCGCCCCCAGGCAATCGACCAGCTTCTGCTGATCGACGCCCGACAGCGCGAGGAACACCGCGCCGTGGCTCTGCTCGGCGTCGGTGCCGATCACCGCGCCGTGCACCGCGGTCCGCGGATCGATCTTGCAGGTCGACTCGAGCAGCTCGAAGCCCAGGCGCAGCTCCTCGCTCTCGCCGAGCGCGCGCGGCATCAGCTGGGTGAACAGCGCCGACTTCGCCACCGCGGTCATGTCGACGCCGATCACGACGCGGGTCGCCGCCGGCAGGTGCTGCTTGGCGGCCGCCCACGCGCGCGACGGATCCGCCGCGGCCGGGCCGGCGGTGAACAGCGCTCCCGCGGCGATCGCCGCGCACACCATGGATCGAAGGCCCATGGGGTCGAGCATAGCAGGCGACTCCCGGCAGGAGCCGGCGATCACGGGCAGCCGTGGGTCGCCATCAGCGCGAACGTGTCGAAGTAGAAGTTCGACACGTTCGAGAAGTCGTTGCTCGAGGTCATGCGCAGCCGGATCGTCTGGCCGGACAGGTTCTGGGTGAACGTGTAGTTGATCGGCGTCCAGCCGGTGCGCGTGGTCAGGTTGCTCAGCGACAGGATCGTCGCGATCGGCGCGGCGCTCGTGTCGGTCACCGACAGCGACGCGGTGTCGTACGCGGTCGTCGTCGAGCTCTCGGCGGTCCGCGCGTCGTACTGGCCGGTCAGCACCAGCTGCGTGGTGTTCGGCGGGATCGCGACGTCCTGGGTCACCATGTCCGTCACGCTGCCGGTGACCGAGACGAACCCGCCCAGCCACACCTTGAACGGCGGCGAGTGCTCGAAGATCGGCGCGACGGTGCCATCGTCGCCGGTGATCGGCGGGTACGCCGCGTCGATCACGGTCTGCTGCCAGCCGGTGCCGGCCGGCGTGACATCGAACGTCGGATTGACCAGCAGCTGGGAGACCGTCGGCACGCACGCATCCGGCGGCGCATCGGGCGGCGCGTCGGGAGGCGCATCGGGGTCCGGAGCGTCGCGCATCGGACCATCGACGCCGGGCGGCGCGTCGGTCTGCGCACCCGGGCTGGACCCGCTTGCACAACCCGCCAGAACGGCCATCGCCAGCGCGCGCTTCATCCAAAGAATACTCTGGCGGCTGGCTTACGAGATCAAGGAGTAACTGGCTCCAGGCCCCGCAAGCCCCAACTGACGCGCCCTCGGAGGGTCTACACCGCGGTCCCCGCGATCGCGCGCCGCGCCGCCGCGGCAGCCGGTCGCCAGCCGCCGCGATAGACGCGGTTCCAGTACAGGCTCGCGCCGACGAAGATCTCGAGCGCCAGGCCGATCCAGCCACCGACCACGCCGAGCCCCCAGTGCATGCCGAGCAGCCAGGTGAGCGGCGGCGTGGTGAACCACGCGGTCGCGATCCCGACCACCGCGGCGTAGCGAACGTCGCTCGCGCCGCGCAGCACGCCGCGCGCGATCACGTTCGCCGCGTCGGCGACCAGGAACGCGAAGCTGACGTGGAGCAGCGAGATCGCGCGATCCGCGAGCGCGGCATTGCCGGACGCGAGCCCCTGGACGACCAACCAGCCGATCGATAGATAGCCGACGAGACAGATCGTCGAGTAGCCGGCGCCGAGCACGAGCGCGCGCCGCGCGACCCGCGGCACCAGCTCGTCCCTGCCCGAGCCGACCGCGTGGCCGACCAGCACCGCGGTCGCCTCGGCCAGCGCGTGCGCCGGCAGGAACGACACGTTGACCAGCTGGAGCACCATGTGGTGCGCGGCGCCATCGACCGCGCTCATCCGCGCGACCAGCACGGTCAGGATCAGGAACGAGCCGACCTCCATCGCGAACTGGATGCCGTTCGGCACGCCCTGCGCCCACACCGCGCGCACCGCCTCGATCCGCCACGCCACGCGGCGCAGCCGCGCGCGCATCGGCCAGGCGAGCATCGACAGCTCGGTGAGGTTGCCGAAGATCGTCGCGACCGCGGCGCCGGTGACGCCCCAGCCGAGGCCGAGGATCAGGATCGCGTCGAGCGCGACGTTGACCGCGTTGCCGGCGAGCGAGGCGCGCATCGGCGCGCGGGTGTTGCCCTCGCCGTAGCTGGCCTCGCGGAGCGCGGCGTAGAGCAGGATCAGCGGCGCACCGAGCGATCGGATCGCGAGGTACTCGGCCGCGAACGCGCCGGCGCGCGGCGACTTCGCGAGCGAGGTCAGGAACGGCGACACCACCTGGCCCGCGACCAGCGCGAGCAAGCCGAGCACGACCGCGAGGCCGAGCGCCGCGCCGACCAGCTCGGGGATGCGATCGTGGCGATTGGCGCCGACCGCCTGAGACACCAGCGTCTTGGCGCCGCGCAACAGGCCGATCCCGAAACACACGAGACCGAAGCCGACGACGCCGGCGAGCCCGACGCCGGCGAGCTCGTCCGCGCCGATGTGCGCGACGAACGCCGTCGACGCGAGGGTCATCGTCGAGAACGACAGCATCGAGACCGTGATCGGCCAGGCGAGCCGCAACAGCTCGCGACCTGGGCGGTCGGTCCACGATATGGAACTAGGACTGGGGAGCTCTGAAGACAGAGACATGAGAGCCTCGGAAGCAGGAGACAGATGCTTCGGGAGCCCGCTTGCGTGTGGCCGAAAACACGAAGGGCTCCAGGTTCGCTGGAGCCCGCGGCGGAGAGTGGATCGCTCGATTCAGCGCTTCGAGCCTCGCCCACCGCGGGCCTGGTCACGATCGGCAAACGCAATTGCCGGCGGACAGGTGTAGCGGATGGTGATGCTCATGGGTCGTACTCTCGTTTCGCGGCCGACTCTCGCGTAGCCGCTCGACGAGGTCAAGCGCGACCCACGGTGCGACAGTCGCAATCTTGTTCAGCGTCGCAGGTGACGCGTGCGATCAGCGATGTGGCACGTACGAGATCGTCGCGGTGTCGCACGCCTGCAGCGTCGACGGGCCGGGCATCGCCGCGAACCGCCACTGCTCGACATCGCGGAGCAGCGCGCGGTTGAACCGACCGTAGTCGGCCCCGCGGACGAGCTCGACCTTGCTGACCTTTCCGGCCGCGGACACACACAGCTCGACCGAGGCGGTCGCGGTGTCGCCGAGGCGCGCGCGCACCTGATGCGCGATCCGATCGACGCTCGGGAGCTGCGGATCGATCAGCGCGGGCAGCCGCGCGGTGGTGCCGGACGAGGCGCGCGCCTCGAACTGGATCCGAGCGCTCGGAGCGGCACCGGGCTCGAGGCCCATGCCGGCCCTCACGCCACCGGTGGCGCACGCGACGAGTGGAAGAGCAGCGAGGGCGGCGAGCTTGGACGTCGAAGAACTCATGGCTCGGACCCATGACCAAACTCCGTGCCACGCCGAGCCACTCGCAAGTAACTGAAAACACGGATGGAACCAGCTGCCCCGCGACGCCGCATGCGGCGGGTCCCATGATGTCGCAGCCGGTCGACGCCGCGGGGAATGACCGGAGATCCCGGCCGGTTGACACGCCGCCCATCGGGGCGGTTTGCTCCCCGACCCGGGACCCATCCATATGTCCGACAAGCTCACCGAAGACGCCACCAAGCTCCAGGGACGGTTCAGCTCGCTCAAGGCCGAGGTCGGAAAGGTCCTCGTCGGCCAGGACGACATGCTGCACCGGTTGATGCTCGGCCTGCTCGCCGGCGGCCACGTGCTGCTCGAGGGCGTGCCCGGGCTCGCCAAGACGCTGGTGATCCGCACCCTCGCCGACGCGATCGACGGCACGTTCTCTCGGATCCAGTTCACGCCCGACATGCTGCCGGGCGACGTGATCGGCACCCAGATCTACAACCCGCGCGAGGGGTCGTACACCGTCAAGAAGGGCCCGGTGTTCGGCAACTTCGTGCTCGCCGACGAGATCAACCGCGCGCCGGCCAAGGTCCAGTCCGCGCTGCTCGAGGCGATGCAGGAGAAGCAGGTCACGCTCGGCGACCAGACGTTCAAGCTCGCCGAGCCGTTCCTGGTGCTCGCGACCCAGAACCCGATCGAGCAGGAGGGCACCTACCCCCTGCCCGAGGCGCAGCTCGACCGGTTCATGCTGAAGATCCGGGTCGGCTACCCCACGCGCGAGGACGAGGTCCGGATCATCGACCGGATGGCCGGCTCGGGCGGCGAGCCCACCGCCAGCAAGGTGATGACCACCGACGAGATCCTCGCGGCGCGCGACGTCGTGCGCCAGGTGTTCGTCGACGACAAGGTCAAGCGCTACGCGGTCGACCTGGTGGCGGCGACCCGCGATCCCAAGGGCTCGAACCTGCCGCAGCTGGCCACGCTGATCGACAACGGCGCCTCGGTGCGCGCGTCGATCTCGCTGATCAAGGTGGCCAAGGCGCAGGCCGTGTTGTCCGGCCGCAGCTACATCTCGCCCCACGACGTGAAGACGATCGCCCACGACGTGCTGCGCCACCGCATCCTGGTCAGCTACGAGGCCGAGGCCCAGGGCAAGACCACGGATCACGTGATCGCCCAGATCCTCGAGAACGTGCCGGTCCCGTGAACCCGCGCTGAGGTTGTCGTGCTGCCAGCCGAGATCGCTCAAGCCGTCAAGCGGATCCAGTTCGTCACCGGGCGCCACGTCTCCGACGTGATGGCCGGGGCGTACCTGTCCGTGTTCAAGGGCCGCGGGATGGAGTTCGACGAGGTCCGGCCGTACGTGCCGGGCGACGACGTCCGCTCGATCGATTGGAACGTCACGGCGCGCACCGGCGAGCCACACGTCAAGCGGTTCGTCGAGGAGCGCGAGCTCACCGTGATGCTGCTGGTCGACGTCAGCGCGTCGCAGGACTTCGGCAGCGGCCGGCGCAGCAAGCTCGAGGCCGCGGTCGAGCTCTCGGCGCTGCTCGCGATGAGCGCGGTCGAGAACGGCGACAAGGTCGGCCTGCTGCTGTTCCACGGCGGGCCGGACCTCTACATCCCGCCGCGCAAGGGCGGCAAGCACGCGCTGCGCGTGGTCCGCGAGGTGCTGTCGCGCGGCGAGGCCGATCCGGCCGGCGTGCGCGCCCGTCGCCCGCTGCTCGAGCTGCCGCGGTTCGTGCGGAAGTGGTGGGCCAAGCTCGAGTCGGCGACCGCGCGCGCCCCGGCGCGCAGCTCGACCAGCATCGCGGCGGCGCTCGAGTTCTGCCGCCAGGTGCTGCCGCGCCGCTCGGTGCTGTTCCTGATCAGCGACTTCCTCGACGACGGCTACCTCCAGGTGCTGCGCCACGCCAACCGCAAGCACGACGTGGTCGCCGCGCTGATCACCGACCCGCGCGAGGCCGAGATGCCGCCCGCCGGGCTGGTCACCCTCGAGGACGCCGAGTCCGGCACCACGCGGCTCGTCGATACCCGGTCGAAGGCGTTCCGCGCCGAGCTCGCCACGCGGGCCGCGACGCGGCGCGACCAGCTGCGCGATCAGCTGCGCGCGACCGGCATGGATCTCGTGGTGTTCGATGCGTCGGGCTCGATGGTGGATCCGCTGCTGCGGTTCTTCCGCGAGCGCGAGCGGAGGTTGCGCCGATGAAGCGCGCGCTGTGGGTGCTGCTGATGATCGCCGCGTGTGGCGGCGGCGAAGAGCCGGTCGATCCGGCCGAGTCCGCCGCGATCGAGCCCGCGAAGGACGCGATCGCCAAGACCACCGAGCACGGGCCGGTCAAGGCGACGGTCCGGGTGTGGCCGGCCAAGCCGTCGCTCGGCGAATCGATCTACGTGCGGCTCGAGGTCGAGGCGCCCGCGGGCATCTCGATCGACGCGCCGTTCCAGGAGGCCGGCGACCAGCGGCTCGGCCGGTTCAAGGTCATCGGGTTCACCCGCGACACCCAGCACAAGCCGGGAGGCGGCCAGCTCCACGAGCAGACCTACACGCTCGAGGCGCAGACGAGCGGCCGCCACCGCGTGCCGCCGCTCCGGCTCGAGATCCTCGACGCGCGCGCGGGGGCCGGCGCGGGCTCCGACGCTCGGTCCAAGCCCCAGGAGCTGCTCACCGACGAGGTCCCGCTCGAGATCGCGCCGGTCGCGACCGCCGCGGTCGACGCGCCGCTGAAGCCGGCGATGGGCGAGCTCGATCCCGAGGTCGGCGGCACGTCGCCGCTGCTCGTGCTCGGGATCGCGAGCGTCGTGCTGGTGATCGGCTCCGGATCGATCCTGGCGCTGCGCGCGATGAGGGCGCGCCGCAGGCGCGAGAAGCAGCGCTCGGCGTACGACGACGCGGTGGCGCAGCTGCGCGCGCTCGAGACCCGCGGCGCCCCGGACGAGGCGACCGCCGACGGCTGGTTCGTCGAGCTCTCGGCGATCGTGCGGCGCTACCTCGAGCACCGCTACGACATCCGCGCGCCCGAGCTGACCACCGAGGAGTTCCTGCAGGTCGCGAC
>JBQCJR010000712.1:0-13776 GCA_051952595.1 Kofleriaceae bacterium
CCGAGCCCGAGCGCCGCGGCGGCGCGCACCGCCCAGTACGGATCTCGCTCGAGCGCCCCGGCGAGCGCGCGCTCGGCCGCCGGCCCGCCGCGCCGCGCGAGCACCTGCGCCGCGGCCGCGCGATCGATCGCGAGCGTGGCCCCGGCGAGCTCGGCGATCCACACCGGCTCGGGCTTCTCGATCTTGAGCCCACCGAGCAGCACCCGGCCGGGATCGAAGAGCATCTGGCTCGGCTCGCCGTCGAGCCGGAGGTGGAACGCGTGGCGCTGCTCGGTGATCTCGATCGGCAGGTCCACATCGCGCTCACCGATCCGGAACCGGACCTTGGTCGGGATCCGGAACAGCGGGGTGCGCGCGTCGAGCTTCTGGCGCTGCTCGACGGTCACGACCGCGAGCTGCTCGTCGGGGTCCCACCGCATCCCGATGTCGAGCTCGGGGTGGCCGGCGCCGTCGATCACCCACTGGCTGAAGAACCAGTCGACGTTCTTGCCGGTCGCCTCCTCGACGGCGCGCGCGAGATCGCGCGACTCCACCACGCCGTGGCGGTGCTTGCCGAGGTAGTAGCCGAGGGTGTGCCAGAACGCCGCGTCGCCGAGCAGGGCGCGCAGCATGTGCAGCACGCGCCCGCCCTTCTCGTAGAGGTGGTGATCGAAGATGTCGATCGGCTCGTCGTAGAGCTTGGTCGCGATCGTGCGGCGATAGCGCCCGGAGTCCTCGCCGAAGTACATGTCGGCCCACTCGGCGAGCTCGAGATCCGCGGCGTCGCGGCCCTCGTGGTGCTCGCGCCAGATGTACTCGGAGTAGGTCGCGAAGCCCTCGTTGAGCCAGCCCTCGCCCCAGTCGCGGCAGGTGACCAGATCTCCGAACCACTGGTGCGCCAGCTCGTGCGCGACCAGCGCGTCGATGTCGTAGTCGAGCGCGGCGCGCTCGTCGATCAGCACGCCATCGGTCAGCGTGGTCGCGCTGGTGTTCTCCATGCCGCCGAAGATGAAGTCGGCGACGAACACCTGGGAGTAGCGCGGGTACGGGTACGGCACGCCGAACAGCCGCGAGAACAGCTCGAGCATCTCGGGCGTGCGCGCGAGGGTGCGCTCGGCCGCGGCCTCGCGCCCGCGCTCGACGTAGTACACCACCGGCACGTCGCGCCACCGGGTCTCGATCGCGGCGAAGTCGCCGATCGCGAGGGTGACCAGGTAGCACGAGTGCGGCACGTCGAGCCGCCAGTGCAGGGTGCGGCGCGGCCCGTCGGTGCGGTCGCTGACCAGCACGCCGTTCGACAGCGCGAACAGGTGCGCCGGCACGGTCACGGTGACCTCGGAGGTCGCCTTCTGGTTCGGCGTGTCGAGGCACGGGAACCAGTAGCGCGAGTCCTCGTCCTGGCCCTGGGTCCACACCTGGACCGGCTTGCTCGGGTAGCCCTCGTCCGGAGAGATGAAGTAGAGCCCGCGCCGCGGCGCGCCGCGGTAGTGGATGTCGAGCACCAGCTCGGCGCCGGCGTCGAGCGGCTCGGGCAGCTCGATCCGCAGCTTCTTGCCATCGTGGCGGAACGCGACCGGCGCCCCGCGCGGACCGAGCGCGACCCGCTCGATGTGGAGCTCCACCGCGTCGAGCTCGATCGCGCGGGTGCCCGGCGCGACCACCGAGCCGCGCAGGGTCGCGGTGCCCTCGACGGTGCGCTGGCGGGGATCGACGTCGAGCACGAGCGCGACGTGCTGGAGGTCGACGATGCGATCGGGCGCGTACTTGGCGCGCGTGTCCGGGAACGCGAACTCGCGATTCATGGCGGCGAGTCTACTCGGTCGGATGCGCAGGTGTGGCACGCTCGCGGGTCATGAAACGCTTCGAGTACAGCGAGGGGTCGTCGAACAAGTTCTGGGAGATCGGAGTGACCGGCGTGGTGGTGACCACGCGATGGGGCCGGATCGGCAGCGACGGCAGCTCGAAGCAGCAGACGTGCGCGAGCGCGGCGGCGGCGAACGCGGCGCGCGACAAGCTGATCGCCGAGAAGACGCGCAAGGGCTACCAAGAGGTCGGCGGCGGCCGCGGCAAGACGATCGCCGCGAAGGTCGCGACGAAGGCCGCGACGAAGGCCGCGACGAAGGGGGCCTCGAAGGCCGCGCCTGCCGCGCCGAGCTCGACCGGGCCCGCGGCCGCGCCGGGTCGGTTCGGCAGCGGCAAGATCGCGCCGGGCGAGCTGACCATCACGGCGCTGCGCGGCGCCAGCGGGCGGGTCGGCCGGCTCGCGATGATCGGCCGCACCCTGCTGTCGGTCGGCGAACAGTGCTTCGCGTCGAGCGACGGCAAGGCGGTTCACCGCCGCACCTCGCCGGGCACCTGCTACGTGCTCGAGGCGATCGACGGCGCGTTCTACGCCGCCGGCCATGGCATCGCGGTCACCAGCGACGCCGGCGCGACCTGGAAGCATTTCAAGGCGCCGACCTCGGGGTACCTGCTGGCGCTCTATCGCGCGAGCGACGGGACCTGGTGGCTCGGCGACGGCCAGGGCGTGGTGTACTGGTCGGCGCGGCCGGATCGCGGCTGGAAGGCCGCGCCGTTCTCGCTCAAGGGCAAGGTGCTGTCGTTCCGCGAGCTCGACGGCAAGCTGGTCGCGATCGGCGCCGGTGGTGGCGGCGCGTGGGACGGTAAGAAGTTCCGCGCGTTCAAGGGCTTCCAGAAGATCGACGTGTTGACCCAGATCACCGAGACGCCGTCGGGCGCGCTGGTGGTGATCGGCGACGGCGGCATCGCCTACCGGTCGGTCGATCGCGGCGCGACGTGGAAACCCGTTCGCACCGGCACGAAGTACGATCTCGAGGCCTGCGCGTGGGTCGCGGGCGCGCTGATCGTGGTCGGCGGCGGCGGGACCGTGCTGATCTCGGTCGACGAGGGCAAGAAGTTCAAGGAGCTCGAGTCCGACGCATGGGATACCCAGTGGACGATCTGCAGCTGGGGCGATGGCGCGATCTTCGGCGGCGCGGACGGCTCGCTGTTCCGGCTCGCGTCGTCCAAGGACCCGTTCTGGCGCGGCGCGACCGACGAGTTTGCGCCGCCCCCTCCGACGGTCGATCGAGATCTCGTGCCGCGCGCCGCGACGCCCGCGGCGGAGCGCGAGAAGCAACACGCCCGGCTGCTGCGCGAGGCGGTGGCGGCGAGCGACGCGGCGTCGGCCAAGCAGCGCGCGGCGCGCCCCGCGGACGCCGAGCCCAAGCTCGCGCGTATGGTCGAGGAAGAGGCCGGCGACGACACCGGCGCGATCGAGGTCTACGCCGACTGGCTCCAGGGCCAGGGCGATCCACGCGGCGAGCTCGCGGCGATCCAGCTCAAGCTGGCCGGCGCACCCAAGGACAAGCCGCTGCGCGCCGCCGAGAAGGCGCTGTTCAAGACGCACCGCGATCGGCTGCTCGGCAAGCTCGCACCGTTCCAGGATCTCGCGAAGCTGACCTGGCGCGCCGGCTTCATCGACGCCGCCCGGGTGGCCAACTCGTACGAGCAATACGACGATGACGATGACGATGACGAGCAGGAGAAGAAGATCGAGAAGCTGGTCGAGACCCTGCTCGACGAGCCCAGCGCGCGGTTCCTGCGCGCGCTGACGGTCGGCATCGTCACGTTCTCGGACAACGACTACGGCGGGATCGCCAAGCTGATCGGCAAGCGCTACCTGCCGGCGCTGCGCTCGCTGTTCCTGGGCGACTTCGACCCGGAGGAGACCGAGGTCAGCTGGAGCTCCCTCGGCAACCTCGAGCCGGTGTACGCCGCGGTGCCGAACCTGCGCCGGCTCAAGCTCCGCTCCGGCGACATGAAGCTCGGCTCGATCGTCCTGCCGCACCTCGAGCGGTTCGATATCGAGACCGGCGGGCTCGACCCCAAGTCCGCCCGCGCGATCGCGGGCGCGCGGTGGCCCAGCCTGCGCGAGCTGTCGATCCAGGTCGGCACCGAGCGCTACGGCGGCACCGCGCAGCTCAAGGATCTCCAGCCGATCCTCGACGGCGTTGGCCTGCCGCGGCTGCGCCACCTCGGGCTCACCAACCTCGAGTACACCGACGCGGTGATCGCGCCGCTCGCCGGCTCGAAGATCCTGCCGCAGCTGGAGTCGCTCGACCTCTCGCTCGGCGTGATGGCCGAGGACGGCGCGCGCGCGCTGTACCGCTACCAGAACGCGTTCGCGCACCTGAAGCAGATCGACCTCGGCGAGAACTACCTCGATCGCGACGCCCAGAAGCTGCTGAAGTCGACCAAGCTCGCGGTCCACTTCGGGCGGCAGCGCGACGACGAGGGCAACCCCGAGAACCGCTACGTCTCGGTGGGCGAGTAGCGCGCGCAGGTCAGTGCGGATGGACGATGACGGACTGACACGCCTTCTCGAAGGCTGTCGCCGAGTCCACGACCTCGGGTGCGAGGCGCGCGGTGCACGTGAAGTACTCGGTTGAGTTGTCGTCCCACCAGTGGACGTCGAGAAACCTGTGGTCCTGGCGAAGCAACGTAGTGCGCCCCTCGACAATGCGCCGATTCGGCGACCGCTCGTCTCGTACGATCTCGACGAAGCGCGAGTCGAGCTCGGCATCGATGAGCTTGTTCCAGTTCTCGCGCACGCACGGTGATTCACCATCGCAGCTCGATCGGACCCAGATCGACGAATCGCCGTAGAGCAACACGTCTGGAGGCCTGATGGCGCCCACCCCGCCAGTCTTCCATCCCTGTGGGGCCGCGAGCGTATATGGGAGCGCACGAGGGTACCCGGATCGAATGTCCCGCTGCACGAACTTCAGCTTGGCTGTGTGCTTCGGTGCCACGAGCGCGTTGATCGCGTCGACGTCCACCTTCTCCTTCTGGCAGCTCACGAGCGCGAGCGCGACGGCGCCATGCCGCAGCACAGCGAGACCACAGCGCCGAGATCGCGGGCTCCTCATGGCGCCTCCGACGCACGGTCCGCTTCGTTGCTCTCGGTGATCAGCGACGAGTGGGTACGGGAGGCGAGGAAGACGCCCCACTGACCGGCGAGCTGTTGCCACCTGGGGAGCTCCCGGTCGAAGTAGGATCGCTGCTCCTTGACGGCGCGCAGGTTCGTGTCGAGTGCGACCGCGTCCTCGGCCGCGCCGATCGCGAGGTAGCGATGTTTGTCGTTACCGTGCAGGTAGCCGTGCACGCGTCCCCACAGCGGATCGACCATCTCCTTGCGCTGTTCCGCGGCGACCTGGCCGAACGCCGCCAGCTCCTGATAGGCCTCGGCCGCGTACATGGTGGCAATGCCGTCCTCCCCGGCGCCCATAGTCTTGGCGAAGGTGCGCGCCCCTTTGCGGGAGGCGACCCGATCCGCCTGGATCTCGAGGCGCCTGCCGATGAGCTCCATCGAGAAACCGGTGAGCCGCTCGGCGGCGCTACGCACCAGCTCGACCTCTTGATGAAGGTCGAGCTTCTGGATCTTTGCATCGAGCACGGCCATGTCACGCCGCAGCCCGCGGTACTTCTCGGCGTCCTTGCCGATCACGACGAGGACGTCCTTGAGGCTCAGCTCGAACTTCCCCGCCTTCGCGATCTGCGCTCTGGCGTTCTTGACGAGAGTCGCCGCAACGCCGCCCACCGATGCCATGCTCTGCAGCGCCCCCGCGGCCCTCTGCGTCTTGCTCTGGGTCGGCTGACTCGCCCCGGTGGGGTCATCCACGGTTCCGTGCTGCCAGTTGATGCCGCCCGTGGGGAGGCCCTGCGCGCTGGCGCCTTGCGCCTGGGGGGCGAGGGACATTCCCCGATCGATCGACGTCTCGATCTCCGCGAGCGCATGCCATCCCTCGAGCGACACCGTGATGACTCTTGCGAGCGTCTCCGCTGTTTCGTCGATCTCCTTGATCTCGGCGCTCTTGGCGCCCTTCGTCGCCTCGGCCCGGCGCTGCTCGAGCAGCATCTGGACGCGCCGGAAGTCCGCGACAGCCGCCGCGAGCTCGTGTTGACCGCCACCGATGCGATGGATGTGAAGGTCCATCCTCGTCTGCTCGGTGGACCACGCGTCGAACGCGAGATCCTGCTGCGCGTCGCCTTGTGAGAGGCTCAGCCTGCGGAAGCGGGCGGCCAGCTCCGGCCGCTGCATCAGCTCGGCGGGCGTCATCGGTGCGCCCGTCATCGAGACGTCCTTGACGCGGCCCATCGCCCGGAGCGCCGATCTCAGCGGCATCGCATACGCGTTGTAGGCAGCCTCGTACTCGTCGATCAGATTCCCACCGTCCCTCTTGAGCTCCGGGCCAAGATGCAACGGAGCGCCTAGACCCGCGGCGGAGCCACCCTCGATCTCGAAGTAGCCGGCCTCGCTCGGATTGAGGATCCGCTCCTTCGTCTTCGCCTCCCGCGAGGCTCCCACCTGGGGATCTGGGTCCAGGTCGCGGACGTGCTCGACCGGTCCAAGCTCGTATTCATCGATCTGACGCTGCGTTCTATCTGCCATCTCTACCTCCATGCGGATCACCTGGTGGCGACGCGCTCTGCACACTCCACGAGATCGGCCATCGTGATCTGGGTGTCGGCCCAAGCCGCGCGATACGCAGCGCGCAGCGCGGCAGCTCGGATCGAGCCTCCGCTCAGCTCGAATGTGCTGGCGAGCCGGGCAAGGTCGACGTCGTCGGCGAAGTCAGCTCCCGGAACAGCCGAGCGCCAGATCCGTTCGCGCTCGCTCGGTTGCGGTGGGTCGAAGTGGATCTTGAACAGGATCTGGCTCGTGAGTGCCGGATCGAAGTGCTGCGCGAGACGCGTTGTCAGGAACAAGATTCCGGCGAACCCCTCCACGAGCCGAAAGATCGAGGTCGTTTCCGGGCTGCCGAACAGCGCATCTGCTTCGTCCAGGAGAAGGATCCCGCCCTGTGCCCTCGCGCGGGCGAACGCGCACTCGAGGTTGCCCTCGGTCCCGCTGAGCAAGCTCGCGACGGGGACCCGCCAGAGCGGAAGGCCAACCTCGGCCGCGATGACGTCGCACGCGTAGGACGCGTCTGTCCCGGAGTCGCCGTTGAAGATCGCACTCAGCGTACGGCCACGGCCTGCTGCGAGCGGCGATCGCTTCAGGCTCCGCGCGAGGATCGCGCTGATCAGCTCGACGACATCGCGCTCCGTTGCTTCGGGGAGGCTGAGCGAGTCGAGCCCCGCGGTCGTGAGATCAGGAAGCGTCACGTCGTGCATCTTCGCGAGCTGCCCGAATACTGCATCGCGGGGGGCTGCTCCGGCCTCGACAAGCGCGAGCGCATTCGCGATCTGCCGCGGCGACAACACCAGATCTTCGGCGAGGATGTCGCGGCCGCGCGGCGCGGCGAGGGCGCTTCGCCACAGGTCGCGCCGCGCGGCCGGTCCAGGTGGACCGATGGTCACGTGTCCGAGCGCTCTGCTGGCGATCCGCTCGTGCAGCTGCGATGCCTCGTCGACCACGACGAACACCCGCGCGCTGGTCGTGTCGAGTACTGCCTCGAGGGCCGACGAGAGCCACGTGTCGGCCTCGAGTAGCTCGCCCGCGTTGTCGAGCACGACCGCCGCGCCGACAAGGGCCGCATCTTCGATCAGCTCGCGGATCTCGACGCTGATATCGAGACCGCTGCGCGCGGCCTGGGCTGCGTCGATGTGAAGCGCCTCTCCTCCAAGCGTGCACGCGGCGTGTCGTGCCCAGCTGGTCTTGCCGACTCCCGGACGACCGCCGACGATGCACATCACTCCGCGGGTCGCGCCACGCATGGCGGTCAGCAGGCCGGGTGGCGGGCTCACCCACGGCACATCTACCTGCATGCCTTCGACGCGCTCGGCGAAGGAGGGCAACATCGAGAGCAGAGGCCGGCCGGACACCGTCGCGCGAAACCGTCGCGTCGCGCTCAGCACGCCGAGTCCGGCCTCCTCCGTGCGCCTCAGCAGCCCACGCTGCACGACAGGCGAGTCCGGGCCGATCGCGTCGAGCATGGCGAGTCGATCTTCCAGACGCGGCAGCAAGGCGGCGAGCACGCCCAGCTCGCTCCGAGGTGTCACGGTGTAGAGCAGCAGCCGGAACTCGTGGTCGAGCTCGGCGGCGAGCACCGCGAGTGCGAGGTCCACGTCGACGCGACGAAGGCCGAACGAAGATGCCAGCCGGACGGCAAGTTCCCCAGGCTCCGCAGGGCCGGATCCGCGTCGCGTCGATGACGGCACTCGGTCGCCTTGATCCTCCGCGTCGAAGTAGAGACCTCGCCGTGCCTCGTCTGCCTCCGCCTCATCGCGAGAGAGCAGCCATCGTGAGAGGCGTCGGATCTCGTACGCGAGTGGGTCCATCGTCATCGAACGTGGCTTGGTGTCGAGCATGTTACCTCGCGAATCAGCGCCTCCTACGCATGCTCGCAAATGCGCCTTTCCCTGGCCGCTGTCGAATGAAACCTCCCGGCCTCCGGGGACGGGCGAGGTTACATGCACCGTAGCCGCGCTCACCGTATTCACGCTAGAAGGCGCCGGTCGCGGTCACGTAGACGCCCGAGGTCGTTGGTACCAGTCCGACCGCCGTGGAGACCGAGGCGCGACTGCCGGCATCCCGATAGAACAAGTAGCCGGCCCCCAGCGCGAAGGCCCCCGCGAGGGCGAGGCTCCCGTACCCGTATGGCGCGGTGGGATGGATGGTCGGGCACGTGCTGTCGCAGCTGGCCTGGTTGTCGTAGTAGACGAGGAGCCCGCCGAGCGTTGCTGCCGCGACGGTTCCGCCCACCAGCCACCATTTCGCGCGGCTCTGCTCGTGCGGCGCGCTGGGTACAAGATCGTTCGTGCGACGGGGCTCGAACGGGTCTGCGAGCGACACGATCGCGTGTTGCTCGATGAGACCTGTGCTTGCCCCGCGGTCGTGGATGACGTGTGCGAGCGCGCGGAGTCGGGCATCGTCGCGCTCGCCATCGAGCACGACGAGATGGCTCCGAAGGTGCGCTCCGGTATCCAGTCGGTAGATCGAGCCCATCACGGCCGGGTGACCATTGGATTCGGTGAAAGACACGACGATCAATGCCTTGTCTTCCGATGCGATGAGGCGACGGGCATAGGGGACCAAGCGGTCCCTGGCGGCCTGCATGCTGGGAAACGAGAATCCCACCCAGCTATCCGAGACCGTCACGGCAGCATCGTACTTCGCGTCGATCTGGATCTGCACGGTCTGGTTGGGTTCGACAGGCACCGTGTAGAGCTGTCCACACGTGCCGGGCTCTTGAACGAGGACGCGATAGGAACCCGCGGGGACGGCTGCCTCGAACGTCGCGTTCTGGGGGCGGTCCCACTCGTTGATGAAGATCAGCGCACTCGGATCGTTCACCGTGACGATGAGCGTCCCGTGCCCTCGCTCGTGCAGCCGCTTGTTCGCCGCCTGATAGCGTTGGAACGGCTCGGTCCCGTAGCCATTCCGGATGTTGAGCTCCTGCCCCGGAAAGGTCCGCACGAGCTCGAGCATGGCGGCTTCCGCGCCGACCTTGTCTTTCAAGCGGTAGCGGCTCATCGCCAACCCGACGAGCGCATCCATGATCGCTCTCTGGCTGCGAGCGCGGTGCTCCACGAGAAGCGCGACGTTCGCGAAGCCATCCGCGAGCGCGTCTTCGAACTTCTGTGCCGCAGCGGCGTGCTCGCCCTTGGCGAGTAGCTTGCTGCCCTCGTCGATGCGCGCGATGAGTGCGCCCATCGACAGCATGGGATCCCGGATCCCTGGCTCCGGCGCTGCTCGATCTCCGAGCCGAGCGTGCACGGCCTTCGGTGAGGCGTCGATTCCGAGGCTCTGAAGCTCGTCGAGGAGGGGGGCGATCGTTCGGGACATCGCCTCGGGGCGTGCGCCGATGTGGGACTCGATCGCGACAACTGCGCCGGCGTGCTGAGCAGTCAGGAGCACGGACGCGAGTAGAGTGGTAGCCAGCCGGCGAGAACGGAGCTTCATCACTGGACTTCGTCGGCTCTGATGTCGAGGCCTCGATGATTCATGGAACGTACTCGTCGGCGCCGCTGTCCTTCGCCGCGCCCCAAGGACGGTCGTCGCCCTCGTGATCGACGTCGATCGGCGATGTCGTGGTGGCGAAGTCGATCGCGGTGCTCGTCGCGCCGAGCCTGTAGCTGTACGGCGCCGCATCCGCGGCCACGAAGGCGAGACCGGTGATGTTGTTCTGGACCTTCGAGGTTGGATAGGTGCAAGCCCCGAGGGTCTGTGCGTTGATGTCGGTCGTGCTGGCTCCGATGAGGTTTCGCGCAATGATGTTGTTTGGTGCGGCGAAGCTCGTTGCCGAACATCGGACTCCGCCCGCGTTCAGAGGCCCTGATGTGGCTTGGTTGTCGACGATCGTATTGAACTCGAGCCGGCTGGCTCCGGGCGAGCTCAGGCCGATGTTGACGCCACCTGCCTCGGCGCTCGAGTTGTTGCCGTTTCGGTAGATGAAGTTGTTCGTGATGTTGAACGTCGTACCGGCCCCCGTCACGGAGATGCCGCCGCCCGCGTTTCCCGAGATCGTGCTCTGCGAGATCGTGAGCGATCCACCCGACGCGGAGATGCCGCCGCCCGCGTTTCCCGAGAACGTGCTCTGCGAGATCGTGAGCGATCCGCCCGACGCGGAGATGCCGCCGCCCGCGTTCCCGATAACCTTCGTTCGTGCGAGTCCAAGCATTGCGGTATTGCCGGCCGGCATCGAGATGCCAATGCCCTGAGGGCCGGAGCCACCACTGATCTCGAGATCGTAGATCGTCACCTGGCTGGTTCCCTTGACCTCCAGAACGATGCCGTTGGCCGTTCGCACCAACTTTGCGCCCGGGTCGGCGAGCAAGGTGACGTTCCGGCTGTCGATGGTGACGGTACCGCCTTCGTCCGTGGCGCCGGTGAGCTTCACGAACGGCCGGTTGGTCGCGAGCGCCTTCGTGATCTTCGTGCATCGCGTGGATCGAGTGCATGACGCGTTGTCGGTGCCGCTCGGGTCGACGTACGCGATGCTCGCCTCGTCGGCGCACGACCCATCGGGCAAGCACGCGTTCGATGCGCACTCGTCGTGTGCGATGCAGCCGCGGCACGAGCGCTCGCTGCCACAGACCGGCGTGCTCCCCTGGCAAGCGTCATCCTCGGACGGCGTGCATTGCACGCACGTCGACGATCCTTCGAGATCGCACACGCTCGTCGGCGCCACGCAATCGGAGTTGGACGTGCACGCCTTCGGGCCATCGGTGCCGGCGTCGATCTCGGTGCAGTTGTTGTTGGGGTTCGCGCCGGGGCAGTAGTACGGGTCGTCTTTGTAGATGCAACTCGCGAGCGCAACCAGAGCGAAGGGCGCAATGAGATGTCTTGTCTTCATGTCAAAAGCTCCCGCACCAGCCAAGCACACCGCCGCCGGGGAGCGGCGCGAGAACTGGAGTCGAAGTGGACGATGTCGTGCTCTGGCTCGCCGCCTTCGGCGAGCGCAGGCGTAGATAGATCCCCGTGCCGATCGCGGCGGCGCCGACGATGGTGGCCGCGATTCCATGCGGCGCGGAATCGAAGTAGTGCTCCTCGTGCTTGCCCGCGCGGGTCACATCTTCATCGAGTGCGATCAGCACGCCGCCGCCGATGAGGGCGATCGCACCCGCACCGAGCAGCACGTTCGACGCGAGCCGAGGCGGTCGATCCTCTGGACGCTTGGGGCTCCGCGGCTCGGGTGCGGTGCCGCCTGTTGGCACCATGATCACCTCGACCTCGAGCGTCTTGCCCTCGACAACCTTGACCGTTCGAGTCGACGTCTCGTAGCCGAGCTGTCGCAACATCAGCGTGTGCTCGCCGGGGTAGGTTGCTCGTTGGGTGTTCGTGACCCCTGCGGGCTTGCCATCGAGGGTGATCCACGCCTTCTCGGGCTTCGATCTGATCGAGATCGCTGTCCTGCCGCTCCGCTCGGCGGCATCGCGCAGCAGTTGCTTCGACACATCCGCAACGGCCCGGCGGAGGGCGGTGTCGTCGCAGACGTTGCAGAAGTGATTGGCTGTTGACTCGTTCTCGCTGGCGGCGCTGAGGACATGCATTGTCACGACCGTGTCGGCACGTTCGAGCTCCACCTGCACGACGAGGAGTTGATCGCTCTGATCCTTGAGATAGGGTGCGACGCAGCGCCACGGCTTGTCCGCTCGCAGACAGGTGATCACGACGTCGGTCGCCACGTCGGCAGGACTGCGCCGGAATGCCCACCCATCTTCGATCGCGGTGCCGACCACCGAATCGATGATGAGCTTGCGCTGCTGAGGAGACACCTTGCCGAAGACCAGCACGGCCCCTTCGGCGTTTGCACGTGTCTCGAGCATCAGTGTGGTCGCGAAAGCGATGATTCCGCAGAGTAGGAGCTTGGACGTCATGGCTCACCAGGTCTTCTCGATGGTCACGGGCTTGGTGGGGTCGATGGTGATCGTGAGCGTCTCCTCCATGTGGCGGGGCTCATTGACCAACCTCACGCGGTGCTTTCCAGCGGGGACGGAGATCTCGATAGGGGTGGTCCCGATCGCACGTCCGTCGAGGTAGACATCGGCGAACGGCGACACGTGAACGACCAAGCGTCCCTTGGGGCGCACGGCCTTCTCGGGAACCTTGTCCAGACGACTCGGCGGGGCATCGCGTGGGACCTCGGCGGAACCTGCATCCAGTGGAGCGGCGTCGATGGCGATGGTCTCCGAGACGCCGGCGTCGGCGAGCGTCGCGTCAGGGGTGCGCGCGACCGCCATGGTCGCGTCGTCCACGTGCGCAGCTGCATCGCTCCGCTCGATGGTATCCGGTTCCGGTCCGTCGAGCTTGAACGCGGCGATGGTGGCAAGGCTACCGAGCACGGGGCCGATGAGCGCGACGGCGACCAGGGCGCGGCGTGCGCGGTGCTGCCCTGCGGTGGATGCATTCGCCGCCCCGAGCTGGGAGAGTGCGGTGGGGACGTCGCTGGACAGGGTTGCCGCGAACACGGCCGAAGGGCCGCGGTGCACGGCGATGTTGGGCGCAAGGGCAGTGAGATACGAACGACCATTCGGGATGCCGGCGGCGACCTGCTTCGCGAACTCGACGGCCGTCGGGCGCTGCTTCGGATCACGTCGAAGCGACGCGACGATGACATCGTTCAGCGCCCGAGGTGTGTCGGGGCGCAGCTCGATAGGTGGCGAGCACGGAGCCCCGTCGGTCTGGGCCGCGAGCATCTCGAACTCTGAATCCCCGCGGTAGGGGAGTCGGCCGGTGAGCGCGTAGTAGCCCACCACGCCGAGCGCATAGATGTCGGCCTTGCTGTCGATGGGTTTGCCGAGGATCTGTTCCGGCGCCGCGAAGCCAGGTGTGCCGATGAACGTCTTGGTTCGCGTGAGTGGGCGCGGTGCGAGGGTCGGGTCATGCAGCTTCGCGATCCCGAAATCGACGAGGAGCGCGAAGGTTGCGCGCCCCCATTTCGTCGCGATCAGAATGTTCGACGGCTTGATGTCCCGGTGGGTGATGTTCTTGGCGTGTGCGGAGCGCAACGCGGAGGCGACCTGGATCAAGATCTGGCCGATGGTGTCGATCGGCAGACGTGGCCTCTGCTCGCATAGCGCCTGCAGTGACGGGCCGTCGACGTACTCCATGATCAGCGCGGGACGACCATCGTCGAGCCGGCCGGTGTCGAAGATCCGGATCACGTTCGGGTCGTCGAGCGCAGACGCCGCGCGAGCCTCGGCAAAGAATCGCTCGACGACCGTGCGATGGTGAGCGAACTCGGCAGAGATGACCTTGACCGCGAGTTGCTGCCCGGGAAGGTCGCTCGATGTCGCTGCCCAGACTTCGCCCATGCCTCCGCACCCGATCAATCGGGAGATGGCGAA
>JBQCJR010000713.1:0-3725 GCA_051952595.1 Kofleriaceae bacterium
GGTCAGCTCGGCCGGCGCCGGGGCGGCGGTCGTCGTGGCGGTGGCCGGGGCGCTGCCCGCAGCCGCCGCGGGATCGGCGCCACCCGCAGCGGGTGCGGCGCTACCGGCGGCCGGCGCCGTCGCGCCCGCGCCGGTGGTCTCGTCCGCCTTCCAGGACGCGGGGATGTCGCGGCTCTCGACCTCGATCGAGCCTTGCTGACCGCCCGCCGCCTGCTTCCGCTGGATCTGCTCGATGATCTGCCGCTTGGTCTCCTCGGGGATGCTCGGGTCGTTGAGCAGCTGCATGATCCCGCCGTCGCCGCTCGGCTGCTCGGCCGCGCGCTCGAACATCTGGTCCAGGTTCTTGCCGGTGCCGGCGCGCGCCTCGTCGAGCGCCTTGAGCGCATCGCGCTTGGCGGCCTCCTTGCTCCACACCTCGCGCGCGAGATCGGCGGCGAGCTCGTGCTTGACCTGATCGTAGGACAGATCTCCCTCGCGCTTGTCCTCGGCGAGCACGACGTACGCGCCGCGATCCGTGGTGATGACCGGCGTCATCTCGCCGGGCTTGAGCGCCTTGACCGCATCGTTGACCGCTTTGTCACCGAGCTGCGCGTTCTCGACGCTGCGCCAGCCGAGCTCGCCGCCGCTCGCCTTGAGCGCCTCGTCGGTGTTGAGCTGCTTGGCCGCATCGGCGAACGTCTGCTTCTTCGCCTCGATCGCGGTGCGCGCCGCCTCGAGCTTGGCCTTGGCCTCCTCGATCGGAAGGCCGACCGGCTTGGCCGCGGGCTCGGGCTTGGCCGCCGCCGGGGCGGGCTTGCCGGGCTCGGCCGGCGGGTTCGCCGCCGCGGGCTCCGCCTTCGCGATGAAGATCTCGCGCAGCTTGAGCTGCGGCTTGACGCCCTTGTACGTGCGCTCGTCCGCCTTGTACTTGGCCTGCACGTCCTGCTCGTGATCGGCGAGGAACCGCGCGATGTCCGCATCGGTCAGCCGCATCGCCGCCCGGTACGCCGAGGGCTCGAACGCCACGACGTCGTACGTCACGGTGTTGTGCTCGAACAGATAGTCCTGGAGCGCCTCGTCGCGCGAGACCCGCGCCGAGCTCGACAGCAGCTCGGACATCAGCGCCGCCTGGTACGAGCGCATCTGCTCGTCGATGTAGCTGTTCTGCGACACGTCGAGCATCTGGACCCAGCGCTTGAACTTGCCGAGGTTCCAGATCTTCGAGCCGTCCTCGTGCTTGTCGAAGATCTGCTCGTCGAGCGGCACGCGATAGCCGCCGATGAAGAAGAAGCCCTTCTTGATCTCCTCGTCGAGCAGCTCGCGGGTCACGCGGATGCCGCGCGCGTCCGCCGCATCGGCGAGCAGCTCGCGGCGGATGACCAGCTCGAGCGCCCGGTACACGCGGTCGCGGCTGCGGCCCTGGTTGTACGGGTTCGAGTACGCGACGTGGTACGCCGCCTTGGAGGCCTTCGAACCGTCGACCTCGACGATCGTGTTCGAGCCGGTGCTGCATCCACCGCCACGGCCGCCCTGCGGAGCGAAGTTGATCACGAAGATCAAAATGAGCAGGCCGAAGATCAGATAGATGAAGATGGACGCGCCTCTATGGCGCATGGTTTCAAGCATGGGAAAGCCGCCCGGTGTTCTAGATCGAGCGGCGCATCCTAGCCACCGAGGGATCCCGGTACAAGCGTGCAGGGCGTTTGACCGCCCGCGTCGGACGGTGGCTTAAGATGGACTCGGTCCGCGTTACTGAGGTACATTCGTAGCGTCCCAAGATTGTCTTGCGCCGACGAAAGGACGCGTGATAACTCCGCTCCGCTCTTCGGACTCCGGTCGAGTGGGTGGTACCGGGAGCGCTTCGTCGTCGAACTCCGCCGAACACCATCGCACCCACCCAGGGCGCGTCTCCAGGAACCAACATCATGCTCTTCGATTGGGTCTACGGAATGTTTTCCAACGACCTGGCCATCGATCTCGGAACGGCCACCACGCTCACGTTCGTGAAGGGCCGAGGGATCGTCGCGAACGAGCCGAGCGTGGTCGCCGTGCAGGCGGCCTCGCAGGGCCCCAAGAAGGTGCTCGCCGTCGGCAAGGAGGCCAAGGAGATGCTCGGCCGGACGCCGGGCAACATCGTCGCGATCCGCCCGATGAAGGACGGCGTGATCGCCGACTTCGAGGTCACCGAGGCGATGCTCCGCTACTTCATCCAGAAGGCGCACCAGCGGCGGACCCTGGTGCGGCCGCGCGTGATCGTCAGCGTGCCTTCGGGGATCACCGAGGTCGAGAAGCGCGCGGTGCGCGACTCGGCGCTCGCCGCGGCGGCGCGCGAGGTTTACTTGATCGAGGAGCCGATGGCGGCGGCGATCGGCGGCGGGCTGCCGATCACCGAGCCGACCGGCAACATGATCGTCGACATCGGCGGCGGCACCACCGAGGTCGCGGTGATCGCGCTGGCCGGCGTCGTGCTCTCGAAGTCGATCCGGGTCGCCGGCGACAAGATGGACGAGGCGATCGTCCAGTACATCAAGCGCAAGTACAACCTGCTGATCGGCGAGCGCACCGCCGAGATCATCAAGAAGGAGATCGGCTCGGCGTACCCGCTCGAGGAGCCGCTCACCGTCGAGGTCAAGGGCCGCGACCTGGTCGCCGGCGTGCCGAAGACGCTGATGGTGAACTCCGACGAGATCCGCGAGGCGCTGCAGGAGCCGGTCAACGCGATCGTGGACGCGGTGCGCTCGGTGCTCGAGCGCACGCCGCCCGAGCTGTCGGCCGATATCGTCGACAAGGGCGTGGTGCTGTCCGGCGGTGGCGCGCAGCTCAAGAACCTCGACGTGCTGCTCCGCGAGGAGACCGGCCTGCCGGTCATGGTGTGCGAGAACCCGCAGCTCGCGGTCGTCCTCGGAACCGGCAAGGTTCTCGACGAGCTGTCGCTGCTTCGCGAGATCGCGCTGCGGTAGGGCGGCCAGCCGTGACGCTGCGCCGCCGCCTGGTCGATTGGACGCTCACCGGCCTCCTGATCCTGATCCCCGCGCTCGTCCTCCGCGCGAGCCTCGGGCGCGGTCAACCCTCCGCGTTCGATCAGGCGATCCTGCGGATCACCGCGCCGCTCGAGGCGGGCGTGTCGTGGATCGTCGAGGGGCTCGGCGGGCTGTGGTCGCGCTACGTCGCGCTCGTCGACGTCGAGTCGGAGAACCGCGAGCTGCGCGCCGAGAACGAGAAGCTGCGCAAGGAGCTCGCCGAGATGACCCGGCGCGCCTACGACGTCGCGGCGCTCGAGGAGCTCGCCGTGGTCAAGCAGCGCACGCCCGCCGATAGCGTCGGCGCGCGGGTGATCGGCGCGCCGCTATCGCCGCAGTTCCGGGTGGTCCGGCTGCGCATCGATCGCGGCAATCGCGAGGTCCAGCCGGACATGCCGGTGATCGCCGGCACCGGCCCGGTCGGCAAGATCGACAAGGTCTACGGCGACTACGCCGACGTGATGCTGATCAGCGATCCCCGGTCGCGGATCGACGTCGTGATCAAGCGGACCGGCGCGCGCGGCTGGTTGGTCGGGCTCGGTCGCGCCGATTCGTACGCGTGCACGATCACGTCGCTCGAGCTCGCGCGCCAGCCCGAGCTGCGGGTCCAGGTCGGCGACGAGGTCGTGACCTCGGGCGTCGGCTCGGTGTTCCCGCCGGGGCTGGTGGTCGGCAAGATCAGCAAGCTCGACGGCGACGACGGCATGTTCCAGAAGGTCGAGGTCG
>JBQCJR010000714.1:0-4390 GCA_051952595.1 Kofleriaceae bacterium
AGGCAGCCAAGCGACAGATCGAGGGAGCGGAGCTGGCGCACCAAGGGCGACGCGACGATCAGGGGGCACAACGCGTCGGTGAACGCGGCGTTGCGCAGGCCGAGGTGGCGGAGCCGCGGCAGATCGGTGCGCGCGAGCAGCGGGGCGACGTCGTCGGCGGTCGCGTCGCCGCCGTACTCGGGGTCGCCGTACCAGATCTCGAGCCGCTCGAGCTGCGGCCAGTGGGCGCGCGCGAGCGCGTGGGCGCTGTCGCGGCTGAGGCCGCCGGTCCGGAACGTCGCGGACGCGAGCGCCGGCAGATCGATCGCGCCGAGGCGGAAGTCGCCGCCCTGGACGATCAGCGTGGTCAACCGCGGGACCGCGGACCACAACGCGCCGAGATCGCCCACGGAGTACCACGACATCTCGGTGTCGCTGCCGTACGCGAAGTCGCCGAGGTGCAGCTTGCGCAGCGTGGGGGGCGCGCGCTCGACCAGCAGATCGATCAGGTCCTGGAGCGAGCTGTCGAACGTTTCGCCGGCGATGCCGATCGAGATCTCGGCGAGGAACCGCCCGGACGGATGCGCGAGCACGGCGGCGAGCACGCCGCGCAGGCCATCGGGCAGCGCCGACACGCTGGTGTGGTGCGAGAGCTGGACGGACCGAATGAAGCCGGCCTCCCAGGTGAAGGCGTGGCGGCGGGAGCCGTCGTGGAGCTCGGCGTGATCGGCGAGATCGCCGAGCAGCGCGTCGGCGTGGCGGGTGAGCAGCGCCCGCGCGGCTTCGTGCTGACCGGAGAGCTGGAGCGCGATCAACTCACCGCGTGGATCGCCCTGCTCCTGGAGCCAGTCCGCGTACACGGCGTACGCGCTCGCATCGTACGGATCGGCGAGGATCGCGCGCTCGAGCTCGGCGTTGCGGGCATCGACGGTGGGGCGCGGGCCCGCCTCGGCGTAGCCCTCGGCGATACGCGCGGCGATCTGCGCGTCGCGGGCCCGGCGCGCCTCGGCGATGGTCTCGAACGATTCCTCGGCGACCTCTCCGGTGCCGCCGGCCGCGCCGGACCACACGCGCACGGTGGCGTCGGCGATCCAGATCGTCCAGAACTGATCGGCGCGCTCGAACCGGCGCGCGCCGTGGGCGGCGGCCTGCTGCTCGATCGTCGGCGCCGGGTGCTTCAGCGCGGCCTCGCGCCGGAACAGGCCACCGAGGCCGACCTCGGCGCGCGCGGCGCGCTCGCGGCGGCTGCGCGGCCGGATCGTCTGAGCCTCGAGCTCGGCCTGATCCCGGGCGGCGCGCGCGGCATCGGCGACGGCGCCGGCGGGCAGGTAGCGCTTCTGCAGCTTGTCGGCGATCTGCTTGTCGTGGTCCCGCGCGGCGGCCTCGGCCGATGGATAGGTGCGGCGGAACGACTTCTGCTCGCCGCCGACGGTGCCCCACGTGGTGGTGAGCGTCGCGTCGGTCTGCTCGATCTCCCAGAACTTGGTCTGCTCGCCTTCGAACAGCTCGTAGCGGGCCATCGCGCGAGCGTACGCGATCAGCGCCAGCCGCGCCGCCGCAGGAAGCCATCGAGCGTGGCGAGTTGCTCGGCGGCGGGGGCGCCGGCTGTGACCAAGTTGGCACGCGCGGCCTCGGCGGTGGCCCGGGCGCGCACGCGCTCGGTGGGCCCGAGCTCGACGAGCAGCTCGGCGAGCCGGACCTGGGTCTTGCCGAGCTCGAGGGGGCCGGCCTTGCCGCGCTCGAGCAGGCGCAGCGCGCGCTCGAGGTGAGCGACGCCGAGCGCGGGGCGCGTGGTGCGGGCGGCGATATCGGCGGCGAGGCGCAGCGCCATCGCGGCGACGGCCTCGCGGTGCTGGAGCGCGCGATCGGCGATATCGGCGGCGGCGAGGTAGTGGGTGGTCGCGTCGTCGTCGCGCTTGACCTCCTCGAGCGACATGCCGAGCAGCACGTGCGAGTTGGCGGCGTGGGCGCCGCGGCCCTGGCCGATCGCGTCGAGCATCGCGATCGCCTGGTCGAGCAGGCCGATGGCCTCGGCGTGATCTCCCTTGCTGGCGAGCGCGTCGCCGAGGCCCTGGAGCGATTCGGCGACCTGGACGTTGTTGCCGGGGAACGACGCGCGGCGGATCTCGAGCGCCTGGCGGAGCTGGGCGATCCCGTCGTCGAACCGCTGCTCGGAGATCTCGGCGATCCCGAGCGCGTAGCGCGCGATCGCGGTGTCGGGGTGCAGCGCGCCGTGGACGCGCACGGCCTCGTCGACTGCGGTGCGCAGCGTCGCGCGGGCCTCGTCGGCCTCGCCGAGCAGGCGCTGGAAGTGGCCGAGCCGGGTGCGCGCGGCGTTGGCGATCCGATCGCGGGGCGGCTGCGCGCGGAGCGCTCGGTCGATGGTGTCGCGGCAGTGCGCGGCGAGCCGCGCGGCGTCCTCGGCGCGCGCGATGTTGCGGTTGCAGCGGGCGTGGGCGAGCGAGAGCGCGAGCGGCTCGCGATCGGGGAGCAGCGCGACGAGCGCCGAGGCGTAGCCATCGAACAGGTCGGCCTGATCGAGCGTGCGCTGGTCGTTGCCGAGGGTCTGGGTGAGATCGATCCAGATCTCGGCGAGCTGCTCGAGATCGCGCGCGGCGGTGGCGGCGCGCGCCGCGGCGTGCAGCGCGGCGATCGATTCGTCGTAGCGCGAGGTGGACTGCTCGAGCTGGGCGAGCAGCTGCTGTCCCCGCGCGCGCAGCGGCAGATAGTCGAGCGCCTCGGCGCGCCGGACCAGGGCCTCGACCTCGGGGCGCGCGGCGCCGAGCCGCCCGGCGAGGATCTCGGCCTCGGTGGTGGCCATCGCGGCGCGCAGCGCGGCGACCTCGGCGCGCTCGCGCTCGGCGGGCGGCAGCGGGGGCAGGGCGGCGAGGCCGGCGACGTCGCTGCACCGCGCGGGCGACGGCAGGCCGGCGACCAGCGAGCCGGCGTTGGCGACCAGACTCGCGTCGGCGGTCGCGGTGAGCCGGGCGAGCGGGACGAGCCGCTCGAGCAGCTGGTCGAGGCAGGCCTGGCGCGCCGCGTGGAGCTCGGCGGGCTGGACGCGATCGACCGACGTGGCCTTGCAGCTGGTCTCGGCGCCGAGCCGCCACGCCGCGGTCCACGCGTCGAGCTGGGCGATCGCGGTGGCGGCCGCGGTGGCGGCGTAGGGCAGCCGGGTGCGTTCGAACGCGGCGCGCAGCGCGGCGCGCTGTGGATCGCCCCACGCCTGGGCGACCGGCTCGCCGGCGCGCGCGCACGTCGGCACGTCGTGGTCGCGGTCGCGGAACGCGATCGCGGCGCCCGCGGCGGCGAGCGCCCCGCCGGCCAGGAACGTCGCGACCAGGACGCGGCGGCGGGTTCGCGCGCGTGGGGCGAGCTGGTCGAGCAGCGCGTCGAGCGTGGGGAAGCGATCCTCGGCGCGTGGGGACAGGCCGCGGCGCAGCGCGCGCTCGACGCGATCGCCGGCGCGCTCGACGATCCGGCGGTCGCCCGTGAGGCGGTCGGCGTCGGGGCGGTCTGCGTCGGGGTTGTTTGCATCGGGGCGCTCGCCGGCGAGCGCCTCCCAGAGCGCGACGCAGAACGCGTACTGATCGGCGCGTGCGTCGACGCGATCGCCGCGCTGCTGCTCCGGGGCCATGTACGCGGGCGTGCCGACGATGCCGTCGTCCGCGTCGGGGACGGCGCGCGCGAGGCCAAAATCGAGGACGCGCGCGCGGCCGTCCTTGCCGACGATCAGGTTGCTCGGCTTGACGTCGCGGTGGACGAGTCCGACCTGGTGCGCGGCGGCGAGGCCGCGGCCGGCCTGCACGAACACGGCGAGGATCTCGGACGGCGTGCGCGGCGCGCGCAGCCAGTCGCGCACGGTGACGCCCTCGACGTGCTCCATCGCGACGAACACCTCGCCGGCGGCAACGCCGACGTCGTGCACCGCGACGACGTTGGGGTGGGCGAGCCGGGCGATCGCGCGGGCCTCGTCGCGCAGCCGCGCACCGGCGCGCTCGTCGGCGTGGCGCAGCACCTTGACCGCGACCTTGCGATCGAGCTCGGGATCGTACGCGGCGTAGACCACGCCCATGCCGCCGGCCCCGAGCCGGGCGAGCAACACGTAGCGGCCGAGCTGCTGGCCGGGCGCCCAGTCACCGTCGGTGCTCGCGGCATCACCGGCGGTGCCGAGCGAGCCGGCGCCGAGCGAGCTCGCGGCGACGGGGGCGCGCGACGCGCCGAGCTTGCCGAGCGCGGCGAGCAGCTCGTGGCAGGCGCTGCACGTATCGAGGTGCTCTTCGAACCGATCGCGCTCGTCGCGCGAGAGCCGCCCCGCGACGTACGCGGCCATGGTTTCCTCGCCCGGGCACACGAGGGTCACGCTACCATGTCGCGCCGTGGCGACAGGTTCGTTGTCTTGGCTCGGCGA
>JBQCJR010000715.1:0-8121 GCA_051952595.1 Kofleriaceae bacterium
CCAAGCAGTTCGGCCGCGCCGAGCCGTTCTCGTACTTCCCCGGCGGCGGCTACTCGGCCGGCTCGACCAGCGTGTTGTGGCCGATGGTGCTCGCGCCGTTCTGGACGCTCGGCGCGCGCGGCCACGCGCTGGTCTGGGTGTCGTACCTGATGTGCGCCGCGCTCTACATCCTCACCTGCCTCGGCGTGTGGCGCGTGGTGCACCGGCTCGCGGGGGAGCTCGCCGGCGTGCTCGCGGCCGTGGCCGTGCTCGCGATCGCGCCGTTCGCGTGGACCTCGCTGTCCGGCATGGAGGTCGCGTTCGCGAGCGCGCTGCTCGTCGCGATCGTGCTGCTGCTGCTCGATCAGCCGGCGACCGGCGCGCCGTCGAAGCGGCTGATCGCGTGCCTCGCCGCGGCGTCGCTGTCGCGGCCCGAGGCCACGATGATCGTGCTCGGGATCGTCGCGGTCGCGGTCGCGATGCGGCTGCGCCGTCGCGAGCTGCGCGCCGCCGCGTGGTGGGCCGCGCCGCTCATCGCGCCGCTCGCGTGGGTGATCGCGAACAAGCTGTTCGCCGGTCAGCTGTTCCCCAACACCGGCGTCGCGAAGAGCCACTTCTACCTGCCGGGGTTCGACTGGACGTACTGGTACGACGCCGTGGTCACCACGACCGGCAAGATGCTGCGCGGCCTGTTCTGGGACGCGACCAGCCCGCTGGTGTGGCCGAAGCTGGTCGCCGTGGCGTGGCTCGCCGGCGCGGTGCGGATCGCGCTGTGGGCGCGCCGCGAGCGCCGCGCGCTGGTCGGCGTGCTGATCCTCGGCGCGCCGTTCGCGCTGGTGCTCGCGGTGATCGCGTCGTCGGGCCTGTGGAGCTTCCAGAACTATCGCTACATCGCGCCGGCGTTCCCGCTGTGGATGATCCCGGTCGGCGTCGCGCTCGCGCCGCCGCGCTGGCTCGCGCGCGTGGCGCCCCGGCGCGGCGCGCTCGGCTGGCAGCTCGCCGCGGCGGCCGTGGTCGCGCTGTTCGCGCGCGCGGCGCTGCCCGGGCTGCGCGCCGATGCCCGGCTGTTCGCCCAGGGCGCGATGGACACCAACACCCAGGTCGTCGCGATCGGCGAGTACCTCCACCGCAAGCTGCCCGACGCGTCGGTGATGTTCCACGACGCCGGCGCGATCGCCTACTACGGCGACGGCCGGGTCTACGACATGCTCGGCCTGGTCACCAACCACCAGGCCGGGATCGCGAACCACGGCGCCGGCTCGCGGTTCGAGTTCCTCGAGGCGATGCCGCCCGCCGAGCGGCCGACCCACTTCGCGTACTACCCGTCGTGGCTGGGCACCACCGAGTTCTTCGGCCAGGTGCTGCTCGCCACGCCGCTGCGCCCCGCGCTCGATGCGCGGCGGCTCGCTGGCGACGGCAACATGCAGATCATCGTCGCGAACTTCGACCACGCCGGCACCGGCGAGCGCCCGCTCGGCGAGCACCCCGGGTGGCGCGTCGTCGATCGGATCGACATCGCGCACCTCGCGAGCGAGCGCGCGCACGGCTGGTCCGGCGCGCTCGGGCGGCGCCGGATGGGCGATCCCACCGCGCGGTGGTCGCTGGTCACCCGCGAGACCGGGGCGCGTGGCCTGATCGTCGAGGGTGGGCGCACGATCCGCGGCGGCCGCGAGCAGTTCTCGCTCGTGGTCGATCGCAGCCGGCCGACCCGGCTCGTGCTGCGCAGCGGCGGCCCGGCCACGCATCCGTGGCACGAGGAGATCCGCGCGCCGGTCGAGCTCGTGCTGCTCGACGCGTCCGGCCGCGAGCTCGCGCGCACCACGCTCGCCGCGCCGACCGGCGCGTTCGTCGAGTACGTGTTCGAGCTGCCCGCCGGGATCGATCGGATCACCACGTCGGCGCGCGCGCCGTACCGCGCGTACCACTGGTTCGCGCTCCAGCCCGAGGCGCCGTCGGGCGGTTAGCTCAGGCCGAGCAGCCCTGCCACGACCGACGCCGCGATCGTCAGCAGCACGATGCTGGTGATCGCCACGAACGCGAGATCGCGGTCCACCACGAACGCGTAGATCGAGACCATCACGCGCGCCACCGGCGTGAGGATCAACAGCGCCGTGGCGACCATCATGAGCGCCATCGGATCCAGGCGGAGCAAGCCGTGCAGGATCCACGACGCGCTGTAGTGCTCACGGACCCACTCCGTCGTGAGCGGATAGTACGTGGGGTGCACGAGCGCGCTCGCGATCCCGATCGCGAACAGGACCGAGCTGACGACCATCCCTCCGAGCAGGGCGTAGTAGACGAAGGAGTAGACGTTCTCCTCGGTCGGGTTGTCGCGAGGCGCGCCCGTCATGGGCTGCTCGTTTCGCCGAGGCTCGGCAGATGGATGTGCGCGACCGAGCCGAGGCCGCGGGCCAGCATGCCGTACGCCAGGACGAGCATGAGCACCACGAACAGCCGCTTCAGGGACACGTTGCGCAGCCGGTTCATCAGGAGCGTGCCGCCGGTCGCCCCGAGGGTCGTGCCCACGGCGACCGGGCCCACCACCATGAAGTGGATCAGCCCCGCGGACAGGAACAGGATCGAGCCCACCGCGGCGGTGACGCCGATCATCAGCTTGCTCGTGCCCACGGCGACCTTCATCGGCACGTTCATGTGCCGGTTCATCGCCGAGACCTTGAGCACGCCACCACCGACGCCGAGCAAGCCGGACGCGATCCCCGCGAGGTAGGCGATGCCTGCACCGATCGCCGATCCGGTGATGACGTACGGGACATCCCGCTTCGCGGCGAGGTCGTGGTACGTGCCGCGCAGGTCCAGGAAGCGCGAGATCCGGTCGGGCTGCGCGCGGGCGAACTGGTCGGCGGTGATCTTCAGATCGTCCAGCCGGCGGGTCGAGAACGCGGCGTAGGCCATGTAGGCGAGCAGCGCCGCGAACACCAGCGACATCGCGCCCTCGTGGAGGAACAGCGCCAGGACCGCGCCGGACAGCGCGCCGATCGTCGTGAACACCTCGAGGAACATCCCGAGCTTGAGGTTCGTGATGCGCTGGTCCACGTAGGACGAGCCGCCCGCGTTGGACGTGGCGATCACCGAGACGAGGCTCGCCGCGACGGCGACCTTCATCGGCAGCTGGAACCCCAGCACCATCGCCGGCACGAGGAAGATGCCACCGCCCACCCCGAGCAACGCGCCGAAGAACCCCGCGATGCCGGAGACCCCGACGAGCAGCAGCACGAACGACAGCGAATAGCTCATCCTCGACGGCCCGTCCTCACCCCATCACCGTAGCGCCATCGCCGCGGTCGCCGACGACGCGTCGCCTCGGCCGGGGCCCGAGCGCGGCGAGAAATCCCTAGCGCGCGCCGCGCGGCGACACCGCGTGGAGCTGATCGCGCAGCCACGCGTGGCCGGGATCGCGATCGAGGCGCACCGACCAGCGCATCGCGAGCTCGAACCCGGGGAGCTCGAACGGAGGCGCGCGGAGGACCAGCGGCAGGTGGCGCGCGAACGCGCGCGCGAGCGCGGCCGGCGCGGTCCAGCACAGATCGGTGGTCGCGACGACGTGTGGCGCGACCAGGAACTGGGGCAGGGTGAGCGCGATCGTGCGGCGGTGGCCGCGCCGGGCGAGCAGCTCGTCGAGCGGGCTGCCGGGCAGGCCGCGCGGCGCGACCAGCACGTGCGCGAGCGTCAGGTAGCGATCGAGATCGAACCGCCCGCGCGCGGCGGCGCTGCCCTTGCGGACCACACACACGAACGGCTCCTCGAACAGCACCTCGCTGCGCATCCCGGTCGGCTGATCGGCGAACACGCCGAGCGCCAGATCGAGATCCTCGGCGAGCGCCGCGCTGATCCGCTCCGGCGTGGTCGGCGTGATGTCGATCCGGATGCCGGGCGCGATCTCGGACAGCCGCGCGATCAGCGCCGGGATCAGCTGGAACGTCGCCTGATCGGCGCTCGCGATCCGGAACGTGCGCGCCGCGGAGCGTGGCTCGAAGCGCGGCGCCGCCTGGAGCACCACCGCCGCGGCCTCGAGCGCCGCGCGCACCGCCGGGCGCAGCTCGTTCGCGCGCGGCGTGGGGCGCATCCCTTGCGAGGTGCGGACCAGCAGCTCGTCCCCCAGCAGCTCGCGCAGCCGCCGCAGCGCGTGGCTGACCGCCGGCTGGGTCAGGCCGAGCCGGCTCGCCGCGCGGGTCACGCTGCGCTCCTCGAGCAGCGCGTCGAGCGCGGTCATCAGGTTGAGGTCGATTCCGGCGAGCCGCATCCCATGAGCATCAAGAATATACTGCATGCAAACAATCGATTTGGTTCATGACCGAGTGCGCCGCATGGTGACGCCGCACAGCCAAGGAGCTCGCCATGTACGCCATCGCAGGAGTCACAGGTCACACCGGTTCGGTCGTCGCGCGCACGCTGCTCGATCAGGGCCACCCCATCCGCGTCATCGTGCGCGACGCCGCGAAGGGCGCGCCGTGGCAGGCGCGCGGCGCCGAGGTCGCGATCGCCACGGTCGAGGATCGCCACGCGCTGGCCCGCGCGCTCGCCGGTGTCGAGGGCGCCTACCTGCTGCTCCCGCCGGGAGCGCCGGCCGCGCGTAGCCTCGCCGCGGGCCGCGCGGCCCAGATCACCGCGATCTCCGCCGCCGTGCGCGAGGCGCGGCCGGGCTGGGTCGTGCTGCTGTCGTCGGTCGGCGCCAACCTCGCCGCGGGCACCGGCCCGATCCAGTACCTGCACGGCCTCGAGAATGCGCTGCGCGAGACCGGCGTGCCGGCGATCTTCCTGCGCGCCGCGTTCTTCATGGAGAACTGGGGCGGCTCGCTGGCGAGCGCGCTCGCGACCGGCGCGCTGCACTACGGCATCCGCAGCGACGTCAAGCTCCCGCAGGTCGCGACCGCCGACATCGGCCGCACCGCGGCGCGCCTGCTCGTCGAGCCGCCGCCCAAGGGCGCGCGGGTCGTCGAGATCGAGGGGCCGGCGCCGCTCACCCTCGACGAGACCGCGGCGGTGCTCGGCAAGGTCGCCGGCAAGCCGGTCCGCGCGGTGTCGATTCCGCCGGAGGCCCAGGTCGAGGCGCTCGTCGGGCTCGGCATGTCGCGCGAGGAGGCCTCGTTGCTCGGCGAGATGTCGACCGCGGTCAACGAGGGGCGGCTCGCGTGGGAGGGTCACGAGCACGTGGTCGGCACGGTGACCCTCGAGCAGCGCCTGCGCGAGCTGCTCGCGGCGCGTTGATCGACGGGAGCCGCGCACGGTTTGCGCAAGGTGGTGCGCAACGCCGGCGCCGATGGCTCGCCGCGTCAGCGACGTTCCCGTGACGGGGCTGACACTGAACGTGATACCGTCGAGGCTTGGCAGTCGTTCGTTCAGTCGAGGAGCTGGGGCGCGTCCTCACCCAGCTCGGGGTGCCGCACCGCACATCGGTGGCGCACCGCGAGCTCGAGCTCGCCAGCAACGCGGGGCTCCCCGGCGGCGTCGTGATCCGGTGGGAGAGCAAGGTCCCGTTCGTCTCGGTTCGGCACGTGCTCATCGAGCAGATCCCGATGGATCGGCTCGCCGAGGTCGAGCACGCCGTGGTGCGCGCCAACCACCAGCTCGAGGTGCCCGGGTTCGGGCTCGATCACCTCCGCCACTGCCTGTACTTCCGCGTCGTGGCGCCGGCGTTCGCCGGGATCGACGCGGGCGACATCGAGCGGCTCGCCAAGGGCGTGATCGCGAACGCGCGCGAGTTCATCGCGAGCTTCCGCGCGGTCGTCGAGGGCCGGCCCGGCGCGCAGATCGCCGAGATCTACAAGCAGTACGCCCACGCCCGCGAGGCGCAGTTCATCTTCGAGGGAAGTTTCTGACCTTCTGCCCAGGAGTCGTCGTTGTCGTCATTCGCACCTGGTGAAAAGTCCCCTGAGGTCCCCGGCCCGTTCTCGGCGCCGGTCAACGCCGCGCTCACCGAGAGCTTCGGGCAATCGCTCGAGGGCATCACGGTCCAGCACGACCCCTCGTCGGCCGCCGCGATGAACGCGAGGGCGTACACCGTCGGATCGTCGATCTCGCTCGGCGCCGGCATCCACGACGACATCGCGCACCCCGAGTCGATGGAGATCATCTCCCACGAGGTCGCGCACGCGCTCGCCGGCGGGGGCTCCGGCGAGCAGCTGATCGATAGCGGCCGGCGCGGCAACGATCCGGGCGAGGCCGCCGCCTACGCCGCCTCGACCTCGTTCCGCGACTTCGTCTCCGGAGGCCAGGGCAAGCCGCCGCCGAGGCTCGCCCCGGCGCACGGCGGCAAGGCCGCGGTCCATCGCTTCGAGGCCGGCGAGCACGCCGACGCGGTCGACGGCGCGCAGCGGACCCTCGACGCCGCGAACGCCGCGGGCGGCCGCTACCGCTACAGCGCCGAGGCCGCCGCCGCGTCGCAGCGGCCGATGACCCTGTCGAACGGCGTGCAGGTGTCGGCGGGCGAGATCACCGCGATGATGGGCGACTTCTACGGCGCGTACACCCGCGGGCAGGATGGCCGCGAGCACTTCGATCCGATGGCGTCGTTCAACGCGATGGACAACGCCGATCCGGAGGAGATGCGGGCGCTGATCGCGCGGATCCGGCAGGAGCGCGAGAGCGTGCAGAACTCGCTCGATACCGGGGCGCCGTTCGAGCACACCGAGAACGCCGAGCTCGAGTCGCTCACCAACGGCCGGCGGCTCCACACCGACGAGAACGGCACCACGACCGGCTACTCGCTCATGGATCTCGCGCAGAAGAACTCGAACCACTTCAACACGCAGGACGAGTCCGGGACCGACAACAACATGGGCGCATACGCCGCGTTCCACGCCCAGGCGATGCAGGCCGCGCAGCACGCCGCCAGCCTGCCGCCCGGGCCGGAGCGCGAGCGCGCCGAGCAGCGCGCGCTGGCGCTCGAGGCCAGCTCGCAGCACTTCTTGACCGATCGGTTCTCCGCCGGTCACCAGTTCGACAAGGCGCAGATGGTCGAGGAGAACGGCGGCGGCATGATCGCGAACCTGCGCGCCCGCACGATCCACAATCAGCTCGACGAGAACGGCGCGATGCTCCAGGACGTCGAGGGCAACCGGTGGCGCGCGCTCGGCGACTCGCACTGGGCCGACGACGCCAACGCCGAGAACCGCGCGCGCGCCGCGCAGACCACGCTGGGCTCGTACGGCGACATCACCGACATCCTGGCCGGCCGCCGCGGCGCCGACGAGATGGCCGCCGATCCGGCGGCCACGGCGCACCAGACCGCGCCGGTGTTCGACGAGGCGGAGAACCGCCGGCTCCAGGAGCACGCCAAGGGCCTCGGCGTCCCGGGCATGCTCGCCGACAACGTCGGCGAGGTCGCGCTGCTACCCACGATGGCCGAGACGTGGGCCAAGCAGAACGTGGTGCACCCGGTCGTCGACGGCGCGACCGCCGCGTGGAACTGGGCCGGCCAGCGCGCGAACGACGTCGCCGACGGCGCCAGCCGGGCGTGGGACAGCGCCGGCCGCGCGTGGGATGGCGTCTCGCGGTGGGGCCGCGAGCTCATCGGGCAGTAGCGATGGCGCTGTTCGACGTGTTGCTCGAGCGCCTGGTCGAGGCGCCGTCCGACGCCGCGCTCGACGAGCTGCTCGGCAAGCACGGGCCGATCCAGCCCGGCGAGATGGACCTGCTCGCCGAGCGCGCGCGCGACAGCGATCCACGCGTCCGCCGCAACGCGACCCTGCTGCTCGGGCTCGCGCGCACCGACGATCGCCGGGTGCTGCTCGACGTGCTCGCGCGCGAGACCTCCGATCCGCGCGTGTTCGTGCTCGCGGCGCGGGCGCTGCCCGGGGGCGCCGAGCTGGCGCGCGCCCGGCCCGAGCTGGTGCGCCAGGCCCTCGCCGACGGCGATCCGAAGGTGCGCTCCGCCGCCGTGGAGCTCGGCGGCCACGACGCGAACGACCCGCTGCTCGACCCGGATCGGCGGGTCCGCGCCGCGGCGCTCGACCGGCTCGCGAAGCACGGGCCGGGGGCGAGCGAGGCGCTGCTGCGCGCGCTGCTCGTCGATCCCACGCGGCGCCGCGGCTACTCGCTCGAGGCGCTGTACGGCGCGCTGCTCTACAGCGACGACCCCGCGACGGCCGACGCGTTCGCGCGCTCGCTCGAAGGCGCCTCGCC
>JBQCJR010000716.1:0-2106 GCA_051952595.1 Kofleriaceae bacterium
GTGGTGGCGAGCCACAGCTGGAGCGGCAGGGTCTCGCAGAACGACGAGCCGGGGTTGAGATCGCTCGCGATCGCCATCGCCACCCCGGCGCGGCGCAGCCGCTCGACCGGCGGGACCGGCAGGCGGAGCTGCACACACGCGCCGGGCAACATCACGGCGACGATGCCGGCGCGGGCGAGCGCGGCGATCCCGGCGTCATCGATCTGCTCGAGGTGGTCGCCGGACAGCGCGCCGAGCTCGGCGAGCAGCGCGGCGGCGCCGAGGTCCCGGAACTGGCCGACGTGGCCACGCACCGCGAGCCCCGCGGCCCGGGCGGCGCCGAGGATCGCCCGCGCTTCGTCGAGCGTGAACGCGCCCTCGTCGCAGTAGACGTCGACCGACGTGGCGAGCCGCTCGCGCGCGACCGCCGGGACCAGCCGCTCGCAGATCTCGGCGACGTACGCCGAGCGATCCGCGGCTCGCTCGGCGGGCACCAGGTGCGCGAGCAGGGTCGGCACGATCCGCTGGCGGCGTCGGCGCGCGACCTCGGCGACCACGCGGAGCAGCCGCAGCTCACCCTCGACGGTGAGGTCGTAGCCGCTCTTCACCTCGATCGTGGTGGTGCCGGCGGCGAGCGCGGTGTCGAGCCGCTCCTCCAGCGAGCGGCGCAGCGCGTCCTCGCTCGCCGCGCGCGTGGGCCCCAGGGTCGCCGCGATCCCGCCGCCCGCCGCGGCGATCTCGAGGTAGGTCTTGCCGGCCGCGCGCATCGCGAACTCGTTCGAGCGATCGCCGGCGAAGATCGCGTGGGTGTGGCAATCCACGAGCCCGGGGGTGACCAGCCGGCCACCGGCGTCGACCACCGGCAGCGCGTTCCAGCCGCGCGCGCGCGCCGCGGCCGGCCAGTCGGCGACCGGGCCGATCCACGCGATCGCGCCGCCCTCGACGGCGAGCGTCGCGCCGTCGAGCAGGCCGAGCCCGGGGCGCAGCGGATCGCAGGTCATCACCCGCGCGTTGTGGACCAGCAGGTTCATCGCGACCTCTCGTTCCCGCGCTTGAAGTTGCCGGTCTTGCGCGCGACCAGCAGCTGCACCTGGGCCCGGTCGCCGGCCTCGACCGCCGCGCGGATCTCGTCGGCGTCGCGGCCGATCAGCGTGCGGACCAGCCGGCCGCGGAACCGCACCAGCACCTTGTCGCGCGCGAGCTGCACGTCGAACGGCTCCTCGGCGAGCTTGCCGCGCCGATCGATCCCGGGCGCCTGCGGCTCGTCGGTCATGGCCGCCGCCGCGGCACCACCACGCCGCGCTCCTCCGCGGTGTGGATCGCCTCGTCGTAGCCCGCGTCGGCGTGACGGATCACGCCCATGCCCGGATCCGAGGTCAGCACGCGCTCGAGGCAGCGCGCCGCGCGCGGCGTGCCGTCGGCGACCACGACCATGCCGGCGTGCAGCGAGTAGCCGATGCCGACCCCGCCGCCGTGGTGGAACGACACCCAGGTCGCGCCGGCCGCGGTGTTGACCAGCGCGTTCAGGATCGCCCAGTCGGCGACCGCGTCGGTGCCGTCCTTCATCGCCTCGGTCTCGCGGTTCGGCGAGGCCACCGAGCCGCAGTCGAGGTGATCGCGGCCGATCACGATCGGCGCCTTGACCTTGCCGGTGCGCACCAGCTCGTTGAACCGCAGGCCCACGCGGTGGCGCTGGCCATAGCCGAGCCAGCAGATCCGCGCCGGCAGGCCCTGGAACGCGATCTTGTCGCGCGCGAGCTTCATCCAGCGGTGCAGCATCGGGTCGTCGCCGATCTCGTCGAGCACCGCCTCGTCGGTGACCCGGATGTCCTCCGGATCGCCGGACAGCGCGGCCCACCGGAACGGCCCCTTGCCCTCGCAGAACAGCGGCCGCACGTACGCCGGCACGAACCCCGGGTACGAGAACGCGAGCTCGCGCGACATCCCGCCGAGCGCCGCCTGCTCGCGCAGGTTGTTGCCGTAGTCGAACACGTGCGCGCCGGCGCGCTTCATCGCGACCATCGCCTCGACCTGGACCGCCATCGACTTCTGCGCGCGCTTGACGTAGCCCTCGGGATCGCGCGCGCGCAGCTCCGCGGCCTGCGCGAGCGTCAGGCCCTGCGGGAT
>JBQCJR010000717.1:0-2444 GCA_051952595.1 Kofleriaceae bacterium
GGCGAGGCGCGGGGGGTGGGGCAGCTCGCGGGGCTGGTCGACCGCCTGGTCGCGCGCGAGATCTTCTGGGGGCTGCCGCTGGCGCGCGGCGCCCGGGTCGCCCTGGTGGTCAGCGTGACCACGCTCGCCGGTGCAGCCCGGGTCCACTCGCCGCGCCAGGGCTTTCGCTGGTACGCGGTGCCGATCAACGGCCTGCCCGGTTCCCTCGAGCAGAGCGTCGGGGCGCGCAACCGCTACTCCGCCGCGGCGGGGACATCGCTCACCGTGGCGCTCGCGGTCTCGATGGTGCGCCGCGATCGCGCCGACCCGCGGGACTGCATCCCGCCGTATCAGGTGCGCGTCCAGATGCCCCCCGGGCAGCTGCTCGATCTCGCCGGCTACGAGCGGCTGATGAACCTGCTGGAGCGCGCGGTGCCGATCGGCGTGGTCGTCGACACGAGCCGCGTGCGCGAGCGCAATGTCGCGCCCGCCGGCGATGGCCAGATCGTCCGGCTCACGGGCCGCCTGGCCCACACGTTCCGGCCGTACGAGCAGATCCGCCGCACCGGCGCCGAGAATCCCGACCGCGATCCCTAGCGAGCCGCAGAGGAGCCGCCATGCCGTTCGACTACAAGTTTCCGTTCCCCCAGACCGATCCGACCTGCCAGAGCAGCTTCGCCCGTGGGTTCCAGCACGACGACTGGGTCGACGGCCAGGACGTCGTTCAGGCGGAGCGAACGTCCGAGGAGGAGGGCTTCAACGCCCGGTTCCACAAGATCGAGCGCGACCTCGACGCCCTGGGCGAGAACCTCAAGGCTGCGTTCGCGTGCATCGAGATCCTGCGCGGCCAGCTCGCGCAGGCACTCGAGGACATCAAGAACCAGTTCAACGCCAAGCCGCTCAAGGAGGGCAAGGAGACCAAGGACTTCAAGGACGCCAAGGACGGCAAGGACGGCAAGGACGCCAAGGACGGCAAGGACGCCAAGGACGCGAAGGACGGCAAGGACGCGAAGGACGGCAAGGATCACAAGGACCGCAAGGACGGCAAGGATCGCAAGGACACCATCGAGAAGGTCTTCGGCGCGGCCGAGAAGCAGCTCGACGAGCCGGCTCCCGCGCTGCGCTCGCGGATGTCCGAGTTCTTGTGGCGCGATGCACCGGAGTCGCCCTCGCCCGAGCCCGCGTCGGCCCGGGCGTTCATCCGGCCGGCAGAGCGCCCGGCGGTTGGCGGGCGCCTGCTCGCCGAGATCGCCGAGCAGGCCGCGGAGGTCGACCCGGACGCGGTGCTCGCCCGCGTGGGTGAGGCGATCGCGAGCCTGCCTGCGACGCGCGCGGAGCTGGCCGAGCTCGCCGCCACGCGCAAGGGCGCGCCGACCTCGCGGGAAGATGCCTGATGCTCGCGATCGTGGCGAGCGCTCGGGATCGCACCGCGGCCGCGCTCGTGGCGCGATGGGCGGATCGACGGGCGCGGCTCTTGTCGCCGCGCGATCTATCGCGGCCCGGGTGGCGCCACCACGTCGGCGGTCGCGGTGAGGAGTGGGCCGTGATCGGCGGCGAGCACGTGCGCGCCAGCGAGCTTCGCGGCGTGGTCGCGCGGCTGCCGGTCGTGCGCGAGGAGGACCTCCGACACGTCGTCTCCGAGGATCGCGAGTACGTCGCGGCGGAGATGAGCGCGTTCCTGCTGTCGTGGCTCACCAGCCTGCCTTGCCCGGTGCTCAACCGCCCGACCACGACGTCACTCATGGGCCCGAACCTCAGCCACGAGCGATGGCTCGTGCTGGCCGCGCGAGCCGGGTTGTCGATCGCCGGGGGGCGGGTTCAGGGCGCCGATGTCGAGCGACCGCGCGTCGCCGGGGTGGTCACCGTCGTCGGCGACCGCTGGGTCGGCGATGTGTCGCCCGTGCTCGGCGATGCGGCAGTGCGGGTGGCCCGCGCGGCCGGGATCGCGCTGTGCACGGTGCGCTTCGATGGCGCCGACGAGGACGCGCGGTTCGTCGACGCCGAGCTGTTCACCGAGCTCGAGGACCCGCGGATCGCCGACGCGCTGCTCGCGCACTTCGACGAGCGAGGTCCGGCGTGATCCTGCTGTGGGGGCTGCCCGGCGACGATCCTCTCGACGCGGTCGCGGACGCGCTCACCCGGCGCGGCGCCGCGTTCACCCTGCTCGATCAGCGGCGCGCGCTCGATCAGCGCATCGAGCTGGAGATCGGCCGCGCCCTGGCGGGTGCGGTGTGGTGCGGCGCGGAGCGCATCGCGCTCGGGGAGGTGCGCGCGCTCTACACGCGCGTGTACGACGCCCGCAAGCTGCCGCCGATCGCGGCTGCCGGTCCCGGCGCGTACGCTGCGGTCCAGGCGCTCGAGACCGCGATGTGGTCGTGGGCCGACGAGACGGCGGCCCGCGTCGTCAACCGCCCGACGGCGATGGCGTCGAACGGCTCCAAGCCGTACCAGGCCGCGATCATCGC
>JBQCJR010000718.1:0-2932 GCA_051952595.1 Kofleriaceae bacterium
GCCCCCGCCGAGCGCGCCGATCGCCGCGCTGTCCGAGGTCAGTCAGTCGAGCGCCCGGGCGCTCAAGACCGGCATGCGCAGGACCCGCTCGCGGCTCCAGCTCGTGGTGTGGGTGCTCGTCGGCGCCGTGATGATCGGCGGCGGCGTGTTCGCCGGGTTCCAGATCCGCGCGATGCGGCTCGGCAAGCAGATCAACGCCGCGCGCCAGCAGGCGGTCGCGCTCGCCAAGGCCGATACCTGGCAGGGCTGGGTCGGCGCGCGCGATCGGCTCGCCGGCATCGCGCAGGCGGAGGATTCGCTCGATAACCGCGCCGCGCTCGCCCGCGCGCGCGCCGTGCTCGCGTTCGAGTTCGGCGATGGCCTCGCCGAGGCCCGCACCGGGGTCACACAGCTCGCCGGCAAGGGCGGGCTCGATGGCGAGCTCGCCGCGGCGTACCTCGCGCTCGCCCAGGGCGATGGCGCCGCGGCGCGCGCGGCGGCGGATCGCGCGCTCGCGCTCGCTCCCGAGGACGCCTCGGCGCTCTATGTCGCCGGGCAGGCGGCGCTGCTCGCCGGCGATGCCCGCACCGCGATCACCCAGCTCAAGGCCGCGCTCGGCAAGGAGCAGCGCGCCGCCCACGCGGTTGGCCTCGCGCGCGCGCTCGCGATGACCTCGGCGTGGGATGACGCCCTCGGCGCGCTCGAGCAGGCGCTCCGCGCCACCCCGGATCACCCCGGTGCGCTGGTCGAGCGCGGCAAGCTACTCGCCGAGGCCGGCCGGATCGCCCCCGGCGCCAAGGAGGGCGGCGAGCTGCGGGTCCAGCTCGAGAAGGTGGTGCACGAGGGCAGCCGGCCGGTCGCCGAGCAGACGCGCGGCGTGTCGCCGCTGCAGGTCGCGCTCGCGTACCTCGCGCTCGCGCGGGTCGACTTCGCGCGCGCCGATCCGAACCACCAGAGCGATCTCAAGAACGCGCTCGGCGTCGGCATCGACGACCAGTGGTTCGGCGAGGAGGCCACCGAGACGTTCCTCGCGACCGGCCAGGTCGCCGCCGCCGGGAGCCTCGCCCAGGAGTCGCTGGTCAAGTGGCCGTCGAGCCGGCGCGCGCGCATGGTCGTCGCCCAGGTCGCGATCGCACAGGGCAAGCCCGCCGATGCGCTCGAGGCGCTGTCCAAGATCGGCGAGCTCGACAAGTTCGCCCCCGGGCTCGCGGCGCGTGCGCAGGCCAAGCTCGCCGCCGGCGATCTCGAGGCGGCCAAGGCCGACTTCGACGCCGCGCTGCACAGGTCGCCCAAGCTCGAGCCGGCGCTGGTCGGCCGGGCGTGGATCGATCTCGCCGCCAAGGAAGTCGAGGAGGCGCGCCAGCGGATCGAGCCGCACTGGCGGCCCGGCGCGTCGAGCCCGGCGCTCGCCACGGCGTACGCGGCGATCTTGCGGGCGACCCAGGATCCGGCGTCGCGCGATCAGGCGCGCGGGATCCTCGAGCGCGTGGTGGCCGGCGCGCCGAGCGCGACGGTGGCGCGCGCGCAGCTCGAGCTCGCCCGGCTGCACCGCGAGGTCGGCGACATGCGGCTGGCGCGCACCGCGTACGAGGAGGCGAGCCGCGGCGGCGCGCGCGAGGCCCGGCTCGAGACCGGCCTGCTCCAGATCGAGGACCGCGATCCCGGTGGTGGCCGCGATACGATCGATCAGCTCGTCAAGGAGGCGGGCGATCGCGCGACCCCGGCGCTGCTGCTCGAGGCCGCGCGCGCGCGGAGGCTCGCCGGGGACCACGCCGGCGCGGTCCAGCTGCTCGACGCGCTCGACAAGCAGCCCAACCTGGTGCGCTGGCAGTACGATCGCGAGCGCGGGCGGCTCGCGCTGCGCCGGGGCGATCTCGCCGGGGCGACCCAGGCGCTGACCCGCGCGCTCGATGGCTGCGAGGACGACGCCGAGACCTTCCTGCTCGCCGCCGAGGCCGCCGGCGCCGATCCCGCGCAGGCCGCGCTCGCCGACAAGCTGCGGCAGCTCGCGCCGAAGCGGCTCAAGGGCCGTTCGGAGGCGTCGATCGTGGTCGCCAAGCTCGCGCTCGCCGAGGGCAACAACGACGACGCCGACAAGGCCTACGCCACGGCGAAGACCGCGCAGGAGAAGGAGCACGCGACGCCGCGCCGCCAGGCCCAGGTCAACTTCGGCCGCGCGGTCATCTGGTACAACACCAAGGAGGACAAGCGCGCGCTGTCGGATCTCGACCTGGCGATCAGCCAGGACCCGTCGATCTACGATGCGTACCTGTTCAAGGCCGAGCTGCTGCGCGAGAAGGACCCCAAGCGCGCGTTCGAGCTCGCCGGTACGGCGGTGGCGTACAACCCCGATTACCTCGCTGGCTGGGAGATGTTCGGCACGCTGGCTCATGGGCTCAAGAAGCGCAGCGAGCTCGCGACGGCCGTGGCGCGGGTCGGCGAGCTCGCGCCGAACAGCGAGGCGCTGCGCCAGTTGCAGTCGCTGCGCTGAGGCGGGGCGGGGCGCCGCACTACGCGTCCGGAAGCCGCGAGCGGCTGGGATCATTGCCTCGCCTGCGGCTCGGAGGGCTCCGACCGGGCTGCGCCCGGTCCCGTCCGCTACGCGTCCGGCAGCCGCTGCGCGGCTGGGATCACTGCCTCGCCTGCGGCTCGGTATGCTCTGACCGGGCTGCGCCCGGTCCCCGTCCGCTGCGCGTCCGGCAACCGCTTCGCGGTTGGATCATTTCATCGCAAGCGTGACGACAACGGCCGCACCGGCCGCGAGCAGCAGGATGATCACCACGATCAGCGCCCACGGCGGCCGACCCGGCTCCTTGGCGTGCACGCCGGTGCGGTCGGGGGCGCGCAACTGCGCGAGGGACACGATCGCCACCAACCCCCCCAACCACGGCGCGGGGCCACCCCTGCCCGGGGGGTTGTTTGCCAAACGCCCGGGGGGGCGCGTCGGCGCAGG
>JBQCJR010000719.1:0-13324 GCA_051952595.1 Kofleriaceae bacterium
GGGCACTCGTCGTGTCCCTCGCACCGGCGGCAGCTCCCGTCGTCGCAGACTGGCGCGCTCGCCGGACAGTCGGTCATCGCCGCGCGGCAGCTGACGCAGGATCCGGCCTCGCAGAACTTCTCGCTGGAGGACTGGCCGAACCCGGGACATTGCGCATCCTCCGTGCACGCCTCCTGGCAGCGCCCGTCGGGATCGAAGACGCAGTACGGTGCCGAGGCGTCGCACTGCGCCGAATAGTCGCAGACCTCGGCGACGCACTGGCTGCCACGACAGACCAGGCCCGATGCACACGCCGTCGGCTCCGTCAGCCCGACGGCGGCGCATTCCGCTTCGTTCGTGCAGCAGAGGTTCGGGTTTCTCTCGGTGCTGCACGCGGCCGCCGCAACCGTGGTGACGAGCGCGAGCTCGATGACGTGCAAGATGGATCGCATGGACACCCTTTCGGCCCTCCCGCCAGAGAGTTGCGGAGTATCTCGCCCGAGCCGCCCGGGCGGTCCCATTGTGCGCGTGTGCTAGGCTGCTCTCATGCTGCCTGCTCTGATCGTCGGCGCACTGACCGCGTGGTACCTGGGCTTGCGCACCGGGATCATCGCTGCCGGCGTCACGTTCGCGGCCTTGCTCGCCGCCGAGTTCGTTCCCGGCCTCAAGCTCGCGGTGTACGCACTCGTGATCGCCTGGTCGACCGCGCTGTACTTCTTGGGGGCCAAGCTGACCGGCAAGAAGCCCGGCACCGGGTGGCTCGGCGGGATGACAGGGCAGGCGACGTCCTGGGCGCGCAAGCTGATGAGCAAGCGCTAGCAAGCCCCCGAAGGGGCTCGTGAAACGAGATCCCGCCGGGGCCAGTTGGCACCATGTGGGGACCCTTGCCCCAGCCCGGAGAGCCGTGACCCCAGCAGGATCAGAGCGTTAGCTCCGGCACGTTGCTTGTAGACGACTGCGCAACATGCGCACACCCCTGGTGGCAGTTGTCTTCGGGCTCTCTTTCCTGGCCGGCTGCGAGGTCGGCGATCCCGTTGGCGGCGGCGGCGACGACCAGCCCGGCGGCGCCGTGTGCGGCAACGGCGTGAAGGAGGGCAACGAGGCCTGTGATGACGGCAACCTGGTCGACGGCGACCGGTGCTCTTCGTCGTGCACGATCGAGGCGCAGCCCCGCCTGGACATGGTCTCCGACAAGGTCACGCTCCAGACCGAGCTGAAGACGACGAGCCAGATCACCGTCACGCTGACCTCGAGCGGCGGGTTCTCGGGGCCGGTGGCGCTGACCGCGGCGGCGGTTGATGGCGTGGGCACGCCGATCCCCGGGTGGACGGTGGCGCTGAACATCCCCACGGTCGACGTGCCGGCAGACGGTACCGTCGACGTGGTCGCAACGCTGACCATCCCGAGCACCAATCGTGGCCTCAACGGGACCGTCAAGATCGATGCGACGAGCAGCCTCGGACCCAAGTCGGTGTCCACGACGGTGATGGTCCAGAATCAGGTGTCGTTCGAGGTCACGATGAACGGCAACGGGCAGTGCGTGTACACCGCCGTCATGGGCATCACGGATGTCACGGTGGGGACCAAGGTCCGTCTGGTGAACAAGGGGACCGACAACGTGATCTTCCATTCCGATGGCGGCGGCCTCGGGCTTCCGCACCAGAGCACCACGGGGACCGGTTCTCCGGCGAACGGTTCCTATGAAGGCACCATCACCTCGGCGGGCGCTGCGTTCGGATGGTACTGCCACTCCCCGGGCCCGAACCCGAACACCCAGCAGATCACCGTCGGCATTCGGCCGGTCGCGGCGCAGTAGCGCCTAGAAGCAGGCGGGCCGGTCCGCGCAGCTCTCGAACAGCGCGCCCCCCCGGCAGTACTGGCTCGCGCACTGGTCGTCTGCGGTGCACGGCGTGGTGTTCTCGAGCGGGGCGACGCAGGTGCCCTCGCTGCACCAGGCCTCGCCCGCGCATCGGAAATCGCACGGCATCCCGCGCCCAGGCACGTCGACGCACGTGCCGGATGTGCCGCAGAGCGTGAACGGCGAGCAGTCGCTGTCCGCCACGCAAGGTGCCCCGGGGAGCCCGACCGGGACGCAGCGCTGGGCTGCGTTGCAGGTTGCACCGAGCTCGGCGCAGCGAAGGTACGGACAGCTCTCGCCGATCGCCGGCAGCTTGCGGCACGTTCCTTCCTGGAGCTCGGTCGCGCCGATGCAGGCGAGGCCGTGGTCGCAATGTGCGTCGCGCCGGCACGACTGACCGGGCGTCGACAGCCCGTGGCAGGTGCGATCCGGGCCGCAGAAGTGCTCGGACACGCAGTCGCGATCGGCCTCGCAAGGCTCGCCAGGGGCGGCGAATGCGCTCGGGATGCAGGTGCCTCCACAGCACGTGTCGAACGGGCAGACCTCGGGGGCGTTGCACGCACCCGATCGGCATTCGGCGTCGAACACGCACTCGTCGCCGGTCTCGATGGTTCCCTCGAGCATGCGCGTGCACGGCTCCGGCGTTGTCCGGGCGTCGCGCGAGGTCTCGTCGCAATCGAGGCGGGCGAGCGCGTCCTGGCAAGCCTGTGCGCTCGCGGCGTCGTAGCGGATCTTTCCGGCTGCGATCGCTGCGTACAGCCCAGCTTCGTCGGGGACTCGAAAGTAGGCGGTGCACACGTCGAGGTCCGCGAGCAGTCCGCATCGCACCAGGCGCTCGCAGCGCGCGGCGACGCTCTCCGCATGGAGGTCCGCGAGCTCGATCGCGGGGATGTTGTCGCCGCAGCCTGCGGCGAGCGCGAGTGCGAGCGCGAGGCGGCGATCGATCACGGCCGCCAGGGTAACCCGGCGCAGGATCAGAGGTCACGCCTGCTACCTTCGCGCTGGAACTGCCCGGCGTTTCACGGCAGGCTCGGCGTCATGCGGTGGCCAGATGGCTCTCGATTCGGAGCGGCGGTGTGCGTCGCGTTGGTCGCGTGCTGGAGCGGCTCTTCGGATCAGAGGACGACGCCGACCTCGAGCGAGCTCGAGCCGCGGGCGCGCGACCTGACCGGGCCGTACTGGTGCTCGATCGACCAGGATGGGTACGACTATCCGCGCTATCCGTGCGTGATCCGAAAGGTGGGCGCCAAGCTGGTGCTCGCCAAGCTGGGCGGGTCGCAGCGCCTGCGCGGGTTCGTGGTGGCGAGCGGCGACCGCTTCGAGTTCACCGGCGAGCTGTACTGCCCGTGGGGCGACTGCACCGAGGGCATGCACGGGTGGTTCGAGCCGACGGGGCGCGGCGGATTCAAGGGGACGCTGTCGGGGCCGCTCACCAGCCAGCGCCCGGGAGATGCGATGGTCGTTCACCTCCGTCCGGCGCCGGCCAACGCGTTCGGCGGGTCGAGCTACGGCGGCGATGGCTACGGCGATCCGTTCGGATACGGAGGACCGGATGCGGGGGCGACTCCAGGCCGCAATCCGATCGACACGCCGAACCCTTACGCGCCATAGTCGGCGGATGACCGACACGCAGCCCGAGAGCTTCGAAGAGTTCTGGCCCTACTACGTCTCCCAGCACCTCAACAAGACGTCCCGGCAGCTCCACTTCGTCGGCACCTCGATCGCGCTCGGGTGCGTTGCCGTCGCGCCGCTGTGTCCGCCCGCGTTGCTCGCGGCGCCGATCGCCGGCTATGGCCTCGCGTGGATCGGTCACCTCGCGTTCGAGAAGAACAAGCCCGCGACGTGGGGCGGCGCGAAGTTCGCGGTGTGGTCGCTGCGTGGCGATCTGCGGATGTGGCGCCGCATGCTGACGGGCCAGATGGACGCCGAGGTCGAGAAGTACGGCGAGGTCGAGCAGGCCGACATCGCGCCGACCATCGCGGCGTGAGCCAACGGTAACCTTTCGGCCCAGGCGGGCCGCGAGGTTTCATTCGACGTTGAGGGGCGCCTTCGTGGGAGTCAGGCGCGCGGCGACCTCGTAGATCGCGCGTGGGCGAGCACCTGAGCTCGTCCTTCCGCGATCACGCGAGGTGCATGCGATGGGTGGAGCCTTCGAGATCCCCGAGGTGAAGACGACCGTGCGTCCCGCGAGCACGTACGGACGGGGCGACATCGACGAGACCTACAACAAGGGCCTGTGCGACCTGGCGCCTCGGCCGGAGTCGCGCTGCTTCATGACGGCACAGCAGCGCGCGGACCATATCGACAAGTTCCACAAGCGCGTGATGGATGTCGCGAAGAACTACCGGGATGCGCTCCAAGAACTGCGTATCGAGACCCTGCTCGAGAAGGAAAGCGACTTGTCGTGGGTCGTCTCGCTGGTGCTCGATCTCGCGACGGGGCACCTATCGAGCGTCGTGGGTGCGGCGCTCCAGCGCATCAACGCGGGCGGGGCGGCGCGGGACGCAACGAATCACGCGCGCGAGCTCATTCTCTCCGACGGGATGATCGACAAGACGATCAAAGGGCCGATCGACGCGGCGAAGAAGACGCTTGGCAACGAGCTCAAGAGCGTCCAGAACCAAAAGGTTCGCTCGAAGAAGGCGGAGCAGGTAGCGCACCTCGAGCAGGTTCGTGACAGCGCCGACGTGGCGTTTGCCGCACTCCGCGAAAAGGCGCCGGCCCTCGCGGATGATGCCGAGTTGCTCGCGCTCGTCGATGGCATGCGGATCGAGCTGCACTCGGTCGGTCACTACAAGCAGGCGCTCCAGGCGAAGCTGGCGCGCTATCAGAAGAGCGGGGTCCCTCAGATCGGGCAACGTGCGGTCACGGTCCCCCATCATGGGCTGCAGCCCTTTCGACGAGACCGGCGCGTGATCTGGGTGACGAACCGGACGGCTGGTGCGCAACGCCAGTTGTGGTTCGAGAAGCAGGACTTCTTCTCGCACCCGGTGTTGGGCCCCACGCCCGATGGCTCGAGTCTCGGGTTCTCACGGGTCGACGATGCGCCGGTGCTCGAGACGCCTGTTCCATCGGAGTTCGTGGACGCCGCGCTGGCTCGACACGAATCGAGCTGGGGGGCACCGCCGGAAGAGCTGGAGATCGATCGCGCCGGCAAGGTCACGCGACGCCCGGGGGCTCCTGTCGCGAGCACCGAGCGGGTCATGTACGATGTCTTCTTCGGGGCTGACGAGGAGACCGCATGAACGTGCGCTGGAAGTACGTACGCTATCTCGTCGCCGGGTTGGCGCTGCTCCTCGCGGGCAGCTCGCTCTACGTCATCGTGGACCTGCGTGCACAGCGCGATGTGCTCGATCGTCGGCTGGCCAGCTTCTGCGCTCGCACGCGGAGCGCGATGAGCACACAGCGCCGAGACTTCGCGAGCGGGACCCTCGGCAGCAAGCTCGCTGCGCTCGAGCGCTACGAGAACGACGTTTACGAAGAGGGACCCAAGAGCATCCGGTTCTGCCTGCCGGACCTGCCCACGTTCCGGGAGACCTGCATCGACGCGAAGGACTGGTCCTGCCTGGCCGCCGAGGCCGAGCGGGTCAGGGCGGCGCTTCTACAAGTGGACCCGATCGCACGGTAGTCCTGGACACGAAGAGGCACCGGTCGAAACTACGCAACCGGTGGACCGGCCGGCCGACAACGGCGGGCAGAGGTCACACCGTGAAAGCTACCGCGCATTCTTTCTACGATCGCTCCGATGACCGTGGGTCCGAATCGATGGGCTTCGAGCCCGAGGAGGCCCCGCTCGAGGAGCCGGCAGCGACAAGCGATGGCGCCGCGACCGAGGGCCACGCGGCCGGGCGCGCTCTGCCGCACGACTTCGATCCGGCGATCCTCGGCGTCGATGGGGGCGCGGCCGCCGACCCTCGCTCGCGCTGGTTGTCGACGGAGGGCGGGGGCGCGTATGGCTACAGCGCACTCGGGCCGAGCGCGGCGGGACGCGCGGAGGCGATGGAGCTGTTTCGCGAGGTGAACGAAGAGCCGGGGCGGGGCGCGCCGCCGAGCGCGGCGGGACGCGCGGAGGCGATGGACCTGTTCCGCGAGGCGAACGAGGCGCCGGGGCGGGGCGCGCCGCCGAGCGCGGCGGGGCGCGCGGAGGCGATGGACCTGTTCCGCGAGATGAACGACGAGTAGCGCCCGGCGGACGCGGGGTTATCGCTCGATCAGCTTGCGCTGGGCGCTGTCCCACCGCCACACGGGGCCGCGGCCGGAGAGCCGCACGCCGCCTCGCCAATCGTCGATGCCGACCTCGTGGACGCGATCGATGCCACCGGCGAGCGCCTGGCGGCCGAGCGGGGTGATGGACGCGTTCAGCGAGCCGAACGCGGCGGTGTCGCCCTCGACGAAGCCGGCATCGCGGAACGTGCGCACGATGTCCATCACGCGGCTGTCGGTGATCGGATAGCGAGGATCGATCGCGTGCGTCGCGCTCATCAGCTCGCGGCCGCTCGACACGCCGCGCGCGATCGCGGCGAGCAGCTGGCGCTCGGTGCGCGAGAGCCCGCTCTGCGGATCGGGGAACTCCTCGAGGTAGCGCTCGATCGCGCCGGCGAGGAACGGCATCGCCTTGATCCGGCGGGCGAGGAACGGCAGCGCGCGCGGGTCGGCGGCGGTCACGGCGATCCACGTGGTGATCGCCTCGTCGATCGCGTCGCGCGATAGCGGGGTGCGGCGCGGCCACAGCTCGGCGAGCTGCTCGGGCTTGAGCTGGCCGAAGCCGAGGAAGTTGGGGACCTCGGGGTGGCGATCGATCGACACGATCGTCAGCTGGGCGGGCAGGCCGCGCCGCGCGAGCCGCGACAGCAGGCGGATCAGCGCGAGCTGGTCGAACAGATCGTGCTCGTACCACAGGATCAGCTCCTCGGCGGACGCGGCCTCGTCGACGCCGCGATCCCACGCGGCGAGCTGGCTTCCGTCGGCGCCGCGGCTGCGCCAGAACTGGTCGCGGATCCGCCAGTGCTCTTCGTCGGAGACGGGGAGCAGCGGGCCCTGATCGAGCGAGTCAGCCCAGACCCGGATCTCGCCGGGCAGGTCGGCCAGCGAGAGCGTGTCGGCGGTGAAGTCGCCGTTACAGACGTGGACGATCGGCTCCATGCCCAAGGGCGTAGCAGCGCAGCCGTGCCCACCGCAAGCGCCGGCCGCCACGCGATCGGCGCCGCGGGCGATCAGCGCTTCTTCTCGAGGCGGCGCGACTCCACGCCATCGTTGGCGAGGGAGACGCCGGGAGCGATCTGCCCCTTTCCCGGGCGTGGGAGCGACCGCCGCGTCTCGCTCGTCATCACCAGCGCGGACCGCAGCGCGCCGTTGGCGAGGCGTTGCGGCAGAGCGATGGGGCGGTGCCTCCTGGTAGGATCTCCCGGGATGGCAACGAAGCTGCCGAAGCGGAGTCCGCGCATGACGTCCAGGGCTCGCAAGCCGCGCTCGCCGAGCCAGCGTCGGGGCGCGAACGCCGCCTACGTCCGTGTCGATGGCATCGTTTCCGATGCCGCGCTCGCCCAGCCTGGCAATTGGTATGTGATGTTCCTCATGCCGTGGCGGCATCCCGATGGGCGGACCATCGATGAGGAGCTGCGCGTCGCGCCGGAAGTCTCTCGCCGCGTCGCGAGCGCGGCGGAACGCAGCTATCGCCGCGGCGTCGCCGTGCGAGTCACGGCGAAGCAGGTGACGAAGGCGCGCGGGTCCACCTACTGGAACGCCGACACCGTCTCCAAGGTCGAGAAGTTGCGGCAGCTCCAGCTCCGAGAGCCCGAGGATCTCGCGGTGCAGCATGCACTCGGTCGTCTGGTGCTCGATCGCCGCCGCGGCGCGTTCGTGGGCAAGCGTGGCCGGGTCGAGCTTGTCATCGATCGCGTCGACGGCTTGCTTGCGGCGGCGACCACGCGCGTGCGTGCGGTCGAACAGAAACAAGCGCAGATCCGAGCAGCGATCGCCAAGCGCCTCGTTCCGCTCTACAACACGAGCTGGCGCGAGACGCGGCGCTCGATGGACTCCGCCGCCTTCGACCGGCGGTTGAAGCTATCGGCGATCCACGTCGGCGATGGACGCACGACGCTCTATTACGCGTCCGGATCGCTGTTCGGGGATCATGGCGTCGAAGTGCGGATCGGGGTGCGTGGCGCGATCTCCGAGATCCTGATTTCCTGACCCGGAGGCGAACGCCGCGTCAGCGCTTCTTCTCGAGGCCGTACTTCTTCATCTTGTCGATCAGCGTCACGCGGCTCACTCCGAGTCGGCGGGCGGCCTCGGATTGGTTGCCGCCGGTCGAGTCGAGCGCGCGTGCGACGAGGCCGCGCTCGAACGCTTCGACCTGCTCCTTGAGCGAGGGGCCGCTGCGCGCGTCGGGCACGGGCGGGCTGTGATCGTGGTCGTCGTGGGTGTCGAGCTGATCATTGGTTGATTGCATGTCACCACTCGAAGAGGATTCGTCTGCACCGCTGTCGCGGGCAGCAGCCTGGTAGTCGGCGAGGCCGATCGTTCCGCCGGCGGAGAGCGCGGCGAGGCGAGCGATCGTGTTCTCGAGCTGGCGCACGTTCCCGGGCCAGTCGGCGCGTGAGAGGGCGTCGACGAGCGCGGGCTCGAGCGAGATGGAGCCGAGGCCGAAGCGCTCGCCGTAGCGGCGTCCGAACTCGGCGCTGAGCGCGGGGATGTCATCCTTGCGATCGCGGAGCGGGGGGACCACGAGCTCGACGACCGCGAGGCGGTAGTAGAGGTCCTCGCGGAACGTCCCGGCCTTGGCCTCGGCGGCCAGATCGCGGTTGGTCGAGGCGACCACGCGCACGTTCACCTTGTCGATCCGGCCGGAGCCGACCGGCTGGATCTCGCCCTCCTGGAGCGCGCGCAGCAGCTTGGCCTGCACGGAGAGGGGCAGCTCGCCGACCTCGTCGAGGATCAGCGTGCCGCCATCGGCCTGTGCGAAGAACCCGGGGCGGCCGGCGGTCGCCCCGGTGAACGCGCCGCGGACGTGCCCGAACAGCTCGGCGTCGGCGAGCTCGGCGGGGAGGGCGGCGCAGTTGAACCGGATCAGCGGGTGCTTGTGGCGCGCCGACTGGGCGTGGAGCAGCTCGGCCACGAACTCCTTGCCGGTGCCGGTCTCGCCGCGCACCAGCACGGTGACGTCGCGCGACGCGACGCGCGAGGTGGCCTCGAGCAACCGGCGCATCGGACGGGACGCGCCGATGATCCGCCGGCCGAGGGTCTGCTCGGCGGCGAGCCGCCGGTTGTCGACGCGCAGCCGGCGGGCCTCGAGCGCGCGCTCGATCACCACCGCGATCTCGTCGATATCGAACGGCTTGGCGAGGTAGTCGTAGGCGCCTTGCTTCATCGCGGCGACCGCGACGCGCTCGCTGCCATGGGCGGTCAACAGGATCACCGGCAGCGCGTGATCGCGCTGGGCGATGTGGCCCATCAGCTCGAGCCCGTCCATGCCGGGCATCGAGAGATCCGTGAGCACGGCGTCGGCTTCGTCGAGCTTGCCGAGCGCCTCGTCGCCGGAGCGCGCGCTGACCACGCGGTGGCCGCGCTCGGTGAGTAGCTCGCTCAGGGTGAACAGCACCCCGGGCTCGTCATCGACCAGAAGGACGGTGCTCATGCCCGCGCCTCGATAATCGCGGCGCGGGGCGCCGGCTCGGGGGCGCCGGCCGCGCACTGGACCGGCAGCGAGATCGTCGCCGTGGTGCCCTTGCCGGGCGTCGACGCGTACGACAGCGTGCCGCCGTGCTGGGTGATCACGCCCTGCGCGAGCACGACGCCGAGCCCGGTGCCGTTGGGGCGGGTGGTGAAGAACGACGTGCCGAGGCGCTCGAGGTCCTCGGGCGCGATGCCGCGGCCGGTGTCCTGGACGTCGAGCACCACGCCGCTGGGGCCACCGCGCAGCCGCACCGCGACCGAGCCGCCGCTCGGGGTCGCTTCGATCGCGTTGGCGACCAGGTTGATCAGCGCCTCCTTGAGCCGACGCGGATCGCCCTGGACCGGCGGCGCCTTGCCCTCGAGCTCGAGCGCGACCCCGACGTTGACCGCGCGGCCGTCGAGCACGTCGAGCACGTCGCGGGCGAGGGCGCCGAGATCGATCGGTTCGGGCTTGATGTCCTCGAGCGGGCGCGAGAACGAGAGGTATTCGTTGAGGATGGTTTCCATGCGGCTGATCTCGGACGACACCACGGCGAGCCGCTCCTGCGTGCGCTCGCTCTCGGGGGTGCGCGCGACGAGCTGGCACAGGCCCTTGATCGACGCGAGCGGGTTCTTGAGCTCGTGGGCCACCTTGGCGCCCACCGACTGGAGCCGGCGCAGCTGGGCCTCGGCATCGGACAGCCGCTCCTCGCGCAGGCAGGCCACCGAAGCGCCGGCGCGGCTCGCGACGACCGCGAGCTTGCCGACCAGCAGGTGGAGCATGAACAGGAACCACGCCAGCGAGATGACCATGCCGAGCGTGTAGTGGACCTGGGGCAGCGGCGGCCCGACCACCTCGACGGGCAGCGACACCATCGCGACGATGAGCAGCGCGTTGGCGAGCGCGACCCACCGCGACACGGCCTGGGGACCGAAGAACAGCAGCGAGACGATCGCCGGCAGCACCGTGTTGGTGATGAACGGCGAGTGGACGCCCCCGGTGAACGCGGCCGAGCCGACCACGAACAGCTGCGCGGTGATGTTCATCATGATGAACGCGCTCGCGACCCGCGAGGACTCGGTGCAGCGCATGATCCAGCGGTGCGAGACGAAGAACCCGAGGTAGAGCCCGCCGAGGCCGGCGACCCGCCACGGTGCACAGCCGCCGTGCAGCAGGATGGCGAAGAGCGCGAGCTGCACGACCACGCCGAGGCCCATCATCAGCGCGCTGGTCTGCCGCGTCTCCTTCACGAAGAACAGGTCCCGCTGGCGGCGCCAGACGGCCTCTGCGCTCGGCGATCGGGATCCCGGGAGAGGAGGCACACCGGGCTCACTAGCGAACACCATGCCAGCGCACTTCTGGCCGGGTACCGGCTGCGACGTCATGCCGCAACTCTAGCCCGATCGCTCAATTGGACGCCGTTTCGATCGAAATGGGACTTCTCGTTGTCACGAAACATGACTGGTGCATGTAAGGCCGCCCGACAGATCTGCCATGCAGATGTCCGTGTCTACAGGTCTGGCGTCGTGGCACGGCGGGTGCTTTGGTCGGCTCGCCATGAACCTGCGGTTCTCCCTGATCCTCACAGCGCTCGCGATCTCGCCCGCGTTGGCCCAACCGGCCACGGACACCACACCCCCCGATGACTTCGAGAAGGAGCTCGGGGCGCTGTTCTCCCAGGGCGGACTGACCTCCGAGCAGGCGGCCCGGCGCGCGCCGGCAGCGTCGCCGACGGTGCGCAAGGCCTCGGCGCAGATCGACGCCGCGATCGCGGCGGCCGAGGCGGTCGAGCTGGTGCGCGTGCCCCGGATCGGGCTCTCGGCCACGTACACCCGGCTCTCGTCGATCGCGCCGATCTTCTTCGGCGATCCGGCGACCACGCCGCCGATCCGGTTCCTCAACAACAGCTACGTCGGCCAGGCCCAGGTCGGCCTCGCGCTGTCCGACTACCTGTTCTACTACCCGAAGCTCGTCGACGCGGCGAACCTCGGCCTCGAGGCGACGCGGGTCACCAAGCGCGCGAACGAGCTCGACGCCGGGCAGCAGGCGCGCCTCGCGTACTACGAGTGGGTGCGCTCCAAGCTGCAGGTCATGGTCTCGCGCCACCAGCTGAGCCAGGTCCGCGCGACGCTGACGCAGGTGCGGGCGCTCGCCGATGCGCAGCGGCTGTCGCGCGCGGATCTGATGCGCGTCGAATCGCAGGAGGCCGACGCCGAGCGCATCGCGGATCAGTTGCAGCAGCTCGCGGTGCTCCGCGAGGAGCAGCTCCGGCTGCTGATCGATGCGCCGGCCAACGAGCCGCTCGCGATCGGCGAGGACATGCGCGTCGATCTCACGCCGCCGGGCCCGAGCCCGCTCGACGAGATGCTGGCGACCGCGAAGCTCCAGCGGCTCGAGTTCCGCGCGCTCGACGCGGGGATCCAGGCGCGCGAGAAGCAGCGGGACTCGGAGCGCGCGAACCAGTTCCCGAAGCTGTCGGCGTTCGCGAGCGCCGACTACGCCCGGCCGAACCAGCGCGTGTTCCCGCAGGTCGACGACTTCCGGTTCACCTGGCAGGCCGGGCTCCAGCTGACGTGGACGCTGAACGACGCGCTGGTTGCGCGGGCGAACGCGCGCAAGTCCGCGGCCGAGGCCAGCGAGCTGCGCGCGGATCGCGAGAACCTCGAGCGCGGCACGAAGATCGAGCTGCTCGCGGCGCAGCAGGCGGTGACGCTCGCGCAGCAGTCGCTGGTCACCACGCAGAAGGGCCTCGCCGCCGCCGAGGAGAGCTACCGGGTTCGCCAGGCGCTGCTCGCCGCGCAGCGCGCGACCAGCCTCGAGATCGTCGACGCGGAGACGGACCTGACGCGCGCTCGGATCGCGGCGCTCAACGCGCGCGTCGATCTGCGCGTGGCGCTCACTCAGCTGTCGCACGCGATCGGCAACGACGCGAAGGTCGTCGCGCCTGCGAAGTAAGCTCGCTTTCGTCCGTTGCACGAAACGCCCCGAGGGAGGTCCCCTCGGGGCGTTTCCCATTTCGTCACCCCTCGCCCGAGACCGACGGCCACAGACCGACACCTGTCGGGATGGCGTACAGAAACGACGAGCTAACCCGTGGACGGCGCGGTGGCGCGAGTGGCAAAGGCCGTGCATCGTAGGCGCGCCATGCGTGCCTTTCGCAGCATCCTTCCGATTCTCGCCGTCGCCGCCGTCGCGGCTTGCAACAAGAAGGAGGACAGCGGTTCGACCAAAGCGCCTCCCCCTGCACCCGTGAAACTCCCTCTGGTCGCGGCGACCGAGGGCCCGACGCCGCATGAGCTGGTGCTCACCGGCATGGTTGCTGCGGATCAGCGCGCCGAGGTCACGGCGGACACCCAGGGCAAGGTGATCAACGTCATGGTCGAGCGCGGCCAGCGCGTGAAGATGGGCGCACCGGTCGTCCAGCTCGACGTGCGCTCCGCCGCACTGTCCGCGCGCGAGGCCCAGGCCAACCTCGCCTCGGCGCGCGCCCAGCGCGAGCTGGCCGAGGAGGAGTGCAAGCGCACCAAGCAGCTGCTCGACAAGGGCGCGATCACGCGCAGCGAGTACGATCGCCAGAACGCACAGTGCACGTCCGCGCTCCAGCAGGTCTCCGCCGCCGAGGCACGCACGGCGATGATGACCAAGTCGGTCGCGGACGGCATGGTGCGCGCACCGTTCGACGGCGTGGTCGCGCAGAAGAACGTCACACCGGGCGAGTGGGTCGCTCCCGGCCGGGCGCTGTTCACCCTGGTCGATGACGACCCGCTCAAGATCGAGCTGTCGGTCCCCGAGGTCTCGGTGCACGCGATCAAGCAGGGCCAGGTCGTCGAGCT
>JBQCJR010000720.1:0-4458 GCA_051952595.1 Kofleriaceae bacterium
GAGGGAGATCGACAGACGGGGCTGGTGCTCGACGAGCGCACCCGCACCAAGAAGCCCCCGATGTACAAGGTCCTGCTCCACAACGACGACTACACCACCCGCGAGTTCGTCGTGTGGGTGCTCCAGACCGTGTTTCACAAGAACGAGGGCGACGCGATCGCGATCATGAGCCACGTCCACAACAACGGCGTCGGCATCGCGGGGGTCTACACGTTCGAGGTCGCCGAGACCAAGGTGACCAAGACGCTCCACCTCGCCAAGGCTCAGCAGTTCCCGCTCCAGCTCTCGATCGAGCCCACCGACTGAGCGGGCCCGAACTGCCAGTTCGCCCGCGGCCCCAGGATCGGTCACAAAACGAGGAACGCCATGCTGTCACCCGAGCTCCAAGCCACGCTGCAGCGCGCCGTCGATGACGTGCGCGCTCGGCGCCACGAGTACCTGACGCTCGAGCACCTGCTGCTCTCGATCCTCGACGATCCGAGCGGCGCTGACATCGTTGCCAAGTGCGGCGGTGACGTCGAGAAGCTGCGCGGCGAGCTCGAGCGATTCCTCGACGAGCAGGTCGACGAGCTGCCCGAGGAAGAGGAATCCGGACCGGATCAGACCCTCGCGTTCCAGCGCGTGCTCCAGCGCGCGGCGATGCACGTTCAGGCCGCCGGCCGTCAGCAGATGACCACCGGCAACGTGCTCGCCTCGATGTTCCGGGAGCGCGATTCGCACGCGGTGTACCTGCTCGAGAAACAGGGCGTGTCTCGGTTCGACGTCATCAACTACATCTCCCATGGTGTGTCGAAGGTCGATAGCGGTGGGCCCGTGGTGCCACGGACGCGCGGCGTCGAGGAAGACGGTGCGGAGGACCAGAAGGTGGCGAACCCCCTCGAGAGCTTCTGCGTGGATCTCACCCAGCGCGCGCGCGAGGGCAAGATCGACCCGCTGATCGGTCGCGCCGACGAGCTCGAGCGGATGATCCAGGTGCTGTCGCGGCGCCGCAAGAACAACCCGCTGCTGATCGGCGAGCCCGGCGTTGGCAAGACCGCGCTCGCCGAGGGCCTCGCGCTGCGCATCGTCGCCGGCAAGGTGCCCGAGCAGCTGCTCGACTGCACGGTGTACTCGCTCGACATGACCGCGGTGCTCGCCGGGACCCGCTACCGCGGCGACTTCGAGGAGCGCCTGAAGGCGGTCATGAAGGTGCTGATCGGCGATCCGAAGTCGATCCTGTTCATCGACGAGATCCACAACATCATCGGCGCCGGCGCGACCAGCGGTGGCACGATGGACGCGGCGAACATCCTCAAGCCGCCCCTGTCGAACGGCGAGCTGCGGTGCATCGGCTCGACCACGTTCAAGGACTACCGCCAGGCGTTCGAGCGCGATCGCGCGCTGTCGCGGCGGTTCCAGCGGATCGACGTCGGCGAGCCCTCGGTGTCCGAGGCGATCGAGATCCTGAAGGGCCTCAAGTCGGTCTACGAGGATCACCACAAGGTCAAGTTCACCGACGCGGCGATCGAGTCGGCGGTGGAGCTCTCGGCGCGCCACATCAGCGGCTCGCACCTGCCCGACAAGGCGATCGACGTGATCGACGAGGCGGGGGCGCGCGCGCGGCTGATGCCGGCCGACCAGCGCCCGGACATGATCCGGCCGGCGCAGATCGAGGAGATCGTCGCGAAGATCGCGCGGATCCCGACGCGCAGCGTGTCGACCGCGGACAAGAAGAAGCTCGGCGATCTCGAGACCGAGCTGAAGGCGCTGATCTACGGTCAGGACAAGGCGGTCGAGCAGCTGTCGACGGTGATCAAGCTGTCGCGCGCCGGCCTCGGCAACCCGGACAAGCCGACCGGCTCGTTCCTGTTCGCCGGCCCGACCGGCGTCGGCAAGACCGAGCTCGCCAAGCAGCTCGCCCAGGTGCTCGGCGTCGAGTTCATCCGGTTCGACATGTCCGAGTACATGGAGAAGCACACGGTGTCGCGGCTGATCGGCGCGCCGCCGGGCTACGTCGGCTTCGATCAGGGCGGCCAGCTCACCGACGCGATCAACAAGCACCCGTACTCGGTCGTGCTGCTCGACGAGATCGAGAAGGCCCACCCGGACCTCTACAACATCCTGCTCCAGGTCATGGACCACGCGACCCTGACCGACAACAACGGCCGCAAGAGCGACTTCCGCAACGTCATCCTGATCATGTCGAGCAACGCGGGCAGCCGCGAGATGGCCGCCGGCCGGATCGGGTTCGGCGACACCGTGGCGGACACGAAGGACGGCAAGAAGGCGCTCGAGCGGGTGTTCACGCCGGAGTTCCGCAACCGGCTCGACGCGACGGTGTTCTTCGACGCGCTGCCGGTCGAGGTGATCCGCAAGGTCGCGCGCAAGTTCCTCGACCAGCTGGACGGCCAGCTCGGGGAGAAGAAGGTGCACCTCGAGGTGTCGCCAGCCGCGCTCGACTGGTTCGTCGAGCACGGCTACGACAAGGCGATGGGCGCCCGGCCGATGGGCCGGCTGGTCCAGTCGACGCTCAAGGCGCCGCTCGCGAACGAGATCCTGTTCGGCAAACTCGTGCACGGCGGCACCGCCTGGGTCGACGTGCGGAACGGCGAGATCTCCCTCGACTGCGAGCCGGGCGAGCCCGAGCCGAGCGAGCCCGGCGACGAGCCCAGCGCACCCAAGAAGAAGGCGCGCGAGCCGGCAAACTGAGGCCAGCCGCAGGCGAGGAATCGACCCTGGCTGTGCTCTAGGCCCCAGCCTCCGGTAACTTCTGACATACCATCGCCCTCGCGATGGTCGACGATCGGGACGACAGCCCGGAGTACAGCCGGGACGACACGATTCGCCAGGCGGGGCCAGCCGGGCAGGGAGGGCAGGGGATCGATGCCGGCAGTGCGGCCACGATGATCGCGCCCGGCACGCCGCTGCCGCTGCCACCGGCCCCCGCGCCCGGGGGAACGGCGCGCCCGTCCGCCCCCACCATGGCGCGTAGCCCGCGGGCGCTGCGCGAGTCGGCCCAGCCGTTCACCAGCGGTAGCTCGCGCTACGTGATGGGTCCGGTGCTCGGACAGGGCGGCATGGGCGAGGTGCTGCTCGCGACCGACGAGCACATCGGCCGCGAGGTGGCGGTGAAGCGGATCCGCGCCAGCGATCCGACGCCCGAGGAGCGGGCGCGGTTCGTGCGCGAGGCGCGGGTCCAGGGTCGCCTGGAGCACCCCGCCGTGGTGCCGGTGCACGACCTGGCGGTCGACCGCGACGGCCGGCCGTTCTTCGTGATGAAGCGGCTGTCCGGCACCGAGATGTCGGAGCTGCTCAAGCAGCTGCGCGAGGGCGCGATCCCCGACGAGGTCGCGTGCCGCCGCCGGCTGCTCCGCGCGTTCGCCGACGTCTGCCTCGCCGTCGAGTTCGCGCACTCGCGCGGGATCATCCACCGCGATCTCAAGCCGGCGAACGTCATGCTCGGCGACTTCGGCGAGATCTACGTGCTCGACTGGGGCGTCGCCCGCGCGGTCACCGAGCCCGACGACACCGGCGCCGCGCTGAGCGGCCAGCACGACCTCCGGCTCGACAGCGGCGATACCCGCGCCGGCACGATCCTCGGCACGCCGGCGTACATGGCGCCCGAGCAGCTCGTCGGCGACCGCGTCGGGCCGGCCGCCGATATCTACGCGCTCGGCTGCATCCTGTTCGAGATCGCGTGCGGCGAGCCGCTGCACCCGCGGTCGCGTTCGGCCGAGCAGGCGCTCCAGGCGATCGACGCGCGGCCCTCGCAGCGGCGGCCCGACTCGCCGCCCGAGCTCGACGCGATCTGCGACCGCGCGATCCGGATCGATCCCGCCGCGCGGTACGGCTCGGCGCGCGCGCTCGGCGCCGCGGTGCAGTCCTATCTCGACGGCGATCGCGATCTCGCGGTGCGCGCCGAGCTCGCCCGCCAGCACCTGGCCGAGGCGCGCCGCGCGCTCGCCCGCGGCGACGACGAGGTGCACCGCCGCGACGCGATGCGCGCCGCCGGCCACGCGCTCGCGCTCGATCCGACGGCGAGCGAGGCCGCCGATCTGGTCACCCACCTGATGCTGCGGCCGCCGCGGGTCGTGCCCCAGGAGGTCGAGCACCGGCTGGACGCGCTCGACACCACGACCGCGCGGTCGCAGGGGCGGCTCGCCGCGCTCGCCCTCGTGGGCTACCTCGGGTTCGTCCCGCTGCTGCTGTGGACCGGCGTGCGCGAGGTGCTGCCGATCGTCGCGTTCGCCGGGATCGCGATCGTCTCGGCGACCCAGGTCTACGCGATGACCCGCCGCGCGCGGATCTCGCCGGTCGGGATCTACGCCGCCGCGTGCATCAACGCGGTTCTGATCGCCCTGGTGTGCCGCATGGTCGGCCCGTTCATCATCGCGCCGACCCTGGTGACCACCACCCTGATGGTCTACGCCGCCCACACCCAGTTCGGGCGGATCCGGATCATCGCGGCGATCCTGACCG
>JBQCJR010000721.1:0-3555 GCA_051952595.1 Kofleriaceae bacterium
CGCCCGCACCCGCGGACGCGATGCCGTAGGGAGGGCCGCGCGCTGCGCGGTGCGCGCGGCGGCACCGCCCGATGCCGATCGGGACGGCGGCGACGACCAGCGCTCGAAGTCGGGCGGCTGCTACGAGCGCGGCGGCTCGCCACGCGACGATGGATCGAGCCCCGGCGCGGGGGCCGGCAGCTCCTCGCGCACCGCCGGTCGCGGCGCTGGACCGAGCTGGTACGCGCCCGCCGGCGTCCACCGCAGCTTCGGATCGCGCAGCGGCACCAGCGGCGGATCGGTGAGCGAGTCTCGCATCGCGTCGATCTGGATCTCGACCTCCTCGATCACCGGCTCGTCGATCTCCATCGGCACCGAGATCTCCACGAGGTCCACCAGCGAGATCGCCTCGGCGCGCACCTCGGCGCTCGTCGGCCGCGCCGCCGGATCGGGCGACAGCATGCGATCGATCAGCGCGGTCAGCCGCGGCGGCGCACCAGGCAGCCGCGCGCGCGCCGACAGCGTCGGATGGTCCAGGGTCAGCGCCTCGTAGACCACCACGCCGAGCGAGTACAGATCCGCGCGCCGGTCCGCGCCCTCCCCGGCGACCACCTCGGGCGCCTGGTACGCGAGCGAGTCCGGCGGCACCAGCAGCGGCTCCGGCGTGTCGTGGCCGCGCGCGGCGCCCCAATCGGTGAGGCACGCACCCTCGGCGCGCCGCGTGATCGCCTCGGGGCGAACGTTGTGGTGCACCAGGCCGCGGGTGTGCGCGTGGTGCAGGATCTCGGCGACCTCGCGCAGCAGGCCGATCACTTCGATGACCGGCAGCGGCCCGGCGGCGGCGAGCAGCTCGGCGAGCGTCGGGCCCTCGACCAGCTCGATCGCGACCCACGGCCGCCGGTCCGAGAGCACGCCGCACTCGTACACCCGCGGCACGCCGGGGTGGCGCAGCGCCTCGAGGATGCACGCCTCGCGCATCAGCTGCAGCGCGATCGTCTGGATCCCTGCGAACGCCGGGTGCAGCGAGAGGATGCGGGCGCGCCGCGGCAACACGGTGTGGGTCGCCTCCACCGCCAGCTCGCCTGGCTTGGCCACGAGCTCGCGCTCCACCCGGTAGTCCCCCAGCCGTGCACCCGGCGCGAACCGGCCCGCGGATCCCGACATCGTTCAAAGTAATTGCACCGGTCATGCCTCCCGCAAGCGCGCGACCTGGCTGCTCCCGGCGATCAGGTCATCTGACCATGTGGAGCACAGACCCGGCACGCTCGACCTCATCCGCCGTGTGGAGCGTCGAGCGCGCGGCGATCGCGCGACGCGCTCGTTGCTTCCCTGGTGCGCGCCCGAGCCACGCCGGTGAAGGTGGGATACGTCCTACCGCCGGATCCGGCCGCGCATCATCAGGCCGTAGATCGCGCCCGCGAGCCCGAACCCGACGAACCACGACCAGTCGTAGATCGGACGGAACGGCTCCCAGAACGCGCCGAGCAGCGCGATGCCCGCGCCCGCCACGGTGGCGACCACCGCCGGGATGTTCCAGCCACGCGTGTAGTGATACGCGCCGCCGGCGGTGTACAGCGCGCGCAGGTCGAGCTCGGTGCGCCGGAGGATCCAGTAGTCGACGATCAGCACGCCCGCGATCGAACCGAGCGAGCCCGAGTAGCCGACCAGCCAGCCCTTGATGTAGCGCTCGGGATCCTTCACCAGCTCCCACGGCATCATCGCGATCCCGATCACGCCGGTGATCAACCCGCCGCGGCGGAAGTCGAGCCGCCGCGGGAACGCGTTCGCGAAGTCGTTCGCCGGCGACACGACGTTCGCGGCGATGTTGACCGCGAGCGTCGCGATCACGACGGTGAGCATCGCGATGCCGACGATCGCGCGGTTGCCGAACATCCCGCCGAGCTCGATCGGATCGTCGATCGCCCGGCCGTAGATCAGCACGGTCGCCGACGTGATCGAGATGCCCATCGCCGCGAACACCGTCATCGTGGACGGCAGCGCGACCACCTGGCCCACCACCTGCTCGCGCTGCGACCGGCCGTAGCGCGTGAAGTCCGGCATGTTGAGCGACAGCGTCGACCAGAACCCGATCGTCGCGGTGAGCGCCGGGATGAACACCGGCCAGAACGCCTCGAAGGTGTCGAGCTTGCCGGCGCCGTGCAGGATCGGCCCGAGGCCGTCGGCGGCGTCGATCGCCCACGCCACGAGCAGCGCCGTCATCACGAGCACGAACGGCGCGGCGAACCGCTCGACCCTGCGCACCAGCTCCATGCCGCGGTAGATGACCAGCACGTTGAGCGCCCAGAACGCGAGGAACGACACCCACTGGGTCGCGGGGAACCCGTGCAGCGAGCCGCCCAGCGTCTTCCAGTCTGGGTAGATCGCGACGAAGAACGTCTGCAGCGCCTGCCCGCCGATCCACGCGTTGATCCCGAACCAGCCGCACGCCACCAGCGCGCGCATCAGCGCGGGCAGGTTCGAGCCCACCGTGCCGTACGCCGCCCGCGCGAACACCGGAAACGGGATCCCGTACTTCGTGCCCGGGTGCGAGTTGAGCAGGATCGGCGCGAGCACGATCAGGTTGCCCAAGAGGATCGTCCCCAGCGCCTGCCACCAGGTCATGCCCTCGGTGATCAGCCCCGACGCCATCGTGTACGTCGGGATGCAGTGGGCCATCGAGATCCACAGCGCGGCATAGTCCCACGTGCCCCACGTGCGCTTCGCGACCGGCACCGGCGCCAGGTCCTCGTTGAACAGCGGCGACGCGTGCAGCGCCGCGGGATCGACCAGCTCGATCCGGCCATCGGCATGAACTTCGACCTCGCGAACCCCCGGCGCGCCCTCGCTCATCGCGATCGACGGTAGCGCGACAGCCTCGCCGAGGGGGAGCCAATCAACAGATGAGCTTCGACCCGCTCAGCGCCGGAAATCCCACGCGGCGAGCCCCGAGGCCGGGACACCGCCGGCCGCGGTGAACGGCCCGCCGACGTACAGCACGTCGTCGAGCACGACCAGCGACTCGGAGAGATCGGCGACGCCAGTGCCGAGCGCGTGCCAGGTGGTGCCGTCGTACCACGCGAGGTTCTTGGCGGGCTGGCCGCCGGCGCGATCGAAGCCGCCGGCGACGAACAGGCCGTCGCCGTAGGCGGCGAGCGCGGATACGAAGCTGTAGTCCTCGACGACGAACTCGCTTCCGAGCGCGTGCCAGGTGGTGCCGTCCCAGCGCGCGAGATCGACCGCGGCCACACCGCCCGCGCCCTCGAAGTCGCCGCCGATCACCACGCCGAGCGCGGGCGAGACGGCGATCGAGCCGGCGTAGGCGAAGTCGCCGTCGAGCCCACCGCCGAGCGCCGACCAGCTGGCGCCGCGGCGGATCGCCACGCCGACCGCAGGCGCGCCGTCGATCGCGGCGAACGAGCCGGCGGCGATCACCGCCCCTTCCTGGATCGCGAGCGCGCTGACCCGCCCGTCGAACGAGCCACGCGCGGTCCACGTGGTGCCGGACAGCGACGCGAGGTTCGCGATCGGCGCGCCGCCGGCGGTGAACAGGTCGCCGCCGAGCCACAGCGCGCCCTC
>JBQCJR010000722.1:0-6534 GCA_051952595.1 Kofleriaceae bacterium
TGATCGCGAGCACCTTCATCATCGACTCTGATCGGCTCATAGGCTCTTGCTCCATCCGACAACGGCTCCACCGGGCACGAACGACATCGTTGGTGTGGAAGTCTTCTTCGAGGTTCGCCACAGGTAGGCTCCGACTCCGAGGCTCACGATTCCGGCGCTGCCGATCGCGATGCCAAGAGGTGCCCCGTTGAAGTACTTTCGGCCCCCGGTCAGGCTCGGATCGTCGTCGAGCGCCACCATCGCTACGCCCCCACCGATCAAGACCACTCCACCGACGAGCAGGATCGCCGGCAGCCGCGAGCGCGCGGCGGCGGGGCGAACGTCCCGGGTTCCCGAAGTCACGAGCGTCTCTTCGAGCGCCTTCGTCGAACCCTCGTCGATCATGGTGTCGATCGTCTTGGTGAGATGCCCCGGCTTCTCCAGCGTGATCTGATGCGGCCCGGGCGGGATGCTGAAGCGAGCGTCGCTGTATCCGATCTCCTTGCCGTCGAGCAGGATGCGGGCACCTGACGGCGTGGTCTTTACGTCGAGCACCGTGCGGCCCGAGCGCTGAGCTAGATCGTTGATCATCCCGGTGGCGAGGGACGAAGACTCGGCGCGCAGCTCATCATCGGCGCAGTGGTCGCAGTGCTTCTTGTTCGAGACCAACATCCGGGGCTCGGTGCCGATCAGCGTGGCATCGATGGTGACCAGCGGCGCGCCCGCCTCCGTGGTTCCGCTATCGACCTTGATGACAAACAGGTGATCGATCCCATCGGGTACCAGGGTGTTCGGCACACACGCATAGAGCGATGGGTCCGGGCAGGACAGCAGGCGCTGTGTGGCTTGCTTCGATAACGGCGAGTCGACCACCTGCCATCCAGCTTTGCGTGCGGCGTCGTTCACCGCGCCCGAGACGACGTGTCGACGAGGGGCCTCGGCGTTGCCTCCGATGAGGACGATTCCGCGGCCCGCGTGGGCCTGGCCGCTCGCGAGCACGACGACGAGCGCGGCCAGCAGGGACGTTGCGTGGAGCTTCATGAGGTCACCATGTGTCCGATCACCAAGGGCTCGTGACGGTCGTGGTTGCGTCGGCCCTGACCGTGACCGTCACCGTCTGATCTTTGCGGAGGTCAGGGTTGCGGAGGCGCACCTTCTGCTTGCCGGCGGCGAGCTTGAGGCGACAGGGCGACTGGCAGCTTTGCCCACGCGCCGACACGTAGGCCCACGAGGGTGTCATATCGATCACCACCGTGCCTGTCGGCCCGGTCGGCGCTGTCCGCGATGTGCGGCGCGTGTCGCGCGTCGCGGTGCGCGTGCTCGCGTTCGCGTCAGCGCTGGGCTGCGCGCTATCAGCGCCAGCGATGCCCGCATCGCTGGCGGATGCAGCCTCCTGCGCGAGCGCGAGCTCGGCGGCGTCGGTCGGCACGGTCGCGTCTCTCTGCACGAACGGCGGCGCGTCCGGGGGCGTCACCGCGATCAGGCTGGCGTCGGATGTATCCGCCACGGCGCGGCCACGCGTGAGGCCGCGGACCAGGAGGAAAGTCCCGCCCGCGGCGAGCGCGGCGACGGCGAGCGCGAGGAGCACATGCAGCGCGCGGCGCCGCCTAGGACCGTCGGGGGCGCCGGGGGGGAACGGAGGAGACGACGGTAGGTAGGCGAGCGGCGTGCCCGCGGTCAGCGTCGCCCTGTCCGGGGAGCTGCGCGGCGGCACCGACGAGCGGAGCCGAGCCGGCGAGTCGGCGAACCGCTCCGCGGTCAGCCGAACCAACTCGCCGCGACCGTCGCGCGGCGCGTGGTTGCAGGCGAGCAGGGCGTCAAGGAGCATCTGGGCATCCAGAAACTCGCGCTGTGCGGCATCGCGAACGAGTAGCTTCATCGCGATCCGCTCAAGGTCTGGCGGGACGACCCGGGCGACGGCATCGGGCGAGTGCGCGTTGTTGGCTGCCGCTACCGCGCTGGGCAACGGGATGTCCTTGAACTGCACCTGCGATAGCACTTCATTGGACAGTCCGTGAAACAGTGCGCAGCCCGCGAGCATCTCCCAAAGCATCACGCCGATCGCCCACAGGTCTGTCGTGCGATCGAGACTGAGCCCACGACACTGCTCGGGGCTCATGTACTGCGGCGTCCCCTTCACGACCGCGCTCACCGCGCGCCCACTCGCGCTGAACAGCTTTGCGAGGCCGAAATCTGCGAGCACGACGTTGCCCTCGTAGCCGATGAGCGCGTTCTGCGGCTTGATGTCTCGGTGGATCATCCCGATCGGGACGCCCGATCGAGGATCGATCGCGTTGTGCGCATAGTGTAGGCCTCGACAGATCTCGGAGAGGACATAGATCATCACGGAGGGTGGCAGCGGCCCCGACGACATCAGTTTCTCGAGATCGATGCCGTGGATGTAGTCCATCGCGATGAACGGCTGTCCGTTCTCGTCGCGTGAGAAGTCCAGAACCTGGACGATGTTCGGGTGACGCAACCACGAGGCGAGCTGCGCCTCCGAAAGGAACATCGCGTAGAACGCCGGGTTCTTGTCGAAGCCCGGGAGCACGCGTTTGATCGCCACGACCCGCTGAAACCCTTCGTCTCCGCGGAGCACGGCTCGGAACACTTCGGCCATGCCACCGGAGCCGAGCTTGTCGACGACCTCATAGCGCGATTCAGCCTTCGACGCGCTCATGATGATCGTCGGTCGCTTGTGGCGTGGCGTACCTCGACCGCCGACGGTCTGCGCCTGGCTGCGCGGCATCAACTCCGAAGCGACCTCCTGCAAAACTGCGAGCGATTCCTCGCTGTCGGCGAGCGCGAGCGCGTACAGAAACTCGCCCACGCTTGCGTGGCGCTTCGCCGGGTCCCGCGACAACGCGCGCATGATCTCTCTCGCCACGCCGTCGGACATCCCGGTGATGCGCTCGCGGATGTCTATCGCCGCCGAGCCTTCGTGCCGATAGAGCAGCTCACCAGCGGCCACGGCGACGTATGCCGCGCGCGATTCGTCGCGGCGCTGATCCGGGAAACGCTGCGTGAGCGCTTCGTAGACGGTGACCGCGACGGCGTACATGTCCGCCGCGCCGGTAACGCGCTTGCCGGCGAGCTGCTCGGTCGCCATGTAGGCGGGCGTGCCGATCACCGTGCCCACCTTCGTCCCCGGGCTCGCCGCGATGGTCTCGGCGAGCTGTGCGAGGCCGAAGTCGAGCAGCTTGACCAGCCCGTGGGTCAAAAAGAGGTTATCCGGCTTGATATCGCGGTGCACCGCGCCGAGCTTGTGCGCTTGGACCAGCGCGGCCACCGGACCTGCGAGCAAGCGGACCACCTCGGTCACGGTGAGCGGTCCCCGGGCCGCGAGGTGATCGGCCAGGCTCTCGCCTTCGAGGTAGTCGAGCACCATGTAGACCGCGCCGGTTTCGGGCACTCGATCGACGTGGTGCACGCCCACGAGGTTTGGGTGCTTGAGCTTCGCGAGAGCGATCGCCTCGTTGTAGAAGCGCGTTACGATCGCGGAATGCGTCGCGAGGGTCGGATCAAGGACCTTGATCGCTACCTGGTGCCCGAGGAGCTCGTGCTCGGCGAGGTACACGCTCGCCATGCCGCCCGCCCCGATCTGCGTCAAGACCCGATATGGCCCAAGTTGCTGCGGTAGCGCCCCGCCCACAGACGGCATCTTCACAAGATTGCTCGTGGAATGGAAGTCCCCGATTCCTCACGCTTCGATGCAGAGCGCGGCGGGGACGGAGCATCAGCCCGAGCTGACCTCCTGATGCTCCACCGATCTCTACGTGCTTCGACAGCAGCGAGAGCATGTCCTCCCGCGGGGGGGCGCTGCGGGCGCTGCGTACTCCATGAGTTCGTCGATCGCCAGCGGTACTCTGCCGGCACGTCGCTCAGCTCGCGTACCGCATTGATTGGTGTCGGAATGAGGCCGAAGCACGCTGCAACACTGCTAGTCGAGAGCAAAACAGAATCTTCTAGATGAGCGCGAGAGCCTGGCCAGCTTCAGTGAACGCGTTCGTCGCCGCGATCAGCTCTGCATAGGCGGAACGACGCTCGTCCCGGTTTTTGTCTTGTCCGGCCGATGTCAGGCCCCTGGTTCAGAATGGAACGATGGGGAAGAACAGGAAGGCCATCGAAAAGCGCCGGCAGGCGAAGAAGGCGCGCAAGAGCGCCGAGCGATGCGCTCGCGATTCCACCGGCGGGCTCCGAACCGCGCCAACGTTAATCTCGACGCGCACCGGCGGGCCGCTTGTATTCTCGCCCCATTACGGGGCAATGGCGTCCCTTGAAACCTGGCAGGAGCGTTCCGGGAGATCGTTCGGACCCTCACCATCAAACGAACCTATCCGCGTTGGACGTGAGGACATCGAGCGTGCGGCGAGACAGATGAGCGACGGTCCGATCGGCCTCGTGTACCTCCGGCCGGAGCTGTGGGCCGAGCCTCGCTGGTGTATCCAGAACGTCCGCAAGAAGGTCGAACTGGACGGTGGCCGCGCACGTTACGGTTGGACGTTCAACATCCGGCGCGGTCCTGCCGGACCGTACATCACGCTTGCGCACCATGCCGTGTGGAACGCCCCCGACGGGAAGTTGATCGATGTGACGCCGCTGGATCCGGATCCACGTGTGCGCCCTGTGATGGAGGGAGGCGACACGCTGTTCCTGTTCGACGAGAACGCGCAGCCGGTGAGCACCAGGATCGGTTTGGCACCGCTTACCAGCCACAGCTTCCCGATGACCGACGATCCCGAGCTGGCGCGCTACATCGAGACTTGGAACGAGTGTGAGCGCCGTGACGGTGCGAAGAGGTACGAGAAGGCGAACGCGATGACCGTGGATCCGGCCATGCTGGACCCGCGTGGGGGCGTTGATGACGCAACGTAAGCGCCGCGGAGAGAGCATGGTGACCTGGTTCTGTGCCGGGCGGTGCACTTGGACAACGACCGGATCACGGTTCGGGATGCGGCCGCTCTGCGACATCTGCGTGAACCCGATGATCTACGCGGGTGACCCCGAAGCCGAGAAGTACCGGACGGAGGCAAAGCAGCGCAACGAGGCGACCGACCTCCGGATCGCCGCGAATGAAGAGGCGAAACGCGCAGTGTTTGCCACGGACGGTCCGCCGTTCGCTGGCCGGGACTTTGCGGTCTGGCACCTCACGCCGCGCGGCTGGGAAGCGGGTTCGCAGGGGATGCGGGAAGGGCCGGTGATCGACCGGCCGCATCCTGTCGACCGTGTGCAGACCGTCCGTTCGATGACCTTCTACGACGGGCGATCGCCGGCGACGGTGGTTGTGGAGTTGTGGCGTACGTACGACGCCGCCGGCGCGAAGCTCATCGGGAAGTTCGGGGACTCGCCCGCCGGCAAGCTGTGGCCTGCGCACTACCCGTTCCTGGTGCCGCCGCCCTGATCCGCTCTCGCCGCCGTCTCATCAAGTCATCGCAGGAGCTGCGCGAGGCGTCCGGTCTCCACTCTGACGGCGGCTCCGCCGCGATCGCCTGCCGCGGGCGAGCTTCGTCCTCGCCGGGCGGGGACGGCCCAACTCACGGACGCGGCAGACGCGCCAGCGGAGCGGCTTGACGACGGAGCGCGCGATGCCTACCTCAATGGCCAGTGACCATCGAACTCGCGCTCGCCCTCGTTGGTGCCGCCGCCAACGTCGTCATGGCCGGAGCTGCCCTCATCGCCCTAACGCTGTGGCGGAAGCAGGTCGCCGGCGCGAGCCACCACGAGCTCGCGAAGAAGCTGTCGGGCGCGCTCAGGCAGGTCGCGATCGCGCGCGCTGAGACCGTCAAGGACCTCAAGTGGCTCCAAAACGAGGAGAAGAAGGACGTGGAAGCGACGGTCATGAAGGCGCTCGCCCAACAGTCGCTCCAGAGTGACGCGCAGCAGCTGAGCGACGCCATCGACGATCTCAAGGCTCTCGAGGGGCAGGTCGCCGTCCAGTGGGGCGACGAGATGTTCGAACTCGTCGAGCTGATCCGGTTCGAGAGCTCGACGGTGGCGGTCCACGCGCTGGTTTACCTCGACCTCGAGCGCAGGGACACGCCCGTCGCTCAGATCGTTCTCTCGTCGCCGCACGCTGTCGCGCCGACCTTCACGCGCGGCGCGTACGAGAAGGCGCTCGACCTCTACACGCGGCTCGCGCAGGAGTGGCTCGCGGTGCACGTCGGCCGAGACGGTGCCAAGGCCATCGACGCGAAGGAACTGGCCGCGCGCCGGAAGCGCGTCGATGACAAGGTCGCGAGGCTCGCCGAGCCCGAGCGTGTCGCCATCGCCAAGGAGGCGGCCGAGCGCGAGGAGCGGATCGCCGAGCTCGGTGGTCCCGAGGCGCTGCTCCGCTTGGTGCGCGAGCAGAAGGCCGCCGAGCGAGCTGAGTCGGCCGCCCTGGAGCCCGAGCCCGCGAAGACCGAAGCGGCGAGCGCGTAACGGCACGCCGCGACCGCTGCTCGTCCGTCGGCCGCGATGACCGACGACGCATATTGCGCGGCTGTCAGACGGCCGTGCTGGAATCTTGCCGAGGCCAACATGGACCTGATCACGCCCGCCCTGCTCACCGCGATC
>JBQCJR010000723.1:0-6384 GCA_051952595.1 Kofleriaceae bacterium
TGGCCAGGAAATGACTTGCCCCCGGTCTGCGTTACCGGGAGATGGGACGGGTTCGGCTGGTTTTCCTCCTCCTCGCCAGCGCGGCGGCCACGATCTCGACGTTCCTACCGGTGTGGTTCAACAACCCCGGTCATGGACGACGCTGCGCTTGCGGCGAGGAGATCTCACTCGGTCTCGGGGGAGGGTTCCTGCCCGCCCTGCTCGTTGGGCTCGTCGCGATCGCTCGCGTGATCCTCGCCCGGGCCAGCGCGTCAGCGCCGCTGCCACGCGCGGCGCTCGTACCCAGATCTCCCTTCGATCGCCTGGCGTCGCGTTGGTCCGAAGCCTGTAGCGCCGCCGCGGCGAGTCGCTCGTTCCACCGGTTCCTCGATGTCGTGAACATCGTCGCGAACATCGTCGTGGCTGGGATCGCGCTGTGGGCGTTCACCATGGTGGGCACGGGCTGGCTGGCGATCTCGCTGAGCCACTTCGCCGTATTTGGCGCCGTCATCCTGGGCCGCCGCGCGCCGGCCGCATGAGTGAAGCAGGCAGAGCAGCCAGCTCCTGCCGCCGAAAACGAAAACGGTCCGCATCGCTGCGGACCGGTTCATGGTGGAGCCAAGGGGGATCGAACCCCTGACCTCTAGAGTGCGATTCTAGCGCTCTCCCAGCTGAGCTATGACCCCAGGAACGACGGTATGGGTATCAGCGAGGCCCAGACCTGTCAAGGTCGCCCCGGCGGCTAGATCGCTGGATCGTGCTCCGAGAAGTAGCGGTCCACCTCGCGCACCAGGTCGGACGCGGGCGGGTGCACGCCGTGGCGCACGAACGCGACCGCCCCGTCGATCACCGAGGGATCGCGGAGGATCCGGCGATGCCCGAGCCCGGTGGTGGCCTGGAGCTGGGCGTTGGGCCAGGTCTCGGCGAGCCGCTCGCCCTGCTCGAACGCGACCTCGCGATCCTCGCGGTCGTGGACGACCAAGAGGCCGCTGTCGCGGGCGCCGGCCAGCCGGTCGAGGCGCAGCGAGTCGAGCGCGATGCCGCTCGACAGCGACACGTGGTGCTCGAGCAGGCTGCGATCCGCGTCGTCGAGGCCGAGCGTGCGCGAGAACCGCTCGAACGAGTCCTCGACGAGCACGTTGGGCGAGATCAGCACGTTGCGGAGCGCGTCGACCCCGCCGCGCGCGTGGGCGAGCAGCACGGCCGCGGCGCCGAACGAGTGCGCGATCACGGCGTGTAGCGGGCCGATCGCACCGGCGACCGCCGCGACCGCGTCCGCGTGATCCGTGAGGTACAGCCGGTGGCCGGCGGTGTCGCCGTGCGCGGGTGCGTCGAACGCGACCACCGACATGCCGGCGGCGACCAGCGGCTCCACGAACGAGCCGAGCTGCGAGCCGCGACCCTCCCAGCCGTGGACCAGCAGCACCGTCGGGCCGTGGCCCCACCGCCACGCGGCGAGCTCGACGCGCTGGCCGGCGGTCCGCGGGGAGCGCAGGGCCACCTCGACCGAGAACGGCCGCGCGCTCGCGAGCAGGGCGCGCTCGCGCTCCGGCCGGCTGAACCGGCGCGGCGAAGTGAACAAGCGTTCGGCCAGCCCGGTTCCGAAATCCTCGGAGAGGACGTAGGCCGCCTGGAGCGCGACGCGGGTCAGCCGCACGGCGTTCTGAGAACGAACGATCGTTCTATTTTTTGGCGCAGACGATGGCAACATGGAGATCCTCCTGGGGCTCGCGGACTAGCGCGAGCGGGAGCGCGGAACCGCGTGATCGGACAGCAGGCGCTCGAACGCCGCGCGCGCGCGATCGATCGCGCCGGGCGCCTGCAGGAAGCGATGGAAGGTGTGGGCACCCATGGCGATGCCGTACACCTCGAAGGCGAACTGCTCGGGATCGAGCTCGGCGCGCAGGTGGCCCTCGGCGACGGCGATCCGCGCCGCGGTGGCGATCGCGTCGATCCAGTCCTTGCAGGCCTGGACCAGCGCGTCCCGGGCGGGGCCGGGGCGATCGTCGAGCTCGCCGCTGGTACCGACGAAGAAGCAGCCGCCGGGCCGCTGCCCCCACGCCAGCCAGCGCTCGAACATCGCGCGCACGCGGGGCTCGCCGCGCGGCTGGCGGAGCGCCGGCACCATCACCTCTTGCACGAACTGGCGCGCGGCCTCCTCGACGACGGCGACCTCGAGCGCCTCCTTCGAGCCGAAGTGGGCGAACAGCCCGCTCTTCGACAGGCCGGTCGCCGCGGCGAGCCGGCCGATCGACAGCCCGGACACGCCGACGACCGCGGCGAGCTCGAACGCTCGCGCGAGGATCGCCTGGCGGGTCTCGGCACCTATGGTCACGTCCGCAGCATAGAACGGTCGTGCTATTTGTCAACCGCAGGTACATTCCGGCCGATGGCGCGCGAACGTCTGGACAAGTTGCTCGTCGATCGCGGCCTGGTGGCCAGCCGGGAGCGCGCGCGCGCGCTGGTGATGGCGGGCGAGGTGCTGGTGGCCGGCCGGCCGGAGAGCAAGCCGGGCACGCTGATCGATCCGGCCGCCGAGATCGTCCTGCGCACCGAGGATCACCCCTACGTCTCGCGCGGCGCGCTCAAGCTGGTGAAGGGCCTGGACGCGTTTGCGATCGATCCGGCCGGCCAGGTCGCGCTCGACATCGGCGCCTCGACCGGCGGGTTCACCGACGTGCTGCTGCGCCGCGGCGCCTCGCGCGTCTACGCGATCGACGTCGGCTACGGCCAGCTCGCGTGGTCGATCCGCCAGGATCCACGCGTCGTCGTGCTCGAGCGCGAGAACGTCCGCAACATGGACCTCGCGCTGGTGCCCGAGCCGTGCGACCTGGCGGCGATCGACGTCTCGTTCATCTCGCTGACCCTCGTCCTGCCGAAGGTCCGCGAGTTGCTGCGCCCGCCGGCGGGCAAGCCGATCGTCGCGCTGGTCAAGCCCCAGTTCGAGGTGGGCCGCGCCCAGGTCGGCAAGGGCGGCGTGGTCCGCGACGAGGCGGCCCGCCGCGGCGCGGTGGACAAGGTCCGCACCTGGGCGGCGGACCACGGGTTCGTCCCCGGCGAGGACGTCGAGTCGCCGATCACCGGACCGGCGGGCAATGTGGAGTATCTGCTGCTGCTGCGGACGGCCTGACGGCCCGCCCGCTCAGCGCGCGGCGAGCTTCGCGCGAAGCGCCGCGATCACCCGATCGCAGGCGTGGGCGTCATCCTTCGCCGATGGAGGTTCGTCGGGATCGGAGGCCTCGTCGGACGGCGCCTCCAGATTCTTCAACAACACGACGGCTCGCTCTGCCGGCTGGTCCTTCGGGAGCTCGAGGGCTCGAGCGAGCTGGCTCTTCAACATGGGGTACTCCTCGACGCTCGCGCGTCATCCTCCCCCGAGGACCCTCGCGAGCGACTCTGGTGCCGACCTGTTTCGCACACCCGCGCGCCGAAGGGTACCAGCGCGACGTCGATTTCCGGCACATGCCTGCCAGGGCCCTCGCCTCCTCGGAGATGTCCGATCCTATCGCCTCGGATCGGGGCATGGCTCAGAGCTTCTCGCACGGCTACGATAGCCCCGGCGTGCCCACGAAGCTCTCGGTGCTCGCTGCGGTCGCCGCGATCGCAGCGGCCTGCGGCCCCTCGACCCCGGTCCCCCGCGAGCGGCCCGCGGAGGCCCCGTTCGTCGAGGTGCCGATCGACACCGCGCCCGGCCTGTCCGGCCTCGCGGTCGACGAGCGCGATCGGCTATGGACGGTGGCCGAGCGGGCTCACCGCGCGTACCGGATCTCGCTCGACCCGCGCCCTCGCGTCGAGGAGCTCCGGATCGACGGGGTTCCACCCGACATCGATCTCGAAGGCATCGCGGTGCTTGGCGGCGATCGCTTCGCGCTCGGCACCGAGGGCCGGATCGGCGGCATCGCGACGGTGTTGCTCGCCGAGCTGCGCGGCCGGGCGCTGGTCGTCACCGACATGCTGAACCTGCCCGCCGAGCCGATCGGAATCTCGCTCGCGCCGAACCACGGCGCGGAGGGCGTGTGCGGCGCCGGCGAGACGATCCTCGTCGCGATCGAGAGCGCCGGCGAGACCGAGGGCCGGCGATGGGCGCCGATCGTCCGCCTCGAGGGCGGCGCGATCGCGCGCACCTACCGGCTGTGGCTGACCAGCTCGACCGGCAAGATCTCCGGGCTGGACTGCCAGCTCGCCCGCGACGGCGCGATCCACGCGTGGGCGATCGAGCGCCACTTCGAGGTCACCCGGATCCTCTCGTTCACGTTGCCTGCGGGCGGCGCCGACGAGGTGGCCCCGCGCGCGGTGCTCGATCTCGCGCCGTTCCTGCACGGCCGGCTCAACTTCGAGGGCATCGCGCGGATGTCCGACGGCCGGCTGATCGCGGTGGTCGATAATCAGTGGAAGACGATCACCGGGCCGAGCGAGCTGCTGGTGCTGCCGCCGGGCGCGCTCGAGTAGGCGCGTCGGACCGGCTCACAGCGCGCGGGCGAGCGCGATGAACCGGCGCTCCCCCGCGACTCCCGCGACCTTGTCATAGAAGCCGCGGGGTCCGATCCACGCGACCTCGCACTGCGGGTGGTGCGCCGCGACGTCGACGAGGCAGGCCAGCAGCAGCGCCTCGCCGAGCCCCTGGCCGCGGTGCGCCGGCCACGTGCCGGTCGGCCCGAACCAGCCGAGCCCGCGGTTGTTGCCATCGTGCGCCGCGAACGCGCAGTACGCCGCATCCCGGACCGCGACGTGGACGCCGGCCGGCGCCGCGCCGAGCGCGCGCTGGACCTCGAACGGCCAGCTGCCCCCGAACTCGTTCGCGATCGCGGCGAGCAGGGCGTGCTCGTCGGGGCGGGCGCGCCGGACCTCGTAGCCCCGCGCGGCCGCCCGCTGCGCGAGCTCGCCGGCCCGCTCCGCGGAGACCCGCGGGTTGCCGCGCACGTCGATCAGCACGTTGACGCGTGGCTCGCCGATCCGCTGCCAGCCGCGGCGCTCGAGCCAGCCGATCGTCTCGGCGTTGCGCTCGTCGATCCCCGGGGCGAGGTAGTTCCCGGGCTGATCGACGGCGCGCAGCCGCTCGACCCCCGACGCGCGCGCGGCGCTCGTGCACGCGTCGAGCAGGGCGCCGCCGATCCCGCGCCGGCGCGCCGAGGGGCGCACCGCGAGCACCCGGATCCGATCCCCGGCCACCGCCGCGACGCCGGCCAGCTCGCCGCTCTGCCACGCGCCGAGCGCGCGCGCCGGCCCGCCGGGGCCATCACCGAACAGCTTTTCGTCGGCGACCTCGGCGGCGCGATCGTGCGCGCACGCCTCGGCGAGCACCGTCGTGGCTTCAGCGAGCTGCGCGCGGTCGAGCGGTTCGATCACCACGCGGGTCACGCTAGCACTGGTTCCTCCGCGGCGCGCTCCGCCGGCGAGTCGCAATCCGCGGCGCCGTGTGCCACGGTGAGCGCGATGCGAGCGATGCTGCTGTGTGCCGGCCTGTCGACCCGCCTCGGCTCGATCGGCGCCGATCGCCCCAAGCCGATGTTGCCGGTGTGTGGGATCCCGATCCTGGCGTACGGGATCAGCAACCTGGTCGCTCACGGCATCACCGACCTGGTGATCAACACCCACCACCTCGGCGACCTGATCCGCCGCGAGATCGGCGATGGCCGGCGGTTCGGCGCGCGGATCCAGTACCTCCACGAGGAGGTCATCCTCGGCACCGGCGGCGGGCTCAAGCACGCCCTGCACCTGCTCGACCCCAACGGCCGCGACGAGCCGTTCGTGTCGTGCAACGGCAAGCTGATCTTCGACCTCGATGTGACCGCGCTGCTCGACGCCTACCGTCGCGCGGGCGATGCGCTCGGCATGATGGTCGTGCGCCGCGTGCCGGATGCGCTCGCGTGGGGCGCCGTCGACGTGCGCGACGGCCGCGTGCACGACGTGCTGGGCAACGGCGAGCACATGTTCTGCGGCGTGCACGTCACCCGGCCCTCGGTGGTCGCCCGGCTGCCCGAGGGCGAGGCGTGTATGATCCGCCAGGGCTACCTGCCGTGGTTGCGCGCCGGTGGCGTCGTGCGGGCCTACGAGCACGTCGAGGGCTACTTCGCCGAGCACTCGACTCCCGAGCGCTACGTCGAGTCCAACCACGCGTTGCTCGGCGGCGCGCCGCTCCGCCACCCGCCGAGCCGGCTGACCGGCATCGATCCGACCGCGCGCATCCACCCCACGGCGAAGATCGTCGGTCCGGTCAAGATCGGCGCGTTCGCGCGGATCGGCGCCGGCGCGACGATCGGGCCGTTCACGACCATCGGCGACGGCGCGATCGTGGACGTCTCGCTCGCGCACGCGGTGGTGTGGGCCGGCGCGCGGGTCACCTCGCCGCCCGACGGGCCGATCGTTCCGAGCTGATCGCTACGGGCAGCCGAGCAGCGGCAGCTT
>JBQCJR010000724.1:0-2213 GCA_051952595.1 Kofleriaceae bacterium
AACATCGTCAATTTCCAGGAGCCCCCGTACTGGGACGCGCGCTCGGAGCTGTGCAAGCCGACCCGGACCGAGCCGGCCGCGGTCGCCCGGTGCACGCTCAAGGGCTCGGGCCAGGTGCCGTACGGCAACCTGCCGATCCCGTACACCAAGCGCTACTCGACCCGCCCGGCGCTGCGGACCTCGAAGTGGAACATGGGCGAGAACGCCCCGTACGACGCGGTCAAGCAGGTGATCAAGCAGTTCGTGATCCACCACGATGGCTGCGCGTCCGCGGACATGTGCTGGAACGTGCTCCAGAACGAGCGCGGGCTGTCGTGCCACTTCCTCGTCGACAACGACGGCACGATCTACCAGACGCTCGACCTCGCGCTGATGGGCTACCACGCCGCGGAGTGGAACCTCGCATCGATCGGCGTCGAGCTGTGCAACCGCGGCGACGCCAAGAAGGAGCCCAACTACTACAAGGGCAAGCGCGAGACCCGCGCCGCCAAGATCAACGGGCACACGTTCCTGGCGTTCGACTACACGCCGCAGCAGTACGAGGAGCTGACCAAGCTATGCAAGGCGCTGCTCCGCCTGCTCCCCAACCTGCCGGCCGAGTACCCGCAGTCGAGCCCCGGCGTGCAGAGCTGGGACACCCTGCCCGGCAGCATCACCCACAAGTTCGCGGGCTACATCGGCCACTACCACCTGACCAACCAGAAGTGGGATCCGGGCTACTTCGACTTCAAGCAGTTCTGCAGCAAGCTGCGCGGCTCGTTCTGCTTCCCGGTGTTCCCGCGCGAGCCGGCGGCTGGCCAGACCCAGCCGACGGTGCCCGCCCAGACCTCGGCGCTCAAGGAGGCGAGCGATCTGCTCTACAAGATGAACGAGCAGCGCGCCGACGGCGGGTTCTTCCCGGTCGGGCCGTGGGGCGAGCAGCGGCTGTGGCACGGCGGCGTGCACCTGGTCGGCAAGGCCGGCGACAAGGTGTTCTCGCCGTTCCCCGGGCGGCTGGTCGCCGCGCGGATGGGCGCGACGTCGTCGGCCGGGTCGGTCAACTTCGTGCTGCTCCGCCACTCGATGTCGCTCGGCACCAACAAGGTCGACTTCTTCTCGCTGTACATGCACCTCGCCGACGAGCTCGCCGCCGGCGCGCCGGTCGAGTGGATGGTCAAGGCCGCGGCCAAGGTCAAGGACCAGGCCGGCAAGGTCGTGCTGCTCGACGAGCCGATCGAGGCCGGCGCGCACATCGGCCACGTCGGCACCGCCGGCCCCGCCGAGCTGTCGAAGGCGCAGACCCACGTCGAGATCTTCGCCAACTCGCACGTGTTCGATGGCTGGCCCGGCGCGCCGTGGGAGGTGATCGATGGCACCTCCGGCGGGCGGTTCAGCGACGCCCCACGCGTCAACGAGGCGATCGACAGCAACAAGGACGGCCTGCTGTCGCGCCAGGAGCTCGCGAGCTACTACGGCGGCGGCGCGCAGCAGCCGCGCTACATGGTCACCCAGCACGTCTCGGAGTGGCACGCCGAGCCGAGCTGGGCCGACGCGTTGCGCGCGTCGAAGGACTACAAGTCGCTCAAGCCCGAGGAGATCGATCAGCTCGTCGCCGAGCAGATCACCCCGGGGCTGTGGTGGGACGCGCAGATCGCCGCGCACGCCCGGCTCAACGCCGACGGCGTGGTCTACCACTACCACCCGGTGAGCTTCGTCAGCTGGTTCAACCAGCAGATCCTCGACGAGGAGGCTGCCCAGAAGGCGAGCGGGAAGCCGCAGGCCAACGCGAGCGACGCCAAGGAGGTCCCGCCGGGAGTCACCGACGACCTCGGCGATTTCGCGGGCACCTCGATGCGCTCGACCGAGGACTTCGTCGAGGACCCGTGCAACGCGATGACCCTGCAGGACCTGGTGAAGGGCTTTGATGCCGGGGAGTGCGCGACGCCATGAAGCGCGACCGCAAAGGCGATCACGGCCGGCGGTTCGCCCCGCCGACCCGGCGCGCGTTCGTGGCGATGCTCGGCGCGACGGCGGCGGCCCTGGTGCTCCGGGACCGCACGCCGGCGACCGTCGTCCGGCACCCCGAGACCGGCAAGCCGATCTGGGTCGGCCACTTCTAGGCCCGCTTCGATAATCACCGGGATAACCGGTTCGATAAGTCGGCGTGCCAACCCCGAGCACCGAGGCGCTCCGAAAAATCATGTAATGTGCGCGCATGACGGTCCGCCGCCTGC
>JBQCJR010000725.1:0-3104 GCA_051952595.1 Kofleriaceae bacterium
CGCCGGCGGCGAGGCCGGCTCGTCGGTGGTCGCGGCGGTGGAGGGCTACGATCCACGCGTCGATCGCTGGTTCCGCTACCCGGACATGCCCTCGCCGCGCGCCGGCACCCAGGGCGCGGCGATCGGCCAGCAGCTCTACGTCCCCGGCGGGGCGAACCGGCTGGTGTTCGATCCAACCGACACGCTGTGGGTGTTCGACGGCCCGGCCGCGGTCGCGGCGACGGAGCCGTGACCACTCCGAGCTAGAATCGGTCATGGCCTGCCCGCGCTGCGCACGAGACACCGAGGACGCCGCGTGGTGTGGGCCGTGCGAGCTGGCGTTCGACGGCTGGTCGCGCCGCCACGCGGGCGATCTGGTCTGGGAGGTTCTCCCGGCGATGTTTCTGGTCGCGGTCGCCGGCATGGGGCTGCCGCTGCTCGGCGCGAGCTGGCTGGTCGCGGTGGCCGGCGTGTTCGCCGGGTTCGGGTCGTTCGCCGGGATGCACGCGCTCAACCGCCGTCGTCGTCGCCGCCAGTTCCTGCGCGGCGGGGCCATGCCACGCGCGTACCTCCCCGAAAAATCGTAGGAGGCCGTCGAGCGCGCCCGCTACACTCGGCCGCATGCTCGGCATCCCGCTGGCGCTCGCCGTGTTCGGCTACGGCGAGTGGGCGACCCACAAGTACCTGCTGCACGGGCTCGGCCGCGCGCGCTCCAGCCGGCTCGCGTTCCACTACCACGACCACCACCAGGCGGTGCACCGCAACGGTGGCTACGACCCGGCGTACGAGGGCCCGGTGTGGAGCACGCCGACCCAGGCGCGCGAGGCGATCGGCCTCGCGCTGGTCGGCCTCGCGCACGCGCCGCTGTGGCCGTTCGCGCCGTTCTACACCTCGACGATCTGGTACTGCCTGTACCGCTATCGCCGCGATCACCGGCGCGCCCACCTCGATCCGGCGTGGGCGCGCGATCACCTGCCGTGGCACTACGACCACCACATGGGCTCGCCCGATCGCAACTTCGGGGTCGCGTGGTCGTGGTTCGACGCGATCGCGCGGACCCGCGAGGTGTTCGTCGGCACCGAGCGCGAGCGCGCCGGCCGCGCCCGCCACATCGAGCGCGCCGCGACCGCGTCGGCCGGGGCGGCGCTGCGCGCCCAGCGACGGCACCCGCTGCGCTGGCTCGCCGCGCGCCGCCAGCTCAGCCGCGCCGGTTCGGCGTTCGTATCGTCGCCGCGATCGCTGTTTCGGAGCGATCGGTCCCGCCCGGCATGATCACCTGGACCTCGCGGGTCGCCACCGCCGCGGCCGGCGCCGGCGGCTGGTAGCGCGCCCACCACTCGCGCGCGCGCTCGATCGTCCACGCGTGCTGCGGCGGGCTCTCGATCGCGCGCAGCTGCGCGGCGAGCGCGCGGGCATCGCGCGGGCGATCCTCCGGCTGCTTGGCGAGGCACGCGGCGAGCACCTGCTCGAGCTCCGGCGGGCACCACCCCGGGACCCGCGCGCGCAGGTTGGGCACCGGATCGTAGATGTGGCGGTGCAGGATCCGCAGCGGCTCGCCGCTGCGATCGAACACCTCGTCGCCGGTGAGCAGCCACCACCCGACGCAGCCGAGCGCGTAGAGATCCGCGCGGCCATCGAGCTGGGTGCCCAGGATCTGCTCGGGCGCCATGAACCCCGGCGTGCCGAGCATCGCGCCCACCTGGGTCAGCTTCGAGGCGCTGATCGCGCGCGGCTCGAGCGCGATCGCCTGGGTCGGCGCGGTGGGGTCCTGCGTGCTGTGCACGATCCCGAAATCGAGCAGCTTGACGATGTCGACCTCGTCGGCGGCGCGCGACAGGTACAGGTTCGGCGGCTTGATATCGCGGTGGAGCAGCCCGGCGTCGTGGGCCTCGGCGAGCGACGCACACGCCTGGATCATCAGATCGATCACCCGCGCGGTGGGCTGCGCGCCGTCGCGGACCACGAGCGCCTCGAGATCGAGCCCGTCGAGCAGCTCCATCACGTAGTAGAACACCCCGGCGTCGGTGACGCCGTAGTCGAAGATCCCGATCGTGTGGCGCGATCGCATCGACGCGAGGGTCTGCGCCTCGCGCCGGAACCGCTCGCGGATCTCGGCGACCGAGTCCGGATCGTCGAGCGCCTCGGCGCGGATCAGCTTGATCGCCGCCGAGCGGGCGAGCAGGCGGTGCTCGGCGCGCCACACCTCTCCCATGCCGCCGGCGCCGAGCCGCGCGACCAGCCGATAGCTGCCGAGCTCGCGGGCGCGGGCCTCGGCGCTGCGCGCCTGCGCGCGCGACGCGGCGACCTGGCGGGCCATCCGCACCAGGTTCCACGCCAGCACGATCGCGAGCGCCACCGCGACCACCAGCGCGATCGCGCTCGCGATCAGGCTCGATCGCTCGAGCGCGCGGGTCGGGCCGAGCAGCGCACGCGTCGGCACCACCGTCGCGACGTACCAGTCGAGCGGCACCGCGACGCCGGCGCGCCGGCCGCCGATCGGCGCGACCGAGGCGAGGTAGCCACCGTCGCGGGTCGCCAGCTCGAGCAGCCGCAGCTCGCTGGCCGGCGGCGCCTCGAACAGCGCGTCGAGCGCCGGATCGCGCACGTCCTCGCGGCGCACCAGCTGATCGGTGCGCAGCACCGAGAGCTTGCCGGCCCGCGCGAACGGGTACGCGAGCACCACGCCGTCGCCGGTGTAGACGATCGAGCGCGCGCCCTCGAGCACCGGCCGCGCCACGTAGCTCGACAGCGCGCCGACATCGAAGTCCACGGTGAGCACCGCGGCGACCGCGCCGTCGACCACCACCGGCTCGGTGCAGGTGATCCCGGTCTCGTGGCTGACGAAGAACGTGTACGGCGGGGTCCACGCCCGCGCGCCGGTCTGCTCGGCGAGCCGGTAGAAGCCGCGCTGCCGCGGATCGTAGTCGGTGGTCTCCTGGCGCAGCGGGCGCAGCGCGCCGCCCTCGACGGTGAACCGCGCCACCGCGGTGCCGGCCGCGCCGAGCCGGCTCTCCTGCACCTCGACCCGGCGATCCTCGCCGAGGTACGCGCCGCGGAACGTGCCGTCGGCGAAGCTGAGGCTGACGTACGCCACGCCCGGGCGCGCGACCATCAGATCGTGCAGC
>JBQCJR010000726.1:0-5220 GCA_051952595.1 Kofleriaceae bacterium
ACCGCCGCAATTCAAGCAGTTTGCCGAGTACCTGACGATTCGCGACGGCGACGTGCACATCCCGTCGCTGCCGATGGAGGAGCCGCTCCGGCTCGAGCTCCAGCACTTCCTCGACTGCATCGCCGAGGGCACCCCGCCGCTCACCACGATCGCGAGCGGCGTGCGCGTGGTCTCGGTGCTCGAGGCGGCACAGCAATCGCTGAGGGGCGATGGTATACCCGTCCGCGTGAACCCGGCGCCCGGATCCAGGCACTAACCGGCTTTGCGGAGGCGCACTTGGACCTAGACCACCACGAGCACGGCGCCGAGGAGCCGGTCTTCAGCTTCGACCTGAAGCGGTACTTCGAGGCGCTGCGCAAGTACGCATGGGCGCTGCTCGCCCTGGTCGCCGTCGCGGTGACCGCGGCGGTGATCTACACGAGCCGGTTGCCCAAGATCTACGAGGCCAAGGCCTCGGTGCAGATCGAGCCGCGGCTGCCCGACCTGCTCGGCCAGGGCGCGGACGTGTTCGCGGTCAGCGGTGGCGGCGGTGCGGGCGGCGCGGGCATCGACTACTACAAGCAGCAGCGCAAGCTGCTCTCCAGCTACACCGTGGTCCAGCAGACCGTCGAGCAGCACCAGCTCCACCTGAAGCTGCTGAACGAGCTCGAGCGCGTGGACAAGAAGCCCGAGGAGCAGATCGACCTCGCGACCCGGCGCCTCCTGCAGCACCTCGCGGTCAAGTACCCCGAGCAGGACCGGATCATGTACGTGGTCGTCCGCAACGAGGACGCGCAGCTCGCGGCGGACATCGCGAACAATCACATCACGACGTTCATCGACTACACGAAGAACCTGCTGTCGACGCACTCCAAGCACGCGTCGGGCGCGCTGTCGCAGGAGTTCGAGATCGCTGAGGCCAACCTGCGCAAGGCCGAGGCCAAGCTCTACCAGTTCCAGAAGGACAACGGCCTGCTCGCGGTCTCGCTCGAGGATCGCCAGAACCTGGTGTCTTCGAACATCACGGCGTTCACCCAGAAGATGAACGAGGCGCGCGCCCGGCGGATCGAGATCGGCGCCAAGCTGGACCGGATGAAGAAGGCGGCGGCGGGGCAGGACCTGCTCGACTCGCCGATCCTGATGATGGGCGAGTCGACCTCGTTCGACATGCTGCGCGCGCAGTACTACTCGGAGCGCAACACGTTCCTCCAGATCGAGAAGGAGGTCGGCCCCAAGAACGCCGAGTACGTCAAGCAGAAGGTCAAGGTCGACGACCTCTACGCGGCGCTCCAGTCCGAGGCCAAGCGGATCGTCGGCGGCGTCGAGGAGACCTATCGCGCCGCGGTGGCGACCGAGTCGGCGCTCGGCGGCGAGGTCGAGGTCTACAAGAAAGAGGCGTTCGAGCTCGGGCCGAAGATCGTCGCGTACAACGAGCTCCAGCGCGAGAAGAAGAGCATCGAGGACAAGTACAACATCCTGCGCAACCGGCTCTCGACCAGCGAGCTGACCGGCCGCATGAACCTGACGATCGATCAGTCGTACGCCAAGCGGCTCGATCCGGCGCTCGTGCCGACCCAGCCGGTGTCGCCGAGCGTGCGGGTCAACGCGACGATCGCCGGCGGCCTGGCGTTCTTCCTCGGGCTCGGCCTGCTGATCCTGGTGGTGTTCCTCGATCGCTCGATCAAGTCGACGACCGACGCCCAGCAGGCGGCCGGCACCCCGGTGCTCGGCGTGATCCCGATGCTCGCCGCCGGCGACCTGCCGCGCGACGACGACCGCGCGCGCGACCTGTACGTCCACGAGCACCCGACCTCGTCGGTCGCGGAGTGCTGCCGGTCGCTGCGCACCAACGTGCTGTTCTCCGGCGCCGACCGCAAGCTGAAGACCCTGGTGGTCTCGAGCGCGAACCCGCGCGAGGGCAAGACCACCAGCGTGATCTATCTCGGCACCACGATGGCGCAGAGCGGCCAGCGCGTGCTGCTGATCGACACCGACATGCGGCGGCCGCGCCTGCACTCCTCGACCGGCGTGTCGCGCCAGACCGGGCTCTCGAACCTGATGCTCGGCGACCAGAACTACGACGAGGTCATCAAGACCACGGACATCCCGAACCTGTTCGTGCTGCCGTGTGGCCCGACGCCGCCGAACCCCGCCGAGCTGCTGATGACCAAGCGGTTCCAGACGGTGCTGGCGGAGCTGGAGAGCCGGTTCGACCTGGTGATCCTCGATTCGCCGCCGCTCCAGCCGGTGACCGATGCCGTGGTGCTCTCGAAGGAGACCGACGGCGTGATCCTGGTCGTGCGTGCGGGCAAGACGCTGCGCGAGGAGATCAAGCGCTCGGCGCGCCAGCTGCGCAGCGTGGGCGGGACGATCATCGGGGTGATCGTCAACGAGTTCGACGCGACCAGCCGCGACGCGTACTACTACAACTACTACGGCTACCGCGAGACGCCGGACAAGCAGCCGGCGTAGCGCCGCTGCGGCGGGGACAACTGAAGCCAACCGCAGAAGCGGTTGGCTTCAGTTGAACGGCGACGCGTACGCCGGGGGCTCGACGCCCTCGGTGAACGGGTTGCCGGTCCACGGATCGGGCAGGCCCGGGTCGTTGACCGTGGCCTGGGACTCCGACGTCGAGAGCTCGTTCTCGCCGACGCACGCGTCGGCCTCGCCGCGCAGCTTGCGCACGCTGTCCGCCGCGACGACCACCGAGGGGTACACGGTCTGGCGCTCGCCGCCGGTCGACTCGGACAGGGCCTCGAGATCGTGGCGCGCGCTATCGAAGATGTTGGCCTGGGCCTTCATCGCGAGCAGCTTGTCGTTCACGCAGGTCAGCTTGATGATGTCCTTCTCCTTGCGGCTCACCTCCTGGAGGTGGCGCACGTGGCGAAGGTCCAGCTTGACCTGCTTGTCGAGATCGACGCTGCGCGTGATCATCTCGCCGATCGAGAGCTTCAGATCGACTCCCGCGGACGCGGTGGCCCCGGTATCGCTCGGCGGCGCGGTTGGCTCGGGCGCCGGCTGCGCGAGCAGCGTACCGCCGCCCGCGAGCACCACGACGATGCCAAGAGTTCGCGCTTTGCTGAGTAGTTTCACGAGCTTCTCTCCTCGACAACCAGGACGTTACCCACGTCCAATCAATTCTGTCAATGTACCGGGTTCGATGCCGGCCCCACCGCCGGCGTTCATGAACTATTGCAGTTGGAACGACAACATACATTCGGCTGAACCATGTGGATCGTGATCCCTCTCTTACTGGCGTTCGCGGTGGGTGGCTGCAGGGATAACCCACCGGTCGTCTATCCCACCAGCGCCCCCATCGACGAGACCCAGCTGACGCTTGGACCCGCCGACAAGCTCCAGCTGGTGGTCTGGTACGGCTCGCGAGAGCTCAAGGCCCAGTACGCGATCGACGCCGCCGGCTCGATCGAAGTCCAGTTCATCGGCTCGGTCGCGGCGAGCGGCAAGACCGTCCGCGAGGTCCAGGACGACATCCAGAAGCGGCTCGCCGATGGCTACCTGCGCGACCCGATCGTCTCGCTCACCGTGCTCGAGATCAACTCGCAGAAGCTCTCGGTGCTCGGCCAGGTGGCGCGCAGCGGCCCGATCAAGTTCACGCCCGGCATGACGATCACCGAGGCGATCGCGAGCAGCGGCGGGTTCTCGCCGATGGCGCGCAAGAACATGGTCCGGGTCACCCGCCTGGTCGGCAAGAAGAAGGAGATCTACAAGATCCCCGTCGAGATGATCGCCGAGGGCAGCCGGCCGAACTTCCCGGTGATGCCGGGGGACGAGGTGTTCGTGCCCGAGCGGCCCTGGTAGCCCCCTTGCGCCGCCGCGATTCGATCTCGCTGATCTGCGCCGCGATCGGCCTCGGGTTCACCGTGCTGGCGGTCGGCGGCGCGCTGCGCTGGACGGCCGCGGTGAGCGCGATCCTGGTGGGGGTCGCGCTGGTCCCGTTCGTGCTGTCGCGGCGCGGGCTGATCGGCACCTCGCCGCTGGTGGTCGCGCTCGGCGCGGCCGCGGCGCTGACCGCGGTGCAGCTGATCCCGCTGCCGGCCGGGCTGATCGAGGCGCTCGATCCGAGCGGCAGCGCGCTGCGCGACGACGGTGCGCGGATCGCCGGGGTCGCCCCGTGGCAGGCGCTCACCCTCGACGCGCCGGGCACGCTGCGTGCGCTCGCGTTCTTCCTCACCTTGCTCGGGGTCGCGGTGCTCGCGATCCGGTTCGCGTCGTCGGAGCGTGGCCGGCTGAACTGCCTCGGCGCGGTGGCCGCGGTGTGTGGCGCCACGGCGCTGATCGTCGGCATCCACCGGATCTTCGGCGCGACCAGCCTGTACGGCGTGTACGTGCCGAACCAGGCCACGCCGCCGGTGCTCGGCCCGCTGCTCAACCCGAACCACCTCGGTGGCCTGATGGCGCTCGGCGCGGTGGTCTCGACCGGCCTCGTGATCTACGCCCGCCAGTCGATGGCGGCGCGTGCGATCTGGGGGCTGTCGGCGCTCGGTTGCCTCGGCGTCGCGTCGCTGACCCTGTCGCGCGGGGCGATCCTCGGGCTCGCGACCGGGCTCGGCGTGACGCTCGGGATCGTGGTCGCGCAGCGGCTCGCGCCGACCGAGCAGAGCCGGTCGAGCCGGCGGCGGTTCCTGATCAACACCCTGCCGATCGGCACGGTGGCGGTGTGCGTGCTGGTCGTGATCGTCTACACCAGCGCGGGCAGCGCCGCCGAGCAGCTCGCGAACACCTCGCTCCAGGAGATCCGCGAGCCCAAGAGCAAGTACGCGGCGTGGCGCTCGTCGGTCGCGCTGATCGAGGAGAGCCCGTGGGTGGGCGTGGGGCGCGGCGCATTCGAGCCGGCGTTCACGCGGGTCCACCCGGCGAGCGCGTTCGTGACCTTCTCGCACCTCGAGAACGAGTACATCCAGGCGGTGGTCGAGTGGGGTGTCCCGGGCGCGCTGTTGCTCGCGGCGCTGCTCGGCTGGCTGGCGATCGTCGCGATCCGCAAGTGGCGCGACGGGCCGCTCGCCGCGGCGGCGCTCGGCGGCGTGACCACCGCGATCGTGCAGAGCAACGTCGATTTCGGGATCGAGCTGCTCGGGCTCGCCGTGCCGGTGACGATCGTCGCCGCGACGCTCGCCACGGTGCCGGTCAAGCCGCTGTCGCCGCGCGTGTTGCTGCGCGCGCGGCTGTTCCGGCTCGCGCACCTCGGCGGGCTCGCCGCGGCGGCGCTCGTGTTGCTGCTGC
>JBQCJR010000727.1:0-5826 GCA_051952595.1 Kofleriaceae bacterium
GTCGCCATCCTTCAAGATCTCGTTCTTGCGGGGGATTCCGTGGACAATGACCTCGTTGATCGAGGTGCACAGCACCGCGGGATAGGCCGGATAGCCGTAGCCAAGGACCGCGCTGCGCACCTTGTGCCGCTCGATTCCGGCCCGGGCGATCCGGTCGAGCTCCCAGGTGGAGATCCCGGGCTGCGCCGCAGCGCAGATCTCGTCGAGGATGCCGGCGCAGACGACACCCGCCTCACGCATGAGGCGAATCTCGTCCTTCGACTTGAGCTGAACGCCCACGACCGTCGCTCAGCGAGGCCGCGCGGCGACCCGGCCACGGATCCGCGGGCCCTTGGGCCCCGCGAAACCTTCGTAGTTACGGGTGATGAGGTGCGACTCGATCTGCTGGACGGTGTCGAGCGCGACGCCGACCACGATGAGCAGGCCCGTGCCACCGAACGCGAACGGGACGTTCAGGTGCTTCTGGAGCAGCGCGGGGATCATGCAGACGATCGACAGGTACAGCGCACCTGCGAAGGTGATCCGCGTGAGCACGCGCTCGATGTACTGCGCGGTGTTCTTACCGGGGCGAATGCCCGGAATGAACCCACCCGACTTCTTCAGGTTGTCCGCGACGTCGACCGGATTGAACACGACCGACGTGTAGAAGAACGCGAAGAACACGACCAGGATCGTGAAGATCAGGTTGTAGCGCCAGTCCGTCGGGTTCAGCACCGACGCGAACTCCTGCAGCCAGCCCGACTCCGCCATGTTGGCGATCTGGGCCGGAAACATGAGGATCGACGACGCGAAGATGGGAGGGATCACGCCGGAGACGTTGATCTTGAGCGGCAGATAGCTCTGCGCGCCCGAGTACATCTTTCTGCCGACCTGCCGCTTCGTGTACTGGACCGGGATCCGCCGGTGCGACCGCTCGAAGAAGCAGATCGCGGCGATCGTGGCGACCACCAGGAGGATGATGAACAGGATGCCGAGGTGGCTGGCCTCTCGGCCGCCGACCAGGAACTTCGTGATCGCGTCCGGCATCGCCGCGACGATGCCGGCGAAGATGATCAGCGACGAACCGTTGCCGATCCCGTTCTCGGTGATGAGCTCGCCGAACCACATGATGACGACCGTGCCGGTCGTCATGGTGATCACGGTGAGCAGGTGGAATCCGAGGCCCGGGTTGACGACGACTTCGGCGCCGCCACGCGCGAGGCTCTCGACGTAGCTGGCCGCAAACCACGCCTGGACCACCGCGACGAGCACGGTGCCATAGCGGGTCAGCTGGTTGATCCGCCGCCTGCCCTGCTCGCCTTCCTTGTTGAGCTGGTCGAGCCGCGGGACGACGACGGTGAGCAACTGCATCACGATCGATGCAGTGACGTACGGCATGATGCCGAGCGTGAAGATCGAGAACTGCTCGAGCGCACCGCCCGAGAACATGTTGAACATGCCGAGGAACGAGCCCGAGCCGCCCTTGCTGACGACGTGACTCATCTCGATGCGGTTGACGCCCGGGATCGTGATGAACACGCCCACGCGATAGACCGCGAGGATGAACAACGTGAACAAGATCCGCCGGCGGAGCTCGGGGATCTTGGCGATGTTGGCGATCGAGGCCACTCAGTCCCTCGTTAGGTCGTCGCTGCGACGGCCGCTGCTTCGATGAGCTCGATGGAGCCGCCCGCCTTGCTCACCTTCTCGATGGCGGTCGCGGAGGCGCGGTACGCCTTGATCTTGAGCGGCTTCGAGATCTCTCCCTCGCCCAGGATCTTGACGTGCTCGGCCTTCTTGGGCACCAGGCCCTTGGCGCGCAGCGCCTCGAGGTCGACGGTGGCGTTCGCGTCGAACACCTCGCCGAGCGTCGCGACGTTGATCGCGAACGGCTCGATGCGGAACGGGTTCTTGAACCCGCGCTTGGGCACGCGGCGCGGCATCGGCATCTGGCCACCTTCGAACGCGAACCGCGCGCCGTGGTGACCCGGACGGGCCTTCTGGCCCTTGACGCCCTTACCGGACGTCTTGCCCTTGCCCGAGCCGCGACCGCGGCCGAGCCGCTTCTTCTCGCGGGTGGCCCCGGGGTTCGGGTGGAGATTATGGAGAGAGATCGCGTTCGACATGGGGCAAATCCCGAGGCGCCTGGAATCTGGCGCGAAATCGAGTGGTGGGCAACCTGCCAGGTTGGCCAGGAGCAAAAAGAGGAAGGTCCGGCAGGCTGCCGGACCAGGCTGTTCAGTCCGCCGCCTCGACGGTGACGAGGTGGTGGACCTTCCGGATCATGCCGCGGATCGCGACGGTGTCCTGGAGGATGACCGACTGGTGCGGACCGCGGAGGCCGAGACCCTGGAGGGTCAGGTTCTGCGACTTCGAGCGGCCGATGCCGCTCTTCACTTGGGTGATCTTGAGCTTGATCGCCATGACGTTCTCTCGCTCAGGGCGCCGGGCGGCGCTGATAGAAGTCCGAGGGATTCTTGCCACGCGTCTTGGCCACCTGATCGACCGAGCGGAGCGCCTTGAGCGCCTCGATCGTCGCGTGGATGACGTTGTGCTTGTTCGAGGTCCCGATCGACTTGGTCAGGATGTCGGTGATCCCGGCGACCTCGAGGACCGGACGGACGCCGCCACCGGCGATCACGCCAGTACCGGGGGCCGCCGGGCGGAACAGCACCTGCGCCGCGCCGAAGTAGCCGATCACCTCGTGCGGGATCGTGCCCTTGATCAGCGGGATCTTCATCAGGTTCCGCTTCGCGCGGTCGGTGCCCTTGCGAATCGCCTCGGGCACCTCGTTCGCCTTGCCGAGACCGGCGCCGACGTAACCGTGCTGGTCACCGACGACGACGAGCGCCGAGAACGAGAACCGACGGCCGCCCTTGACGACCTTGGCCACGCGATTGATGTGGACGACGCGGTCGACCAGCTCGCCAACTTCTTCGGGATTGATCAGCATTCGATCCTCTTCGCCTAGAACTGCAGGCCCGCGTCGCGAGCGCCGTCGGCGATCTCCTTGACGCGACCGTGATAGATGAACCCGTTGCGGTCGAAGACGACCGCCTTGACGCCTGCAGCGACCAGCTTCTCGCCGATCACCTTGCCGATGTGGCGGGCGCGCTCCTTCTTGGGCTTGCCGTTGACGGCAGCCTTGAGGGCACCATCGAGCTCGCTCGCCGCGGCGAGCACGCGGCCCGTGGTGTCGTCCACCGCCTGAGCGTAGACGTAGCGTGCCGAGCGGAACACCGTGAGGCGCGGACGCTCGGCGGTGCCGGTGAGGCGCAGCCGGATCGACACCTTGCGGCGCAGCCGCTTGCGGACCTTGGGATTTGCAACTTTGACGTGGCCAGCCATTTGACACTCCAGCTCGCCTCGAGAGCCGCCGTGGATAGGCGGCTCAAGCGAGCGCTGCGATCACTTACCTGCGGTCTTACCCGCTTTGCGGACGATGGTCTCTTCGACGTACTTGATGCCCTTGCCCTTGTACGGCTCGGGGGGCCGGAAGCTCCGGATCTTCGCCGACGCGGCGCCGAGCGCCTGCCGGTCGATCCCCGAGAGGACGAGCACGTTCTTGTCGATCTTGGCCGAGATGCCCTCGGGGAGGGTGTACTCGATCGGGTGCGAGTAGCCGAGCGAGAGCACCACCTTGGTGCCCTTGATCTCGGCCTTATAGCCGACGCCGTTGATCTCGAGCTTGCGCTCGAACCCGGTGGTCACGCCGGTCAGCATGTTGCCGACCAGCGCGCGCATCAGGCCGTGTGCGGCGCGCACCGGGCCCTCTTCGCCCTTGCGCTCGAACACGATGACGTCCTTCTTGTCTTCGTCCTGGGTCTGCTTGACCTCGACGTCCTTGTGACGCTTGAGGGACAGCGTGCCCTTGGGACCCTTGGTCGAGATCGCGTCCTTGGTGATCGACACCTGGACGCCCTTCGGAATCTCGAGCGGCTTACGACCGATGCGGGACATGACTCACCAGACCTCGCAGAGGACTTCACCGCCAACGCCCTTGGTACGGGCTTCTTTGTCGGTCATAACGCCCTGCGACGTGGAAAGGATGGCGATGCCGAGGCCGTTGCGGACTCGCGGCACCTGCTTGGCGGGAACGTACGTGCGCTGACCCGGGCGCGACACGCGGCGGATGCCGGTGATCGCGCAGCCGGCGCCGACGCCACGACCGTCGTACCGCAGGGCGAGCTTCAGCACGCCCTGCTTGTCGTCTTCCTGGGACACCACGCTCTGGACGAAACCCTCGTCGCGGAGGATCTCGGCGATGCGGAGCTTGATGTTCGAGCGCGGGCACTCGACGAGTTGCTTGCGCGCGCGGATCCCGTTGCGGATCCGAGCGAGGAAGTCAGCGATTGGATCGGTCATCGACATACTTGATTCCTCACCAGCTCGACTTGATGACGCCCGGGATATCGCCACGGAGCGCGAGCTCACGGAAGCAGCAACGGCACATCTCGAACTTGCGGAGATAGGCGCGCGAGCGGCCGCAGCGCTTGCAGCGGCTCTTCACGCGAACCTTGAACTTTTGCTTCTTGGGAAGCGTATCGATCAGCTTGGCCATGACTAGGCGGCTCCAGTGGTGGCGGTCGGCGTGGCCTGACGGAACGGCATTCCGAGGTGGCCGAGCAGCGCACGCCCTTCGGCGTCGGTCCCGGCGGTGGTGACGATGCTGATGTTCATGCCCTTGATCGAGTCGATCTTGTCGTACTCGATCTCCGGGAAGATGATCTGCTCGCGAACGCCCATGGTGAAGTTGCCGCGGCCGTCGAAGCCGCGGGCCGAGACGCCGCGGAAGTCGCGGACGCGAGGCAGCGCGATGTTGACCAGGCGGTCGAGGAACTCCCACATCCGCTCGCGGCGCAGGGTGACCATCACGCCGATCTTCTGCCCCTTGCGGAGCTTGAACACGGCGATGTCCTTCTTGGCGCGCGAGACCACCGGCGACTGACCGGTGATCGCCTTGAGCTCGTCGATCGCGTTATCGATCATCTTGGGCTCGTCCTTGGCTTTGCCGAGGCCCATGTTGACCGTGATCTTCACGATGCGAGGGACCTGCATGACGGTGGAGTAGTTGAACTCCTTCATCATCTGGTCGCGGACCGTCTTGTCGTACTGCGCCTTCAGCTTGGGAGCCTGCTCGCGCTTGTACTTCGGCGCCGGGCCCGTGGGCTCCGCCGCCTTCTTGGTCTTCTCGCCCTTCGGCTTCTGCGGCTTCTTCTCAGCCGCCGCCGCTGCTTTCTCGTCCTTGGCCATGATCTACTCTCGGTGTTCTTTCAGCCGCCAATGCCGGGGCTGGGGAACTTGGTGCCCGACTTCACGCCGACGCGAACCTTCTGGTCGCCATCGACGACATGCTTCGTGCGCGTACCACCGTGGTTGGTGGTCTTCTTCTCGTCGTACAGCGCGACGTTGGAGATGTGGATGGTGCCTTCCTTTTCGATGATCCCACCCTGCGGGTTCTTCTGGGTAGCCCGGCTGTGGCGCTTGATCATCGCGACCTTCTCGACGACCACGCGGTCGCCGATCACGCGCAGGATCTTGCCGCGCTTGCCCTTGTAGGCACCGCTGGTGACGACCACGAGATCGCCCTTGCGAACGTGCGCCATGACTACAGGACCTCCGGCGCGAGCGAGATGATCTTCATGAACCGCTTCGCGCGCAGCTCGCGAGCGACCGGCCCGAAGATGCGGGTGCCGATCGGCTCGTTCTCTTTGTTGATGAGGACGGCCGAGTTGCCGTCGAACTTGATGTAGCTGCCATCGGGCCGCGGGAGCAAGCGCCCGGTCCGCCCAAAAAACCCCCCCCCGACCACCCCCATCTATAACATTGCGCCCCGGCTAACTTATC
>JBQCJR010000728.1:0-5724 GCA_051952595.1 Kofleriaceae bacterium
CGAACCGGCCCCTGGGGCATCGCGTACTGGCAGTGGATCGGCGCGGTGACCGCGCTGGCCCTCGCGGTGATCGGCGGCCGGCTGGTCGCCAAGCTGATCATGTGGCTCGCCGGGCGGATCACCGCGCGCACCGACAGCACGTGGGACGACGAGGCGGTCGCGCGGCTCGGCCGGCCGATCCGGTTCACCGGCTGCATCGTCGCCGCGCGCCTGTTCCTGCCGGTGCTCGAGCTGAGCGCGCGGATCGACGCCGCGACCAAGGAGGTTCTGCTCGCGGCGTTCGGCGTCGGCGTCGTGTGGTGCGTCGTGCGGCTGGTCGACGTGGTCGTCGCGCACCTGGCGGTGGCGCCGTGGGTGGTCGCGCGGCCTGCCTCGCGTGGCCTGCTCACGCTCGCCGGGCGCATCGTCAAGTTCGTGCTGGTCGTGTTCGCCACGATCGGCTTTCTCGGCGCGCTCGGCCTGCCGGTCGCCAGCCTGATCGCCGGCGTCGGGGTCGGCGGCATCGCGCTCGCGTTCGGCGCCAAGCAGACCGTCGAGAACCTGTTCGGCGCGTTCGCGCTCGGCGTCGATCAGCCGCTGCGCGAGGGCGACTTCGTGCGCACCGATGGCGGCGTGCTCGGCACGGTCGAATCGGTCGGGCTGCGCTCGACCCGGATCCGCACGCTCGATCGCACCGTGGTCTCGATGCCGAACGGCCGGCTCGCCGATAGCCGGATCGAGACGTTTGGCCTGCGCGATCGCTGCCGGCTGCACACCACGCTGCGCGTGGGCTACGCGACCACCGCGGCGCAGCTGCGCGAGATCCTCGCCGGCCTCGAGGGCGGCCTGCGCGCCGACCCGCGGACCTATCTCGACGAGCTCGTGGTCAAGCTGGCCAAGCTCGGCGAGCACTCGTTCGAGATCGAGATCCAGTCCTGGTACAACGGCAGCGAATACGCGCGGTTCCGCGAGTGGCGGCAGGACATGCTGCTCCGCTTCGTCGAGGTGATCGAGGGCGCCGGCAGCTCGATCGCGTACTCGACCCAGACCGTTCATCTCGCAGGCGAGCCCGCCGCGGATCGGTCCTAGCGGAACACGTACTGGATCCCGCCGGCGACGTACAGCTTGACCCGCTCGCGCGCGGACTCGTCGAGCGGGCTGCCGACCGCGATCACCGGCTGGAGCGCCTTGCCCATGAACCGCACGGTGAACGACAGCGCGTGCACCCACTGCTCGTTGTCGTCCACGCCGTCGAAGCTGGCCAGGTTGACCAGCTCGAGGCCGAGCGCGACTAGGCCGAGATCCACGCCGCCGCCCGCGTTGAGCCGCAGCAGGTGCGGCGGATCGAACGCCTCGTCGGTGCCGATCCCGATGTCGAACCCGAGATCGAGCTGGAGGAACAGGCTCTTCAGGTGGAACAGCGGCGACACGCCGAGCCGGACGTACACCGCGTCGGGGACCGCGAGCGCGAGATCGGTCAGCCGCGGGTAGGTCGCGAGCGCGTTGGTGAGCACCCCGTCGGCGCTGCTGCTGGCGGTGGGCAGCGCGACCCCGGCGCGGAACACCCACGACCGCTTGGGCGTGCTGACCACGTACAGGCCGCCGAGCTCGAGGTTGCCGAGGGCGGTCGTCGCTTCGGGCTCGGGCGCGTCGCCGCCGAACGAGCGCGCGATCGGCAGCGAGCCGTAGAATCCGAGCCCGCTGCGGGTGACATATTGGCCGTACGGCTCGATGCGCAGCGCCGCGTCATACGGCGGTGAGTCGAGGAAGGACAGCCCCAGATCGAGGGCGAGCCGCGTGATGCCGTCGCCGCGGTCCATCGTGGCCGTATCGGGCGCGCGCTGGGCGTGAGCCACCTCCGCGGCGGCGAGCGCGAGCGTGAGCGTGACCCCGAAGCCGAGTTTCCGGTGCACTGGAACCTCCACAGGCTGGTGTGGCCCGATGCTAACTCGATCGTCGTGTGCGATGTTTGGCGACGTGGGCGCGCGGGAATGCGAGGATGGGTGCGTGATCGTCGATCACGCGATGCTCGAACATGTGCTGCGCGTCGTGGACCGCCTGTCGGGCCCGTCGCGCGTGTGGGTGCGCGGCGATCGGGTGCTCGACGAGATCGCCGGCGCGCGGCTCGGCTCGTTGACCGGCGCGCTCGCGCACGTGCCGTGGTGGGACGATCCACGCACCACGCCGCTGGTCGCGCTGGTCGAGCTGGTGCGCCGCGAGCTGGTCTCGGGGCAGGGGGACTTCGGCGCCGGATCCGCGCCGCCGGCCGAGCCCTCCCTGTTGCGCGTGCGGCGTGCCAAGCGCCCGCTGCACCTGTTGCTCGTCGAGCTCGACGCGATCCCCGATCCCGGCGGCCGCGTCCTCCAGGGCTGATCGCCGCTACGCGCGCGCGGCGCGGGCCTCGTCGGTATCGGGCACCCGCTCGTTGCGGCGCATCAGGATCGGGATCAGGTACTGGGCGACCGCGCCGAACACGTTGTGCTCCGGCTCGAGCATCTTGCCGATACCCTGCGCGGTGATCAGCGCCACGAACACCAGCATCATGTCGGTCACCGGACGGACCCGGTACTTGCGCGCGATCGCGAACATCTCGCCGATCAGCTCGCCGTACTCGAGCTTGGCCACGTCCTTGGCCCGGAACTTCGCCGCGAACGCCGCGACCTCGACGCGCAGCGCGTCCCAGTCGACCGTCCCGAGGTACTGGTGGAACCGCCGCAGGTGGGCGACCAGGTCGTCCGGTGTGCCCATCGCGAGGCACTTGGTCATGTCGATGAACTGGATCAACACGTCCTCGTGCAGCAGCTTGGCGAGCCCGGCGTCGAAGATCACCAGCCGGCCGGAGTCCTCCACCACCATGTTCCCGGGGTGCAGGTCGGCGTGCACGAACCCGTCGTCGAAGCACATCTGGAACATCGCCATCCGCACGGTCGCGGCGAGCTGGTGGCGGCGCTCGGGCGACAGATCGGCGGGCAGCGCGTCGATCTTCGTGCCGCGCACGAACTCCATCGTCAGCACGCGCTCGGTGGACAGCGCGGCGTGAACCTCGGGGAACGTCACGTCGGGGCGGCCCGCGAAGTTGCGGCGGAACCGCTCGTAGTTCGTGGCCTCGATCCGCAGATCGGTCTGCTCCCAGATCGCTTCGACGAAGTGCCGGGTGTGGCCGACCGGATCGTTGAGCCGCCACTTCGGGCGCACCGCGAGCAGCCGCGCGCCGGCGAGCAGGATCGCCTTGTCGCGCTCGACCTGGCGGCGGACGCCGGGGCGGAGCACCTTGACCGCGACCTCGCGGCCGTCGCGCAGGGTCGCGCGGTGGACCTGCGCGACGCTCGCCGCGGCGACCGGCCGCTCGTCGAACGACGCGAACACCTCCGACATCGGCTGGCCGAGCTCGGCCTCGACCGTCGCGCGGACCCGGCGGAACCCGAACGGCGGCAGGCGATCCTGGAGGTAGCGGAGCTGCGCGATGATCTCGGGCGCGAACAGATCCGGCCGCGTGCTCATCACCTGGCCGAGCTTGATGAACGTGGCGCCGAGCACGGTCATAGCCTGGCGCAGCATCCAGCCGCGCAGCGCGTCGAGGGTGCTCTGACGGCGCCGGCCCCACACGAACAGGAACACGCCGAGCCGGGCGACGCCGTACGCCAGCCCGCCCACCAGCACGACGATCAACAACCAGAGGACGTGGACGACATGACCTGGCCAGCGGAGCACGACCCGGCGAATGTGGCACACGGGCGTGGGCGCAGGGGCGCACGGGGCGCTCGTGCGCGGTCGGGAGCCGCGGGTTTCGGTTGGTTAGCGCGGCCCCGAGTTTGCGAGTGCGCTCTAGAATGAACACCTTCAAGGCCGACATCGAGGAGATCCGTCGCCGCGCGATGGAGAAGATGGACCAAGGGGCGGTCACCACGTCGTACAAGGCCGATCGCCTCCGCGTGATCGAGGTCCTGAACGAGGTGCTCGCGACCGAGACCGTGTGCACCCTGCGGTACAGGAATCACTACTTCATGGCCAAGGGCGTCCATTCGCCCGGCGTCGAGGCCGAGTTCCTCGAGCACGCGAACGAGGAGCAGCAGCACGCCGACTGGGTCGCCAAGCGGATCACCGAGCTCGGCGGCACGCCGAACCTCAACCCCGAGGGCCTCTCGGCGCGTAGCCACGCCCAGTACGGCACCGGCGAGACCCTCAACGACATGATCAAGGAGGACCTGATCGCCGAGCGGATCGCGATCGCGACGTACTCGGAGATCGTGCGCTGGCTGGGCGACGATGACCCGACCAGCCGGCGGCTGATCGAGCAGATCCTCGCGGTCGAGGAGGAGCACGCCGACGACATGGCGAAGCTCCTGACCCGCGTCGGCAAGTAGCTCCGTCCACACGACCTCTCAGCGGCGCTTGCGCTGGGTGCGCCGGCGGCGCGCAGCCGCCTCGCGGGCCTGGCTCGCCAGCGCGCTCCGCGACCCGGCGCGCTTGGGTTCGCGCTGGAGTGCGCGCGTGCTGGCCTTGCGGCGCTTCGGCGACGCGCGGCGCGTGGGCTTGCTCTTGCTCTTGCCCTTGCCTTGGCCCTTGCCTTGGCCCTGGCCGACCTCGTAGTCGCGCTCCGCGCGCTTGCGGGTGGCCGCGCTGGTCGCGCCGGACCGCGGCGGTGGCAGCGGCACCCCGGCGCGGCGCGCCTTCGACAGGCCGATCGCGATCGCTTGCCGGGGCGACCGCGCTCCGTGCTTGCCCTCGCGGACGTGATCGATCTCCTCGCGCACGAACTCGCCGGCGGCGGTGCTCGGCGCCTTGCCTGCGCGCAGATCGCGCTTGGCGCGCTGTTTGACCTTCTTCTCGGGCATGCGGACTCTCCTCGACCTCTGACCGCATGCAAGGCGGTGGCCGCCCGCGTGCGCCGCGGTGACACCGGAGATCCTGTGCCCGAGCGGGCGCGGCGTCTAGCGGAGCGCCGGGCCGGCGTCGGGGCCGAGCATCGCGCGGCGGATCACCGGCAGCGGCGCGCACGCGTAGCCGAGCAGCTCGTCGTGGAACGCGCGCAGCGAGCCACCCGGGTGGCGGGCGAGCCACTGCTCGCGCAGCTCGCGGATCATCAGCTTGCCGAGGGTGTACGACAGGAACATCGGATCGAACGTGCCGCGCACCGCCTGCTGGCGCGCGTTGCCCGGATCGACGAACGCGTCGGTCTCGAACCGGCGCTGCGCCTGCTCCACCGTCATGCCGCCGGTGTGCAGGCCGAGCGCGACGACGAACCGCACGTTGCGCAGCAGCGCCTCCTTGAGCATGCCGATCCGCGCCTGCGGCGTCGCGCCACCGAACCCCGCGTCGAACATCATCTCCTCGGCGTAGTGCGCCCAGCCCTCGCTGTTCGAGTACGTGCAGAAGCTCTGCAGCACCTTCGAGCGGTTCGCGCGGATGTGCAGGCCGTGCAGGAAGTGCCCCGGCCACACCTCGTGCACCGTGGTGAACATCAGATCGGCGCGCGGCGGGAGGTACGCCTGCTGCTCGGCGAGCGGCCACGCCGGATCGGGCGGCGAGATGTAGTAGTAGCTCGGCAGCTTGCGCTGCTCGAACGGCCCCGGGCTGTCGAGGAAGGCGGCGTTACAGCGCAGGAACGGCGGCGACTCGCGCACCAAGGCGACCTCGTCCGAGGGGATCGACGTGATCTGCTGCGCGAGAACGAACGCGCGCGCCGAGGCCGCCTGCTCGGTCGCCACCGCGATCACCTCGGTGGCCGCGGGCTGGTCGCGGGCC
>JBQCJR010000729.1:0-2880 GCA_051952595.1 Kofleriaceae bacterium
AGGCGCTCGCCGGCTATCCAGATCCCGATGCGCGCGTCCGCGCCGCCGACGCACTGTCCGGCCTGGGCGCCGCCGTCGGTCCCGTCGCCGCGCTCCCAGATCCCGAGGCGCTGGTCACCCATCCCGGCCGGTCGGTCCGCGAGCGCGCGCTCGAGGATCTGGATCGTCGCGCCGACCCGACCACCCTGTTGTCGTTCGCCGTCGCGAGCGAGCTCGACCTCGCGCTCCGCCGCCGGTTCGGAGACGGCCTGCGCGTCTGGACGACGCTCGACCTGCTGCCCTCCGGCCTCCAGCTCGCCACGCTCGATCGCCAGCTCGCGTGGCTCCGGGACGACGGCGCCCACGACCTGCCTCCCCAGGTCATCTGGCCCTCGATCGCGCCGCTGCTCGACGTCGATCTCGCGAGCCGGGTCGCCGAGTACCCCGAACCTTGGCTGCACCTCGACGAGGCCACCAAGGCCGCGCTGCGCGACCAGGAGCGCGCGATCCTCGAGGTGCTGCGCGCGCCGGCGGGGGAGGTCGACGCGCGGCTGTGGGACGGCCCGCCGGTCGCGCTCGTCGGCGCCGTCGCGACCCCGCGCGTGCCCCTCGTCGCGCCCGCCGCCACCCCGAGCGCCTCGCCCGTCGTCCACGGTGCTTCGGCCGCGGAAGCGGAGCCGAACACGCCGGACGCACGGAACACGCCGGACGCACGGAACGCGCCGGACACGCGGAACACGCCGGACACACGGAACACGCCAGACACGTCGGACACGTCGGACACGTCGGACACGTCGGGCTCGTTGGACGAGTTGGACGAGTTGGACGAGTTGGGCTCGTTGGACGAGTTGGACGAGTTGGACGAGTTGGACGAGTTGGACGAGTTGGACGAGTTGGACGCAGCGCGAGCGCCAGACACACGGAACGCGCCGGACACGTCCGATGCGCGGGACACTCGGGATACGCCGGCCGCAGCGGACACGTCGGACACGCCGGCGGCAGCGGCTGCGGCGGACACGGCGAGAGCCGCGGACACGCAGGACACGTCGGGCACGCGGAACGCGCCGTATTCGTTCGAGAGGGCCGAGTCCGACGAGCAGTCCGCGATCATTGACGCACTGCTCGATCACTTCGTGCACGAGCGCACGCCGGATCGGGATCTGCTCGACCGCGCTGGACTCCCTCGCGATCTGGCCCATCTGGACAGCTGGGACCGCAGCAAGGCGGTTCGCGAACGCCTGCTCGCGCTCGGTGCAGCCGCGGTGGCGCACCGCGTGCTGGCTCGGTTGCGCGTGCTGCATCAGGGCCATCCGCTGCGCCAGTTGTGCGAGCTGGTGCTGCCGGCGATCTCTCAGGACCCGGGGGTGGTGCACCGGATCGCCGAGCTCTGGGATGCCGCGCACAGCGAGCCTTGGGAGTGGCCCGGCGCGTTGAGCGAGCTCTTCGCCTCGGTCGCCGCGACCCCCGAGCTGTTCGCGCGCGCGCTCGACGAGATCGCCGCGCCCGAGGACGGCGGCAATCGAGCGGGCTCGGCGTTCGATCTCGTCTCGGCCGCGACCCAGCGGCGCGAGATCGCGCGCGCGGCGGTGGTCGCGCGCGTCCACGCGGATCGCGGCCGGCCGCGCGAGCTGGTCGGCTGGCGGGGTGATGCGTACCGCGCGCTCGATCGGCTGCGTGGGCCGGATCTGATCCCGACGGCGATCCTCGAGCTCGCCGAGCTGACGTCGGTCGGCCGGACCTCCGGCTTGCTCCGGCTGTTGACCACCGGCGAGCGCGGACTCGCGGTGCTGCCTCGGCTGATCGATCATCGCGAGCTGTCGGTCGATGCGACCCGCGAGCTGTGCCGCACGGACGGCTTCGCCGAGCAGAGCCGCCTCGACCTCCTCGCGCACCCTTATTACAAGGTGCGCCTCGCCGCGGCGGACGCCTGCCGGTCGTGGGAGCGCTCGCGGCTCGAGGCCTACGCGGTGTGGGCAGCGATCGACGCGGCGGGCCTGCCGGTCGCCGAGCGCGAGCGCGAGAACGCCCGGCCGAGCGGTGCCGATCCATCTACGAGCTGGCAGGATCTCTCGCGCGCCTATGGCAGGCCGATCGAGCTACCGCCGCTGCCGTCGGCCCGCGACGGCCTGGCGGCGCCGGGCGCGGATCATCGCGCGTGGGCCCTGCGGGCCGTCGACGAGCAGCTGGCCCCCGCGGACCTGCCGGCGCGGATCGTCGCGGACGAGCTCGACATCGCGATGGTCGCGCTCGGCCACGTCCGCACCGCGCCCCGCTGGATGCCCTGGCGGACCGTGGTGCCGGAGCTGCCCGGCGATCGGCGGGGACGGCTGGCGTGGGCGATCGAGCGGCGGGGCGAGCTCCCGCCGGCGCTCGCGCGGGTGTGCGACGAGGGCGCCGAGGCGATCGCGGCAGAGCTGCCGCGGCCGCACCTGGTCCTCACCGCCGCGGAGCGCGCGGAGCTCGAGGCGCTCGAGCGCCCATACGTGGAGCAGGGCCGCCGCGCGCTGGCCGCCCGCTGATCGCGTCGCCCTTCGCGCGGTGTTGGCGAGACCCGATCACTCGGGTCGTGCGTGGATCTTCGGCGCTGGTTGTTCCAGCGAAGACCGATTCAGCGGTCCAGATGAGGGAGCGCCCGTGTCGCGCCAACGCGCGCGCGAGGCGGACGGGGTGGGTCCCGCGCGAGTAAGGCCCTTCGTCGGCGCGGTCAGTCCGGCGCCGCCTCCACGCAGGCGGCATGGATCTTCGGCGCTGGTTGTTCCAGCGAAGACCGATTCAGGTCCAGATGATGGAGAAATCGGAGCGCCCGTGTCGCGCCAACGCGCGCGCGAGGCGGACGGGGTGGGTCCCGAGCGAGTAAGGCCCTTCGTCGGCGCGGTCAGTCCGGCGCCGCCTCCACGCAGG
>JBQCJR010000730.1:0-2310 GCA_051952595.1 Kofleriaceae bacterium
CTTCTCGTAGCGCGCGCGTTGCTTGTCGCGCTGCGCGCGGTTCGCGGCGCGATCGGCTTCCGCTGCCTCGAGCTCGGCGAGCAGCGCGGCGCGCTCCTCCTCGATGCGGCGGCGCTGATCGGCAACGTTCGCGAGGAGCTCCTCGACGCGGACGCCCTCTGCGCCGAGCAGCGCGCGTGCACGCTCGGTGATGTCCTTGGCGATGCCCATGCGGCGTGCGACGGCAAGCGCGCCCGAGCTGCCGGGAGCGCCGAGGTGCAGCTTGAACGTCGGCTCGAGCCGCTCGAGGTCGAAGCCGACCGACGCGTTCGCGAACAGCGCCGCATCTGCCGCCGCGCCGAGCGCCTTGAGCCGCTCGTAGTGCGTCGTGACGATGCCGGTCGCGCCGCGCGCGGCGAGCGCTTCGAGCACCGCCTGGGCGAGTGCCGCGCCCTGCTCCGGATCGGTGCCGACGGCGATCTCGTCGATCAGCAGCAGCGAGCCGGCGCCGGCCGACGCGAGCAGCCCGCGCAGGTTCACCATGTGGCCGGAGAACGTGGACAGGTCGTTCTCGAGGCTCTGCGCATCGCCGATGTCGGTCACCACGTCCGGGAACCAGCCCATCGCGCTGCCGCTCTCGGCGGTCAGGTGCAGCCCCGCGCGGGTCATCAGCGCCGCGAGCCCCACCGTCTTGAGCGCGACCGTCTTGCCGCCGGCGTTGGGACCCGAGATCACGAGCGTGGTGCCCGCGGCGACCGTGATGTCGTTCGCGACGCAGCGCCGCTCGGCGAGCAGCATCAGCGGGTGGCGCGCGTGCAGCAGGCCGATCCGCGGCGACGGATCGAAGATCGGCTCGGTGGAGACGGTGTCGTCCGCCATGATCGCCGCGGCGGCGACCACGTCGAGCAGCTCGGCGGCCGCGAGCGAGCTATCGAACCCGTCGGCCTCCTCGGCCACCCAGCCCGAGAACTTCACCAGGATCCGGCGCTCCTCGTCGAGCACCTCGGCCTCGGCGAGCTTGGCGCGGTTGTTGAGATCGACGATCTCCTCCGGCTCGATGAACAGCGTCTGGCCGCTCTGCGAGGTGCCGTGCACGATGCCACGCACGAACCCCTTGCCGTCGGTGCGGATCGGCAGCACGTACCGATCCTCGCGCTGGGTGTAGTAGCCGTCCTGGAGGTACGGCTCGAACCGCTCGTCGATGAGCAGCGTGCTCATCCGCTTCTCGAGCTGCGCCTTGATCGCGGCGAGCCCGCGGCGCAGCGGGCCGAGCGCGTCGCTCGCGTGATCGACGAGCCGGCCATCCGGATCGAACGCCTCGAGGATCGGGTGGAACACGTGGCCGAGGTCCGCGATCGCCTGGCCGTGCGCGGCGAGCCGCGGCGCGATCTCGGCGTGCTCGCGCAGGTGGGCGCGCAACCGCGCCAGCGCGCGGCCGGTGGTCGCCACGGCGACCAACTCGGGCGCATCGAGCGCGGCGGCCTTGCGCACCCGCGCGATCGCCGTCGCGACCTCCGAGATCCCGCCGAGCGGCAGCGCCGCATCGCGCGACGCCAGGCCACGCGCCTCGGTGATCTCGGCCGCCCGCGCGCGCGCGGCGTCGATCGAATCGAACAGCTGCACCGCGCGCACGTGTGCCTCGCCGCGCCGCGTGGCGCAGCGCTTCGCCCAGTGGTCGACCAGCGTCGGCCACCCCAGATCGTCGAGCGTCTTGCCCCACGTGACGGTGCTCATGACCGGGCGATGCTTGCCACGAAACGGCGGGCAAGACCAGTGCCAGACCGCTTGCTCGCCCGGTCAGCGGGGGATCAGGTCGGCGAGGCCCGGGACCACCCGGTTCCGGCCTCCGCGCTTGGCCGCGTAGAGATTCTCGTCGGCGCGCTTGATCAGCCCGGCCGAGTCCACGCCGGTCTCGCGGTGCATCGTCGTCACCCCGACGCTGATCGTGAACGGGATGACCTGCTGCTCGAACACGCACGCCCGCTCCTCGATCAGCGTCCGCAGGTGCTCGGCGAACACCACCCCGCCGGCCAGCGCCGTCGAGGGCAGCACGCACGCGAACTCCTCGCCGCCGTAGCGCGCGAACAGGTCCTCGCGGCGGATCCGCGGCCGGATCCGCGCGGCGAGATCCTTGAGCACCGCGTCACCCGCGAGGTGGCCGTGGCCGTCGTTGATCTTCTTGAAGTGATCGACGTCGAACATCACCAGGGTCAGCGGGTGGCCGTGGCGCGACGCGACCGCGATCTCGCGCTCGAGGAACTCGGTGAAGTAGCGCTTGTTGTGGATCCCCGTCATGCCATCCTGGATGGCCATGTTGTGGATCGCCTCGTG
>JBQCJR010000731.1:0-5526 GCA_051952595.1 Kofleriaceae bacterium
GATCGTCGAGAGGGCGAAGAAGATCGCCACGTGCATCGAGGCGCTCGAGCTGGGTCCCGATCAGGAGAGCGCACACGACGAAGGACCATACCGATGAGCAGGTCGGAGGACCTCGAGGACGTGCATCGTCTGGTAGTTGGCGCCACGTGCCCGACCCGCGTACTCAGAGTGCCGAGCGTTCCAGAAGCTGCCTCCCAGCCCCTTGTCGTCGATGACCTGTCGGCGTTTCGAGAGGTCGTACCGGAGCCGGTGACGACCTGGTACTCGGTGCCGTTTCCCCCGGTCTCAGCAGACGAGATGGCTGTGTCGCGGTGCTCGACCAGACACGAGATCGGAAGCCTCGTGACCGCGGCCGCGCGCCGCATGGAGCAGTCGTGATTGACCCTTGTGTCGCCCGTGTTGAGGAACTCTGTGCTGATCTGGCGCACCGCGACGCGGTGTTCATTCGCCGGGTCTACGAAGACGGTCCGGCGGTGCTGGTCGAGATCGGGATTCCCGTTCGCGAACCCACGACGATGTGCATCACCTTCGGGTTCACACTATCCGAACTGGCCAACGTCCGCGACCTGAACGCCCTCGTCGAACAAAGGTGGCAGTACGGCGTGCGCATCCTGCGGAAGCGCGCAGGTGAACGCGAGTTGACCAAGCAGGTCGACAGCCAGGAGGGCGTTTCTTGACGATCGGCAAGTATCTACGGCACCTGAAACGGACTGAGTTCCGCATCCCGACGCGGTCAGGGGCGTTTGTCGTGTCCGCGACCCCGATCCAACTCTGGATGTACGCGCAGGCAGGCGTCGACGTCTCGACGTACAACCCGTCGAGCGACCAGATGACGCCGGACCAGCGCGCGTGGTTCGACTCGGCCGCCGGTGCGCAAGCGATGGGTTTTCGCGACGAGCACCCGTTTTGCGCAGGCCTCCGCTTCTACCAGCACCGTGACCGACTCGTGTACGTCATCGGTGAGCATCGTTCGAAGAGCCGTACGTTGCCGGTCGTGCTGTACGCGCGCCCGGACATCGATACGTATGTGGTCGTTCGCAACAACTTCTACAACTACAAGATCTCGGTGAGCGCTCCGCGGCTTGTTCGGAACGAGTTGTTCCCGTACCTCTTTCACACGAGTCCACCGGTCGAGCCGGACTACACCGGCGACCCGCTCGCGAGCTGTTACTTCGAGGGGTTCCCCGATGACCTCATCTTCGACTACCACTCCGTCGCCGAACGCGAGGGTCACGGTCGTTGGTCGTGCGAGGTCTGGGGCGAGACCTCCTACAAGATGGCGTGCTTCGGCATCATGCAGGGTCTGGGACTCATCCATCCAAAGCAGTGGAACACACGCGAGGCCCATCGTCGGCAGCTTGACGTGAGCTCCGCGCTCGAGCGCGCGGACCGCGAACGCTACGAGCGGGAACTTGCCGAAGAGTCTGCGTGACGCGGAGGCGCAGTTGGGTCCGCAGGGATCAGCGGCGAGGTAAGACGTCGCCTATTCTCGAAACGGTCACGGAGACACACATGGATCCATGCCCCAAGTGTAGGTCCACGCAGCTCTGCGAACCGGATTGCTCGGTTGCCCCGTGGAATATCGAACCCGACGCGAGCCGCGAGTTCCCGGAGCGCATTCTCTTGGACGAGACGACGTACCAAGAGTTCAAGTCGAGGATCGTCCATCCTCGACAACCAAACGAGGCGTTGCGCGCGATCTTCGAGAAGTGAGCGGCCTACCCTCGGGACTTGTCAGCCGCCCGCGCGAGATCTTGCGGACCCTTGCGCAGGGTATGCATGTGCTCGCGGGTCGCGTGTTCCTTCTCGAGTCGTCGAAGCCTGCGCAGGATGCGGGGTAGGGCGTTGCACGCGTCGACGATGAGCATCGCGTCTCGATCCCCCTGACCCGCGTCGTGGAGGGCCGGCGTGACGAACGCGACCGTCGGGTCGGATAGGGTCCTCCAGCGCGGGTCGTTGTCGGGCATCCGCTCCGCGCCCTCCCACTCGCGCTCGAGCGGCGCGCTCACGATCCGCCCGTCCTCGTTGTACGCCCACGGCAGCGGCGACCCCTCGAGGATCCGCGCCTCCAGACGCGCGATTTCGAGCTCGTCGACCTCAGTTCGCCCCAGTTGCTGGTGCGCGTGCTTCTCGTCCGACATCCTTTCCTCCTTCAGGGCACCCTAGTCGGGTGCTCTGACACTGATCGTCGGTTCAGTGTAAACCTCGTGTAAATTCGCGGCAATCGCCGCGACCTGCTTATAGAAGGTCCCCACATCCAGGTCGCCCTTCATGCGGCGACAGGTCGTGCAGCACGCCGCGGCGTTGCTCTCGGAGATCACGCGGGCGTCGTCGAGACGTTCCAGGTCGTGGGTGTGTTCTGCCGGCGCCGCGCAGAACACACACGGCAATCGACACAACACGGCGCACAGCACCGCCGAGAGCGCGAACGCGATGCCCGTTCGCGCGGCTCGAGTCTTGGCGCGATGCCATACAGCGTGCGCCTCGTTGTCGATGACCTCACGATCGCGGTGTCGCGAGGTGCGCACGCGTTCCACGACCTCGGCGCGGTACCGCCGGGTTCGCATCTTGGTGCCTCGCGCAGAGAAGACGGGCTCCAGGACGGCATCGAGTTGGTAGACGCGTTGTTCGCTGATCCCGAGGCGTGTTGCGACGTCACGCAGGGTCAGCAGGGGGTCGGAGGGCTCCACGCATCGGGAACCTCTCCGGGCGCTCGCAGGCTTTCAATCTTCGTCGTCGTACTCGTCGTATTCGTCCACGTCGTTCGACTGCGTTCCCTTGGGGCTGTTGAGCTGCTGGTTGAGTCGACGCCCATGATGAATGGGTTTGTTGTCGCGAACCTTTGGTGCGAGGGACGCGTCGCGCGCCTCTGAGATCAAGAAGTAGCGTCGCGAGCGGTTGTGCCCGACGTCGATCACGTTCGTCGATCGTTGAAGCTCGATGAGTACACCGCTGACCCGGCGCTCGCTGGCACCTGTGGCCCGCACGAGATCGCGAACGTGCATGGGACGCTCGGCGATGAGACGTCGCACGACCTTGTGCAGAGTCTTCGTGTCTGTGTCGTTTCCGACTTTCCACGTCCAGATCGGCACGTCTTCCCACCCGACGTTGTAGATCTTTTGCTCGTCGCGGAGTGCCTTGAGTTCGTCCTCGAGCATCCATGAACGGATGCTGAGTACCCGTGCCATCTGCGTCGTGGTCAGGGACTGTTCGGTCAATACGCGTTCAATGCTCTCGCGCAAGACGCGCCTGGTCCCGCGAGACGGCTCTGGCTTCTGCTGTGCGTCCAGTGCTGGCGACGTGACCGCTTCGGCTGCTCGAGGCTTGGGGAGCTGCCTCGCGCGTGGCTTAGGGGGCGTGCGTTCCTGTTCCTGGGGAAGAAGCCCTAGTTGCCGGAGCTGCCCGACCACCTGCTCGGTGACTTGACCCGCGAGCAAGTCGAGCTGCGCCTGGCCGACCTCCGGTTGCGGCGATTCCACTGGACTTGGTGACGTCGCGTGTTTCTTGCGGGGCTGCTTGGGCACGCGGGAGCTCATCGTCATGGTTGGCACCTACCCATTGATACCTCGGGTACACGATTTCGTGCGAGTTGCGCGAGAATTTTGGGCGGTTCTACGATTCTTGAATCCAGGAGAATGGTCGGGGCAGTTCTCCCCGCATGAGTCACGATCCGCTCGATTCCCTGCGCGCCTGGATCACAGCGACTGCCCGGGAGGCGGTGGCTCGTGCTCTCGCCGAGGCGGCTGAGCGGCCGGACCCGGAGTTTCTGTCGACGGCCGAGGCAGCGACGATTGCCCGCGTCGCACAGGCGACCATCCGTCGCTGGACGCGAGAGGGTCGACTCAAGGACCACGGAGCAGGACGTGAGGTGCGCGTCGCGAGCGCAGAGCTGCGCGAGCTCCTGCGACCCGGCAGGAAGAGGCAACTCGCACGCAGCTCCCCGAAGCGTCCTCGCGAACTCACGCCCGAGGAGCAGGCGTTCCACGATCTCGGAATACGCAATACTCGTGGACTTCTTGCTTGATACCACGCGCTCGCGATCGTAACATCCTGATCTGACAGGCGCTCGCCCGAAGTCCACGAGAGTTGCGTGTTCATGGGTGGCCGAGGAGATCATGAAGACGAAAACGCCCGAGAAGTCCGAACGCGAGCTGCCCAAGTACTGCTACGCGCGCGGGAGGAAGATCTGGTTCCGCTACCAGGATGAGTCGGGGGGCTGGGTCAACAAGTCATCGAAGTTCACGGTCGACCAGGCAGAGGCTGCGGGGCGCTACATCAAGGCGCTACTCCGGGGCATCGAGCTCAAGGTCAGCGGCGTGCTCGTGACGCCGACCATGACGTTGCGCGAATACGTGGAGCAGTGGATCAAGGACCGCGAGCAGCGTGATGTCGCGTCCATCGTTGATGAGCGCAACCGTCTGCGGCGGTACGTACTGCCGCGGTTGGGGGCGCTGCAGCTTGAGGAGGTGCGGCCGCGCCACGTGCGTGACCTGATCCGACATCTCAAGGTGACGAAGCGGAAGGGCAAGGATGGCACCGAGAAAGCTCCGCTCGCCCCACGCACCATCCACCACATCTACAACGATCTGCACAACGTCTTCGAGACCGCGATCGTGGACGAGGTGTTGGTGACCGCGAACCCGGTCCGCGTGAAGCAGAACGAGATGCCAGCGAAGGTCGACGCCGATCCTGAGTGGCGCGGGCTCGCGACGTACACGACTCGGGAGGTCGAGACGCTGATCACCTCCGTGCTCATCCCGGTGATCCGGCGCGTGAGCTACGCGCTCAAGTCCGTGGCTGGTCTGCGCCACGGCGAAGCCGCGGCCCTGTGTGTTCGGCACCTCGACTTCGATGCCGTCCCACTGGGACGTATCCGAGTCGTGCAAGCGTTCAGCACGCGACACAGCAAGATCAAGTCGACGAAGACCGAGGTGACGCGCGACGTTCCGATGCACCCGGTGCTCCAGAAGATCCTCAAGGCGTGGCTCGAGGACCACTGGCCACGGGTCTACGGGCGTCGCCCAACGCCGGATGACTTCGTCATCCCGACCCTCACGTTCCGCTGCATCTCGAGCAAGGATGCGAACGACGCGTTCAAGCTGGACCTTCGGGCCCATGGTCTCCGCGTGCCCGCCGGTAGTAGGAGGGCTCGCGGGGGCCATGACCTCCGCAGCTGGTACGAGACGAACTGCATCGAGGACGGCGCCGACTCGCTGCTCCTCCGCCGCACCACTCACGCCAAGCCCAAGGACGTGTCCGGGGGCTACGAGCGATTCTCGTGGAAGTCCCTCTGCCGGGAGGTCGCCAAGCTCCAGCTCAACGTCCCGGACGACCAGATCCTCAAGCTCGGTACAGTCTCGTTACAGGCCGAGCTAAAGGCGCAGAATCGTTGGCGAAAAATGGTGACCCCATCGGGACTTGAACCCACTCCTGGGGGGCGTTCAGACGGGCACACGAGCGCACGTTCGTCGGGCGAGTCGGACCGCGGAACGCACACGAGTGAACATTCCCGAAACGAACCCGTTA
>JBQCJR010000732.1:0-2556 GCA_051952595.1 Kofleriaceae bacterium
GGGCCTCAGGCGTTCGCTTCGACGACGCAGTTCGCCGACGAACTGGCGCGGCTCCTCGGCGTCCCCAGCGAGCAGGGTCCCGTGCTCCAGCCGGCCCCCCTCTGCCGGATCGAGGCGAGGAACGAGCGGCCTCGTGACCACGACGAGCACGTGAACGCCCTCACGGGGTGGGGCCCCGCGTTCGCTGTGCAGGCTCTTGCCGCCCTGGCAGGATCTGGCGCGGCCACGCCAACTTCGCCGCCGGCCCCGGGCACCGCATCGGGCGCCCCGCCGAACCGTGCGGTCATCCTCCGGCGGGGCGATCGGGGGGCCGAGGTGCGCCGCTGGCAAGAGGAACTCGCAGCACTCGGCTTCGAGCTCGGCTCCGCGGACGGCATCTTCGGCGCCCGCACCGAGGAGGCCACCCGCGCGCTCCAACGTGCGGCGGGCATCGCGCCGGACGGCGTGGTCGGGCCGGCAACGCGGACCGCGGCCGCGGCGTTCCAGCCCACGGGAGGTCGCCCGCAGCCCGCCCAGCCCCCCATCATTTCGAGGACCTTGGTTGAGCAGTTCGTGGCCGTCGCGCGGGAGGAGCTCAAGCGCGGCGCTCGCGAGCGGCCTCTCGGGTCGAATGCCGGGGAGGACGTCGAGCGCTACCTCGAGGGGGAGATCGCGCCCCCGGCTCAGTGGTGTGGAGCGTTTCTGCGGTGGTGTTTGCGTCAGGCCGCCGCTCGCACCGGCGAGAAGCCCGTGGTCGAGGGCAGTCTCGGCGCCAAAACCTGGATGGCGCAGTTCCAGAAGATCGGGCGGTGGGCGTCTGGCCGCAGTCTACGCACTGGCGCCCATGCTCTGCGGCCCGGGATGGTGGCCATCCTCCATCGCGGACCGCCCGGCGCGTGGACTGGGCACGTGGCGCTGGTTATCAGCATGGACGCGTTCAGCGGCACCTTCACGACCATCGAGGGAAACAGCGGCGTCGCCGGCGATCGCGTCGCCTCGATGACCAAGGATATCGCGGATCCGACGATCCTCGGGGTAGGGTGGCTGGACTGACGAACGCCTTCTACGGCTCCGTGGGCCTGGCTCGTCGCGGTCGATGTAGTCGTAGTCTCGACATTCGTCTTGCACCATTCACGGCGCGTCCAGGCAGGATATCTCCTGGCAGGCCACCATCCCCCACGACGGCGTCGACAGGATCACGCCCTCCGCGTTCCACTTGCCCCACGCCGTATACTGGGCCGCCGCCTCCTGCTGGTAGATGTTCCCGACGATGCGCGGGACCTCAATATCATTTCGCGTAACGATCCTCGGGTACGGGATCACGCTAGCTGCCGAACATTGCCAACAGGACTTGTCTGGGTTATTGCCAGGGTCGGTCCACTCAGTAGGCTCGCACTCGACCGTGGACTCGTTCGGCTTCGGTCCGACTAGCCGCCACGTCTCAATGGCCTGCGCCTTTGCGTCCTCCTCTTCCATCGTGCCATCAGGATCCTTGACTTCCAGCTCGTCCAGCTTCTTACCTGACAGCGAGTAGCCATTGCAGTACCATGTCACCTTCGTGTGCGATTGAACACCAACATCACACGGCGACGCTGCCGAGCCTTGGTAACACACCGTGGCCTCAACGGCGACAGCACCGCCCCAGACTGTTTGCGCGTCGGCCACCGCCTGTGACTCCGACGAGGCCGGAACCGCCGCCATCGGCGCCGCTCCGGTAGCGTCCTCGCACGTCCATATCTGCGCGTTGCTTGGGACCCACTGGCCGGCTCTGGAGCAATTAACGCTCTGCCAGACGGGCGAGTAGTCGACGCCTCCGATGCTGTAGCCTCTCCACGTCAAGAACGCCGATATGGCCACCTGCTGCTCCGCCTCGTCCGCCGGCGCCAAGACCTCCACTGGAGACAGCGAACACGCGCCCGCGCCTTCCCCCGCGCAATACCACGACACGGTCGCACCTGTGGTCGCCTCCCCCTGCGGCCCGCAATCGATCTCCTCCAAATCTACCGACAGTTGCATAGCCCCCCACTGCTGCAGTGCCCACCCCCGAGCTTCCTGCCAGGATTCGGCCAATACGGGAATGGGGACGGCCATGCCCCCTGTTCGTAGGGGCGCGCCGCACAGCCACACGATCGGGCCGTCGCCCTGGCGGCAGAAGACGTCCCCCGGCGGCACCTCGTCGCCGAGCAGCTCCCAGTCCGCGAGCGCGAACGAGACGGCCTCGGCAGAGTTCTCGGCGTGCACCGGCAGCGGAGCCACGACGTCCCCCGCCTTGTCGTCGCACGTCCACAGAGGATCGTTGGGGTCCTGCGCGTCCCCTGGGGCTTTCTTGCTGGCGCAAGTCATGAAGTCGAGGAGCGGCCTAGGACGCGCGCCCCTGGGCGTCATCCACCAGCCATCCTCCAGCGCGCCCTCGTAACTGAACGCGATCGCTTCAACGGCCTCTGTCCGGGCCAGGTCGCTGGCACCGAACCGCTCCCCCCACCCGTTGCATATGGACATTTGCAGCGGGTGGGTGGAATACAGTTCGCACTGGATTGTACAACCAAGCGACGGGTTAGTAGATAAGCCACCCCACCA
>JBQCJR010000733.1:0-9184 GCA_051952595.1 Kofleriaceae bacterium
GAGCTCGCGGTCGGCGTGCGCGCCGTCCACGCGACGCGGGTGACATCGATCAGCGGTCGATCTCCGAGGTCGACGATCTGGGACGTCCAGATCGCCTCGGGCGCGACGACCGGGTGGCCCCCAGACGCGTGCAGGGTCACGTAGGCGTCGCGCAGCCTGCCATCGCCGGTGTGGCCGCCGCCGTTGTTGTCGTCCCACACGCGCACGTGCCAGGTGCCGTCGAGCGGCCCGTTGAGGAAGCTCGCGGTGGTGACCCGCCGGTGGAACGTGAGGTCGCGGTTGCCGGTCAGGTTCGGGCGGACGAGCGAGATCGCGGTGCCGTCGGGGCGCACCAGCTCGAGCTCCATGTCCTCCCAGTGCGGGTTGGACGCGTGGATCGTCACGTCGATCGCGCGCGGCACCTCGCCCGCGAACCCGGCGACTGGCAGATCGATGCGCGCCTGGTTCGCGATGTCTCCGCTGACGATCGTCTGATCGTGGCCGACCACGCCGCGCGGCACCGCACGCACGCGTGCGTCGACCGGGCGCAATCGCGCGAGCGGCACCGGCGCGCCGGCCGCGAGGTCCGGATCCGGGCTCGCCACGAGCTCGAGCGCGAGCACGTTGCCGCCGTTGGCCTCGTTGTAGTCGACCACCAGGCTGTGCCAGCCGACGTCGAGCTGCGCGGTGACCTCGGTCTCGCCGAGCCCGTTGTCGTCGCGCGCCCAGTGGTCCTGATCGACCTCGTCGCCGAGCGCCAGCACGTTGCCGTTGTCGCTGCGCGCCGCGAGCGTGTACGTGCCCGCGACCGCCGCGTAGAACTGGCCGCTCCACCGGGCCGACCAGTCGTCGCGGTTGCCCGGCATGCCGGGCAGGGTCTCGCCGGCGAAGTCGGCGGTGATCAGCGGCCGCGCGTCGACGGCGCTCCAGTCCTGCACGCTCGCGAGCATCTGGCGCTCGAACACGTTCCGGTGCATCCCGCGCAGCCCGTCGCCGCGGCCGCGCAGGTGCGCGCGGTCGATCGCGCCGATCGAGCCGCCCGGTGGCCGGTGCTGGAGCCCGAAGCGCTGGCCGCCGCCCTCGTCGGAGAACCCGATCCGGAACGGATGCCATCCCGGCGCGGCGGCCGCGTACGTGCCCGGCACCACCGCCTCGTTGGCCCGCGCGACCGCGACCCGCTGGTAGCTCGTGGTGCCCGGCGGCGCGATCTCGAGGAACGCGACGTCGTCCGCGTCGAGCGTGAGCTCGTGCGTGCCCGACTGGTCGAGCAGCAGCTCTCCCTCGACGAGCAGCGAGTACCCGGCGCCCGAGACGCCGTAGCGCCCGACGGCGGTCACCAGATCGCCGCCGAGGTCGCGCGCCCGCGCGATCCCGACCCCCGCGACCGTCGCGTTCGCCACCACGTCCCAGCTCAGCTCCGCGTTGCTCTGCGCGCGCCGCCACAGCACCGCGCCGACCCCACGCACCGGCACCCCACCCGCGATGTACGCGCCCGAGGTCAGCGAGCCCCACGGCTCGATCCCGGCCGCGCCCAGCACCGCGCCCGGCTTCGCGAAGTCGCCCGCCTCGTCGATCGTCCACGTGACGATCTCTCGCCCCGCGTCGTCGTGCACCGGCGGCGCATCGATCTGCTCGCTCCCCGCTGGATTGCCGCGAAACGAGCACCCACCAAGCACCAGCAACCAGCACGCGCGCATGGGCTCGATGGTACCGAGAACCCGGGCGCGCGGGGCCGCAATCGCCCGGTCGGGCCACGCGCCGCGGCCCGCGGTGGAAACGGCCTACTCGCGCCGCCAGCGCTCGCGGCGCGACGAATCGAGGCGAGGCCAGGTGCACGGCGCGAAGCCGGTCGGCGGGACCGGATCGGCGCGCACGATCTCGACGGTGTCGCCGGTGCACGATACGACGTGGGCGGGGGCGCGCGCGGTGCACTCGGTGGTGCCGCGCAGGTAGCGCCGGCGCATCGCGCCGTCGAGCCCGCCGGGACCGCGGGCGAGATCGAGGGAGCGAGGCGCGACCTCGAGGCCGTCGGCGCGGCCGGGCGCGCCGGCCACGTCGTCGAACAGCGGGTAGGCCTCGAGGGTGTCGCGGTGGTCGAGCACCATCCAGCGGCGGCCGTCCACGACGTACGTGCCGCGCAGATCGTCGTCACACGAGCGGAGCGCGGGCCGCCGCTCGCTGCACCCGACCAGCAGCGCGCCGACGGCGAGCCACGGCGCGAGCGACAAGTGCTAGGCCCCGGCCTGGGCCTTCAGCTGCTCGGCCTGATCGAACGCCCGCAGCGCGTCGACGATCTCCTCGAGGCCGCCGTCCATGATCGCCGGCAGGTTGTGCTTGGTCAGGCCGATCCGGTGATCGGTGACCCGGTCCTGCGGGAAGTTGTACGTGCGGATCTTCTCCGACCGATCGCCGGAGCCGACCTGGAGCTTGCGCGACGCGCTCTCCGCGGCCATCTGCTTCTGCTGCTCGGCCTCGAGGATCCGCGAGCGCAGGATCTTCATCGCCTTCGCGCGGTTCTTGATCTGCGAGCGCTCGTCCTGACACGCGACCACCACGCCGGTCGGCAGGTGGGTGATCCGGACCGCCGAATCGGTGGTGTTGACGTGCTGGCCACCGGCGCCGCTCGACCGATAGGTGTCGATCTTGAGGTCCTTCTCGTCGATCTTGATGTCGACTTCCTCGGCCTCGGGCAGCACCGCGACGGTCGCCGCCGAGGTGTGGATCCGGCCCTGGGCCTCGGTGGCCGGCACGCGCTGGACGCGGTGGACGCCGGACTCGAACTTCATCTTCGAGAACACGTCCTTGCCGTCGACCAGCACGATCACCTCCTTGAACCCACCGGAGGTGCCCTCGGACAGCGACATCACCTCGAGCTTCCAGCCCTGGCGCTCGGCGAACCGGGCGTACATCCGGTACAGATCCCCGGCGAACAGCGCGGCCTCGTCACCGCCGGTGCCCGCCCGGATCTCGACGATCGTGTTCTTCGCGTCGTTCGGATCCTTGGGCAGCAGCAGGATCTTGATCTCCTGCTCCGACGTCGCGCGGCGCTCGTCGAGCTCGCGCATCTCGTCGCGCGCCAGCTCGCGCAGCTCGGGATCCGGCTCGGCGTCGACCATCTGGCGCGCCTTGTCGAGATCGCCCACCAGCTTGCGATAGGCGACCCACGCCGCGACCAGCGGATCGAGCTCCGCGTGCTCGCGCGACAGCTTCATGAACTCGGCGCGCTTCCCGATCACCTCGGCGGTGCCGAGCAGCGCGGCGAGCTCTTCGTGGCGACGCTCGAGCATCGCCATCTTGTCCTTTATGTTCGGGGAGTCGAAATTGACCGACCTGCTCGGCGGCGGCTAGCCGCCGACGGCGAGCACGAACCGCTCAGGACTTCTTCGCGTACTTCTTGTTGAACCGGTCGATCCGGCCAGCCGTATCGAGCAGCTTCTGCTTACCCGTGAAGAACGGGTGGCATTGCGAGCAGATATCGACGCCGAAGTCGCCGCGGGTCGAGAACGTGTCGTGGACCGCGCCGCACGCACAGGTGATGTGGGCCGGGCGATAGTGGGGATGGTTCGCAGTGTCTTTCATGGGGATACCTCGTTACTGCCGCGGGGCAGGGCTCGGGGAGCCCGTATCTATAGGGACGGACCGGCCCGAAAGCAACCCCCCGCGGCGGGTCTGGTGCGGCGTATCTCGTCGAAACTACGAGGCGCTGCGCGATGTGCCACCCAGCCGCGCGGGGGCGCGGTCGGGGTAGAGCGGCAGGAGCTCGTGGCCGATCCGGAGATCGTGGATCGACCGGTAGCGCGCGGCCAGATCGAGGCTGACGTAGACCTTGTTCGAGTCGAACACGCCGAAGCTGGTCGACACGACCATCTGCTCGTTGCCGATCCGCTCGTAGCCCTCGGCGACCACGTCGTGGCCGTAGATGCTGATCGTGCCTCCGGTCGCGCGCAGGAACCGCCGGGCCTCGGCCGCGCTCGCCGAGCGCGCCCACAGCACCTTGCCGACCACGGGCGTATCGAGCACGTCGAGCGGGCTGGCGAAGTGCGCTCCCGATAGGTCGGCGGCCTCGAGGTCGGCGAGCGAATCGATCTGCGCCGCGGGCGCGCCGTGGGTGAACACCGCACCGCACCGCGAGACGGCCGCGAGCGCGAACGTGTGGATGATCCCGCGCATCCGCGCGGTGCCGGCGGGGCCGAGGATCTGCTCGAGCAGCGCGACCTCGTCGGCGGCGAACTTCGCGGTGTGTGGCCCTCCGATGTGGCCGTGCTCGTGGTTGCCGAGCAGCGCGTGGACGCGGCCGGGGTACTGCGCCGCGAGGCCCGCGTACGCGATCATCACCTCGCCGGACGCGTCGCGGTAGTACTCGCCGAGGAAGTCCGGCCAGTCCTCCGGATCGATGTGGGGGCCGTGGATCAGGTCGCCGGTGAACAGCAGGTGCGCATCGCCGCCGTGATCGAGCAGCGCCTGCTCGAACAGCTCCACGACGCGCAGGAAGTCGCGCATGCAGCCCTGGAGATCCGTGCACACGAGGAGCCGACCGTGGTCGGGTAGTCGCAGCACGCGGGCCATTCACTCTCACGCTACCCGATCTACACGCCGACTCGCTACCGGTCCCCCGTCGCGGTTTCGCGGGGCGCGCGTTCGTTTGTCGACGCCCGCGCGATGTAGGAGACTCGCGCGCATGCGTCGCGCGAGAGCGATCGTCACCGGCCGCGTGCAGGGCGTCTCCTACCGTGCCTCGACGGCCTCGGAGGCCCGGCGCCTCGGCCTCGCCGGCTGGGTGCGCAACCGCGCGGATGGCAGCGTGGAGCTCGAGGTCGAGGGCCCGGCCGAGATCGTGGCCCAGCTGCTCGCGTGGTGCGAGCACGGCCCGCCCGCGGCGCGCGTCGCGTCGGTCGAGGTCGAGGAGCTCGCGCCGACCGGCGCCGAGCGCATGTTCGCGGTCGTGCGCTAGCTCGCGGCGCGCTACGGATCCGCGAGCGGGGTCGCGAGCGCGAACTGCTCGAACCCGATCGCGGGGCCGATCGTGTGCGGCAAGATGCGCGGATCGAAGACGGTCGCCACGCAGCGATCGCCGGTCGACAGCTCGTAGAGAGGCTCGGCGTAGGGCGTGCCGAGGGCGTGCAGCGTGACCGCGCCGTTCTCGGTCCGCTGCGCGAACGACGCGGCCGGGACGCACTCGCCGTTCGGCACCGCGGCGAGCTCGATCGGGTCGCTGCACACGTCGTCGCGGAAGTAGGTGCGCGTCGGCACGAGGTCGGCGGGCAGGCAGCGGAACACGTCGTCGATCCGGGTGGTCGCGCACTCGGCACCGAGCGTCGTGTCGTACATCCGCTCGTCGGTCGCGCGCGGCTCGCCGCCGGGGTCGCGGTACAGGATCCGGTGCAGCCGGCGGCGCGTGCTCTGGTCGGGCGCGCGCTCGAGGCCGGCGACCGGCACCGTCTCGCCGAGCAGGAACCGCCGCTGGCCGCCCGGCGGCGACACCGGGATGCACTGGTTTCCGGCCATCGCGTAGAGCGTGGTGCTGAGGGTCTCGGCGCCGACCTGGCGGAACGCCTCGCAGCCCGCGTAGTCCACGAAGCTGGCGGTCCGCGGCACGTCGCCGCTCCGCGACACCGCGAGCTCGCGCTCCGTGCACTCGGGATCGGCGTAGTACGCGGCCTCGAGCACGTCCTCGGGGCGGCAGATTCCGGGTGGCGGCGGTGGCTCGCCCTCGACGACCGTGGTGCGTGGCTGCGCCGCCGGCGTGCACGTCGCGTCGAGCTCGCGATCGTGGATCGCGATCGCCGCGCTCAGGCCGTCCTCGCTGGTCAGGAAGATCGTGGCGAGCCGGCCGTCGCCGATCGGCAGGCTGCGCTTGATCCGCACGAAGTCGGTCGCCGGTACCTCGACGCCGAGCGCGAAGTACTCGCGCTCGCCCGGATCGAGCGGGCCGGTGCAGACGCCGTCGATCACGACCCAGATCTGGGCGGGGCGGGGCAGCTGGGCGCCGGCCACGAACAGCTTCGAGATCGAGGTCTGGCCGGAGATCCGGAAGTCGCGGCGGAAGTAGCGCGCGGCGCCGCGGCCGTCCGGATCGCGGCCGATCTCGGCCGTGCAGTCGGCGTCCGCGTACGCGAGATCCCAGTTCGCCGGGGTGCACCGCGTGATGCCATCGGACCACCGGGTCGGCCGGCAGTCCTCGGCGCGCTCGGCGTCGTAGAACAGGTCGCGCTCGCGGGTCGCCGCGCCGTCCTCGTAGACGTAGCGGCGGAGCTTGATCCGCGCGCCGCTGCGCGCCTCGATCGGATCGCCGGGCGGGTCGTCGCCGCCGCCGCACCCGGCGAGCGCCACGCCGCCCGCGATCAGCCAGCCCCACGACCGCCCCGCCATCGCGTTATTCCTCGAGCCCGAGCAGCTCTTTGGCCTCGGGATCCGGCGGCCGGCACACCACGCGATCGACCTTCGCCATCTTGGCGTGGATCACGTCGCACACCGCGGTGAACGACGCCTTCTCGAACGCGCGCAGCGAGGCGTGGTTGTTCGCGTCGATCAGCGCCCACGAGCGATACGCGTCGGTGGCGCGCAGCTCCTTGGCGAGGTGCTCGAGCATGACCGGCGCGACCGCGCGGCCGCGCGCGGCCGGCGCGACGTACACGCTGTGGATGTACGCGTCGTACTTCGACATCCGCAGGGTGCGGCCGAGCTCGGGCGCCTCGATCGGTCCACGCGCCGCCCACGCGATGCCGGCCGGGCGGATCCCGAGCGTCGCGAGCACGGCCTGGTCGCCGCGCCGCCACTGGGTCCGCGCGGTCGCCTCGTCGAGCGCGAGCTGCTCGGTGAGATCCGCGCGCTGGTGCTCGTCCATCGCGTCGTAGTCGGCCTCGCTGAACGTGCGCAGCTCGAGGCCCTGGACCGGTGCGATGCCGCGCGTCCACAGCTGGCCGCGGTACAGGCAGTAGCGATCGTACTGCGCGACGTTCGCCGCGGCGCTCCGGATCCGGGTCCACGCGGCGCGCGCCTGCGCGGCCGCCACCGCCGGGGTCTCGCGGGCGCGCCGGGCTCGCCGGGCGACGCTGCTCGCGGCGCGGCCGACCGCCGCGGTCTTCGAGTGGCCCCACACGCGGACCGACAGCGCGGGTTGCTTGGAGGTCGGCAGCGCCGGCAGCGAGTAGTCGCCGATGCCGGTCACCACGTCGAGCGCGATGCAGCCGCGCGCGCGCGCCGCGAGCGCCTCGGCGTGTAGCAGCCGGGCCGAGGCCCGCGCGCCGCCCTGCTGCGGATCGACCGCCATCGCGAGCACGACCGCGCGATCGCCATCGTCGAACACCAGCGCCGCGGCGACCGCCTGGCCCTGCGAGTCATCGATCCGGGCGAGCCGGACCCGGCCCTGCTTGCCGAGCTCCATCGCGACCTGCTCGAGCAGGCCGATCGCCTCTGGATCGGCGAGCGGCGACGGCTCGTCGCGCTCCGCCCACTCGAGCCGCGACAGCCGGCGCAGCGCGCTCATGCCCTTGCGGAGCGCCGCGAGATCGTCGCCGAACGTGGTGATCACCCCGGTGGTGTCGCTCGGCTCCTCGGCCGGCGCGAGCGCCAGCGCGATCCGGCTCGCACCGCCGGCCGATGGCGCGCTCTCGACGGTGAACCCGGCCGGCGCGAGCCGCTGGATCAGGTTCGCGCGGACCCGCGAGGGATCGACGAGCGGCTCGAGATCGATCAGGTCCCACGTGGTGGCCTCGTCGATCAGCTTGCGCGCGAGCGCCGCGCCGGCCCGATCCTCCCAGCCCGGGCGGGCCAGCAGGTCGAGCGACGGCGGCCGCGGACCCGCGTCGCCGATCATCCGGAGCTCGCGCGTATCGAGCAGCGCGACCTTCACGGTGCGCCGGTACAGCGGCGCGATCGCGACGATCTCGCCGGCCGCGACGCCGGTCGGATCGTCCTCGACCGAGCGGCCCACGAGCACGTGCAGCTCGGCACCGAGCGTCGCGTGATACGCGCTCCACCACGGGAGCAGCCAGTCCGGACCTCGAAACAATGCACCCGCGCCTGCCGTGCTCGCGAGCGCGCGCCATTCGGACTCGATCGCGCGCAACGCCGTCAGGTCGCGCACTACCGCTACATCGATCGCCATGCGCTTGGCGACGTTAGCATGTCGCGCGGATCCTCGCGCGCTTCGCGGCAGGTCGCTCGCGTTGGCGTCGGCCGCGCCGCTGCTCGCCGCGGGCGTCGGCTCCCCCGAAACCGGGTCCATCCGGCGACCGGATGCACGACGGGTGCCTCGGCGCCCGGGGCGCGCCGGGAGGCGCGCGCGCTCACCGCGGCTTGTGCATCACCGCGGCGAAGAAGCCATCCGTGCCGTGGACGTGCGGCGCCACCGTGAACCAGCGGTCCGCAGCGAGCGCGGGCGCACGTGCTCCGAGGACGGCGTCGAGCGGCACCGGCGCGAGCTCGGGACGAGCGGCGAGCGTGGCCTCGACCACGTCCTGGTTCTCGATCGCGAGCAGCGTGCAGGTCGCGTAGACCAGCCGGCCGCCAGGGGCGAGCAGGGTGGTCGCGCCGTCGAGGATCTCGCGCTGGCGCGCCGCGAATCCGGCCAGATCCTGCTCGCGCAGCCGCCACCGCGCCTCGGGATTGCGGCGGAGCGCGCCGATCCCGGAGCACGGCGCGTCGACCAGCACCACGTCCGCCTTGCCGCGCAGCGCGTCGAGCGCCGGCGGCCACAGCCCGGCCTCGAGGTGGATCGCCTGGGCGTTCGACACCGTGGCGCGGCGCGCGCGCCGGCGCAGCTCGTCGAGCTTGCGGTCGTCGACGTCGCTCGCGATCAGCCGGCCGCGGTTGGCGAGCCGAGCGGCGATCGCGAGCGTCTTGCCGCCCGCTCCCGCGCACAGGTCGATGATCATCGGCCGATCCGGGGCGCTCGCGACCGCCAGCTCGGCGAGCAGCTGGCTGCCCTCGTCCTGCGCCTCGAGCGCGCCGCGCTTGAACGCCTCGAGCCCGAACAGGTTGGTCCGGCTCTCGACGATCAGCGCGGTGTCGCACCACCGGCCGGGGTGCGTCGCGATGCCCTCGCGCGCGAGCTCGGCGGCCAGCGCGTCGCGATCCCCGATCAGGGTGTTCGCCCGCACCGTCATCGGCGCGCGCTGGTTGAGCGCCCGCGCGAGGGGCTCGGCCTGATCGCCCCAGTCGGCGACCAGCCGCGCCGCCAGCCAGTCGGGCAGCGAGTCCGCCA
>JBQCJR010000734.1:0-3288 GCA_051952595.1 Kofleriaceae bacterium
AGCTGGCGCGGCAGTTCAAGGCGAGCCGCCAGAACGCGATGTTCATCGTGCCGGACGCGCCGTCCGGCAACCACGAGCAGGTGAAGTGGCCGGCGCTCACCGATCTCCGCCGCGCGGTGACCCGGGGCAACATCAAGATGCCCGACGGGCCGATCATCGTGATGGGCCACTCGGGCGCGTTCCGCACCGTGATGACCTGGGTCGACCACCGGATGGTGGATCAGATCATCCTGCTCGACGCGCTCTACGCCGGCGAGTCGGCGTTCGACGAGTTCATCAAGTCCGGCAAGCGCGCGGACGACCACAAGCTGATCGTGGTGGGCGCCGGGACGGCGGAGAGCTCGCTCGGGTTCGCCCGCCGCTACAAGTTCGCGGTCGCCCGCGAGCGGATGCCGGACTCGCTGACCGGGTTCACCAAGCGCGAGCGGGGCGCCAAGCTGCTGTACATCCGGTCGCAGTACGAGCACATGGGGATCGTCACCAGCAAGAAGGTGATCCCGCTGCTGCTCCGGCTGACCCCGCTCAAGGCGCTCTGAGCCACGCGGCGCTGCCGGCGATGGCAGTGCCTGCCGGACCTGGCAGCGGCCCGGACGCGCGATCGCGCACTTGCGGCGGCCCGCCGCTTGCTGTAGCGGCGGCCATGATGATGAAGCAATGGTGCGCGATCTGCCTGTGCGCCGCGGCGCTCGGCGCGTGCAAGAAGGACAAGGGCGAGGCGGGCGGCGGCGGAGGAGGAGGTGGTGGCGGCGGTGGCGGCGCGGCGACCGATCTGCCGGCGCCGCTGGCGGCGTGGATGCCCAAGGACGCCAAGCAGCTGTGGCAGGGCGCGTTCTCGACCCGGCTGACCCTCAAGACCAGCGGCGCGATCTCGATGGCGGGCGATCCGGCGGCGCTCCAGATCACCGGCGACAAGGTCCGGGCGTTCGATGGCACCACCGAGCACGCGCTCGATCTCGAGCTCGCCTCGCCGTGCGAGGTCGGGTTCAAGAAGCCGATCTCCGAGGGCGCGATGAAGGGCGGCGTGGTGACGTTCCCGAAGAAGTACGCGATCCAGGGTGGCAAGCTACTGGTCGGAGACGGCGCGGTCGGCTACCGCAAGGGCAAGGCGGCGCTGGCGTGCACCACGGATGGCGTGCACGTGCTCGACGAGTCCGGCGCGTGCAAGGCGTGGGACAAGCGGTTCGGCAAGTGGGAGTCCAAGGACGCGACCTGCGCCTGGCAGCAGGCGGATGGCAAGGACGTGCTCGTGGTCGGCACCGGCGATTGGGCGACCAAGCTCGTCGCCGATGGCGACCTGCTGATGACGGATCAGTTCCGCGACGAGGTGCCAAAGACCGTGGCGGCGGCGGACTTCGAGGCGGCGAAGGCGGCGCTCGCGAAGTGAGCTGAACGCGCCCCGCGGCCGAATCGCCGGCGGAGGCAGCGCAATTCGCCGCTCGCCGTGGCTTGCCGCGGCCCGCTCCCGTGGCGCTCTGGTAGCATCGCGGCGTGACCGTCCTCATCGCCGTGCCCGGTAGCGAACCCCACGCGCATCGGCTCGGTACCCGGCTCGGGCTCGAGGTCGTCGAGCCCGAGGTGCGCCAGTTCCCCGACGGCGAGATCTACGCGCGCATCGATCGAGATCGGTTCGAGGGCGACGTCGCGATCGTCGGCAACCTGAGCGGCGATAATTTCCTGCGGGTCGCGTTCATCGCCGGGACCGCGCGCGATCTCGGCGCGCGGCGGGTCGGCCTGGTCGCGCCGTACCTCGCGTACATGCGCCAGGACAGCGTGTTCAAGCGCGGCGAGGGCGTCACCGCGAACTACTTCGGCCGGCTGGTCTCGAGCACGGTCGACTGGCTGGTCACCGTCGATCCTCACCTCCACCGGTTCGACTCGCTCGACGGCGTGTACTCGATACCGACGACGATCGCGCGCGCGGCGCCGGCGATCGCGCGCTGGATCTCCGCCGAGGTCGACCGCCCGGTGCTGGTCGGCCCGGACGCCGAGAGCGTGCAGTGGGTCGCCGCGGTCGCCGAGCAGTGCCAGGCGCCGTACGTCATCCTCGAGAAGACCCGGCGCGGCGATCGCGATGTCTCGATCACGTCGCCCGGCGAGCTGGTGGCGAACGGCCACACCCCGGTCGTGATCGACGACATCGTGTCGACCGGCCGGACGATGGTCGAGGCGACCCGGCAGCTGCGCGCGGCCGGCAGCGCGGCGCCGCTGTGCGTGGGGATCCACGCGGTGTTCGCCGACGCGGTGCTCGACGAGCTGCTCGCCGCGGGCGCCCGCGGCATCGTCACCTGCAACACGATCGCCCACGCGTCGAACCGGATCTGCATCGCCGATTCGCTCGCCGACGCGATGCGCGCCCGGCTATAGCCACGCCCGCATCGCGTCGAGCAGCCAGCGCCACGCCGCCGACGGGCCGGCCGGTGCGCCGCGCAGCCGCGCCTGGAGCTCGCCGTAGCGGACGACCCGCGGATCGCGGTCGCGGTGCTGGGCGTTCAGCCAGTCGCGGAACGCGCGATCGGGCGATCGGCCGAGCGCCGCGGCGTAGCCGATCGCGAACCGCTCGACGATCTCGGCGCTCGCCGGCGCGTCGGGTGGCTGGTCGCGGGCGAGCGCGTCATCGGCGGCCTCGGTCGCCTCGGCGATCGCGCGCTGGCCGGCGGCGAGATCGAACGACGCGGTCCAAACCTCGGCGGCGTGGCGGCGCAGCAGCTCCACCAGCTCGCGGTCGCGCAGCAGCTCGGCGAGCTCGATCCACGCGTCGAGCTGCTCGCCGGTCGGCTCGTCGGGCAGGGGCGGCACGGCGGCCTCGAGCTGCTGCGCCATCCACGCTGGATCGACCGCGACCCCTTCGGTGAGCTCGGCGAGCCAGCGCGCGAACGCGTCGCGCCGCGCGGCCTCGGACAGCCGGGTCACCTCGCACAGCCGGCGCAGATCGCGATCGCTCGGCGCGCCGCCACCCGCGCGCAGCGTGGCGCGCACCGCCGCCGCGATCCGCTGGAGCGACGCGAGCTCGGTTTCGATCGCGCCGAGCCGGCCACGCAGCGCGCCGTCGAGCCCGAGCGTGCCGTCGAGCACCCGCCGGATGGTTGCGAGATCGAGCCCGGCGTCGCGCAGCGTCCGGATCCGCTCGACCCGCGCCGGCGCCTCGTCACCGTACAGCCGGTAGCCACCGGCGCTGCGCCCGGCGGGTGGCAGCACGCCTTCGTCGGAGTAGAACCGGAGCGTCTTGACCGGCACGCCGGTCTGGCGGGCCAGCTGTCCGATCGTCCACGACACCGGTCGGGTGTACCG
>JBQCJR010000735.1:0-2213 GCA_051952595.1 Kofleriaceae bacterium
GGTTCGGTGGTGTTGCCGTTGGCGTCGGTCTGGAGGATCACCTGCGGCTGGCTGACGCAGAGCTCGTAGCCTTCGCGCCGCATCGTCTCGATGAGCACGGTGAGGTGGAGCTCGCCGCGACCCGATACGCGAAACACACCGGCATCCGCGGTCTCCTCGACGCGCAGCGCGACGTTGCTCTTGAGCTCGCGCTGCAGGCGCTCGGCGAGGTTACGCGACGTGACGTACTTGCCTTCGCGGCCCGCGAACGGGCCGTCGTTGACCCGGAAGTTCATCGTGATCGTCGGCGCGTCGACCTTCAGGAGCGGCAGGATCGTCGGCTGCGCGATCGACGTGATCGTCTCGCCGACATTGAGCTCCTGCATGCCGGTGAACGCCACGATGTCTCCGGCGCGCGCCTCGGCGAGCTCGAACCGCTTGAGGCCCTGGAACCCGAGCACCTTCTGGACCCGGAACTCCTCCTTGGTGCCATCGCGGTGGGCGAGCAGCACGCGATCGCCCACCTTGCTGCGGCCGGCGCGCATCCGGCCGATCGCCATGTAGCCGAGGTAGTCGTCGTAGTCGAGCGTGGCCACCTGCATGCACAGCGGCGCCTCGGGATCGCCGGACGCCGGCGGCACCTTCTCGACGATCAGGTCGAGGATCGGGCCCAGATCCTTGCGCTCGTCCTCGAGCTCGCGGACCGCGAAGCCCTGTCGGCCGGACGCGTAGATCACCGGGAAGTCGAGCTGCTCGTCGCTCGCGCCGAGCGAGTCGAACAGCGCGAACACCTGGTCGAGCACCTCGTGTGGATCGACGCCGGGGCGATCGATCTTGTTGACCACGACGATCGGCTTGAGCCCCATCTCGAACGCCTTCTGGGTCACGAACCGCGTCTGCGGCATCGCGCCCTCGTAGGCGTCGACCAGCAGCAGCACGCAGTCGACCATGCCGAGCACGCGCTCGACCTCGCCGCCGAAGTCGGCGTGGCCGGGGGTGTCGACGATGTTGATCCGCACGCCCTTCCAGGTGACGGCGGTGCACTTGCTGAGGATGGTGATCCCGCGCTCTCGTTCGAGATCGTTGGAGTCCATCGCGCGCTCGGCGACGACCTCACCGGTGCGGAAGGTGCCCGCCTGTTTCAGCAGACCATCGACGAGCGTGGTCTTGCCGTGATCGACGTGGGCGATGATGGCGACATTGCGAATGGACCCGGACATCTAAGACGACTTTTCGCTGGAGAAGAGGAGGTGACACGCCGCGAGGGCGCGCACCTCCGGGCTGGCGTCGCGCGCGGCGAGCATCGCTGCGAGGACCACATCGTGGGTGTTGGTGACGGTGGCGTCACCGCGGGGTTGGCGGACCGTGACATCGCGCCCGGTCGCGGTGGCGCGACCGACGATCGCGCCTGCGGGGTTGGCGAGGTCCCCGTTGTCCAGCACGCGCAGGATCGGCGTGCCTTCGCCATCGAACAGCTGCCGGGCGTGGATGCGGGCGATCGCGGCGTCGTTCTTCTTGAACGTGGTTCCGTTCGCGGCATCTTCGCCGGTCCAGCGCGCGGCGCCGTGCTGAGCGACCAGCGGCTGGGCTCCAACCAGCAGCTCGACGCCATCGACGCTCGCGCGGCAAGGCCGGCCAGGCACGACGCGTGCGGTCACCATTCCTTCTGCATCGCGCAGCTCGATCGTCGTGCGCGCTGCCTCCGCCATGGCGGGATCGTCCGTCGAGGGCCGCGCCTGGCAGGCCCCGATCAGCACGAGTCCGAGCCGGATGGCGACACGTCGAGAAGACACGGGCGGCGCTTCATATCAGGGACGCCCGGGCCCCGCAATCCCGCCTGAAGAGCCTTCCAGTCAGAGACCTTCGCGTGCGCGGTCGGGTCGTGGTACCTCCGGGATTCGATGAGCCGCCGTCGGTACGCACTCGCTTGCCTCGCGGCAGCCGCGTGTGGCAGCCGGAGCTCGTCGCAGCCGCCGCCCACGCCCCGCGATGCGGAGATCTCGCACGACGCCGCGCCGGCCCAGGTCGAGGTCGCGGCGCTCCCGCTCGGGCTGCCGGATCTCGCGGCGTTCCAGTGGCGCAAGCGGGCGGGCCAGCCGGCGTTCCGCAACGCACGCAAGGCGGAGGCGGCCGGGGACTGGCCGGCCGTCGTCGCGACCTGCCGCCAGGCGCTCGCCGCCGATCCCGGCCACCTCGACGCCGCGTGGTTGCTCGCGGTCGGGCTCGCCAAGCTC
>JBQCJR010000736.1:0-12209 GCA_051952595.1 Kofleriaceae bacterium
ATCTCCGGGAAGTTCGCCGCCGCGACCCGCGGGCCGAAGAAGTGCGAGCTCATCGTCGCCGCGACGTAGTCGCCGCCCGCGCCGACCTCGAGCTGGCCGAACGCGGCGCGATCCGCCGACATCAGCCGCTGCACTCCCGGGTAATCCGGCGCGTCGAGCACCTGGCGCGAGGCCTCGCTCCACAACACGCGCGGCGGCGAGGCATCGGCGAGCGGCGCGACCAGCAGCGACAGCGCCGCCGCGACGCCGCCCGCCGCCGGCCGCTCGATCCCGATATACGCCTGGTTGCTCGAGACGGCGAGCGCGGTGGCCCGGCCGAGCTGCGAGCGGATCATCGTGGTGCCCGACGCGGAGGCCTCGCCGAGCTGGCCGTTGCAGTCCACGAAGTACGCCTTGCCGCGATCCGAGGCCACGTCGGTGAACGAGCCGGTCGCGATCGTGCGCACGTCGTCGATCTCGGTGCCGAGCTCGACCCACACCAGCTCGGCGGTCTCCGCGCAGCTCCCGCCGGTGGTGACCGGCCGGTTCTTGACCGCGATCGCGCCGGTCGCGCCGTCGGGCCCGGCGATCATCGCGACCCGCGAGAACGCGCCGCTCGCGACCTCGCGGACCGCGCCGCTCGTGGTGTCGACGACGAACAGCTTGGTCGTCGTGCCGATCACCAGGGTCTTGCCGTCGTCGCTGCCGGCGCCGTCGAGCACGCCGCCCGAGGCCGTGCCGGGCAGCGGCGCGGCGATCGCGTGGTCGCTCGCCGCCACCGGGCGCACCATCGCGGGGCCCACCAGATCGCCGCGCGGATTGCTGGTCGATTGCTCGACCATGTAGAGCTCGGGCCCGGCGGCGATCATCAGCACCGCGCGGGTGCCGATGCGGCTTCGTCCGTCGAGGTTGCCGCCGAGCGAGAGGTCGCTGACCGTGGCCGGCGCGTTGCTCCAGGTGACCTCGGAGGTCTGGATGTTGACGTCGCTGACCAGCCCGGCGAAGTACACGATCGGTCGGCGCACCGGCACGACGATCTGCGCGCCCGCCTCGAGCGCGACCGTGGTCGCGGTGCGCCCATAGCCGAGCGCGGTGCCGGCGTCGTTGCGCAGCGTCGCCTCGACCCACAGCTCGCCGCTCGGCGCGAGGTCGCCGAGATCGAACGTGCGTTCGGCGCTGATCGCGGCGGAGCGGACCACGTCGCCGTTCGGCTCGTGGAACGTGACCTCGACCGTGGTGAACCCCGCCGGATCGAGCGCACCGTTCGGGATGTCGAGCACGAGCGACACTCCGCCCGCGGGCGCTTCGGTCCCACAACCGATCGCCCCACCCACGGCGGCGAGGAGCATCAGCCTCCGCATCGAACGTCGACGCTATCAGAATCGCGCGCCGGCGCACAACCACGCGATACCCCAGTCGAACCGTGAGGCCCCACAGATCTCTTGGGGGATCGATCGCGTTCGTTGTACCAATCGGGTCCCGGGTTAGGATGGTCCACAGCGTTGCAGGCGATGACTGACAGGGGGCCACACACCGGGCCGTTCGGCCGGCAGGACCCGAGCCTTCCGCAGGTGTTCGGGCGCTACCTGCTCGTCCAGCGGCTGTCGCGCGGCGGGATGGGCGAGATCTTCCTCGCCAAGCACGGGCTCGCCGGATTCGAGAAGCTCGCGGTGATCAAGAAGGTGCTGCCGCACCTCGCCGCCGACGCGCAGTTTATCTCGCGGTTCGTCGACGAGGCCCAGGTCGCGATCAAGCTCCAGCACGTCAACGTCGCCCAGGTGTTCGAGGTCGGGCGGGTCGGCGACGAGTACTTCCTGGCGCTCGAGTACGTCGAGGGCCGCGACCTGCGCCGCACCCTCGCGCTGCTCGGCCACCGCGCCCAGCGCCTGCCGGTGGATCTCGCGCTGTTCATCGGCCGCGAGCTCGCGAACGGCCTCGCGTACGCGCACCGGCGGACCAGCGCCGATGGCGCGTCGCTCAACCTGGTCCACTGCGATATCTCGCCGCCGAACGTGCTGGTGTCGTTCGAGGGCGAGACCAAGGTGATCGACTTCGGGATCGCCAAGAGCGCGATCCGCGGCACCGCCACCGATCCCAAGATGGGGTTCGGCAAGTTCGGCTACATGGCCCCGGAGCAGCTGATCCGCGGCGGCGTGGTCGATCACCGCACCGACATCTACGCCGCCGGCGTGGTGCTCTACGAGCTGCTCACCGGGCAGCGGCTGTACGAGGCCGGCCCCGAGCCGGACTACCGCGCGCTCGCTCGCAAGGTGACCAAGGGCGAGCACCGGCTGCCCTCGGAGGTCGATCCGGTGCTCCGGCGGTACGACGACCTGGTCGCGATCGCGCTCCGCCCGCAGGCGGCGGATCGCTACCAGACCGCGGCGGAGTTCCGCGATGCGATCCAGCACTCGCTCGTCGCGGTCAACCCGACGATCTCCACCGATCAGCTCGGCGCGTACATGCGCGAGTTGTTCGCCGAGGAGATGACCGCGCAGCGCGAGCTGCACGAGAGGGTCGCGAGCACGCACCTCGCCGACTTCCAGGAGCACTTCCACACCCAGACGATCTCGACGGTGTCGTTCGCGCTCGCGCAGCTGCCGCTCGCCGAGGTCCCGGCCGGCGCCGCGCCGCGCGGCAAGCTCGCCGCGCCACGCCCTTCGCCCGCGCTCGACACGATGGCGCCGCCGACCGGGGCGCTCGAGCAGCCGATCGAGCCGTCGCTCGATCGCCCGGCGCCGCGGCCGGCTCCGAGCATCGAGGAGCCCTCGCTCGCCGATGGCACCGGCACCGCCGTTCGCTTCGTGCCGCCGCCCCGGCTCCGCCGGCTCTACGCGATCGCGGGCGGTGCCATCCTCGTGGTCGGCGTGGGGCTCGCCGCGCTCGCTCTGCACCGGCGCGCCGGCGAGCCGGTCCAGGCGCCCGCGGTGGCCGGCAAGCGCCCCGAGATCACCGTCGTCCCGATCGATCCGCCCGGGCCGCGCCCCGAGGTCGCGGTCGTCGCGCCCGTGCCGGCCGAGATCGAGATGAGGCCCGAGCCCGATGCGCCCGCCCACCGCCAGCGCCCGCCGCGCGATCGCCGCGACCGGATCGAGAAGTCGGATCGCCCCGAGAAGAAACCCGAGGGCCTGTCGCGCGAGCAGGTCAGCGCGCGGTTCCAGGCGGTCAGCCGCGCCTACGCGTCGTACAAGACGTCGCACGGCGAGCGGCTCTCGAGCGAGTGGGCCGATCTGACCAACTTCATCACGTTCAAGATGAACGCGGACAACCTCGACGCGGCCATGCGCAAGATCGACGCGTTCACCGCGAAGATGCGGGAGTGATCGCGCGCCGCGGCCGTGCGCCGGGGCGCGATCGATCTGGCCGCTGAGCCGCGCGCCCGCTGTCCGCCCTTTTTCCCGGCGCGAAACCCACCGGAAACAAAACGTGGGCTAACGATCCGGCTATGAAGAAGGTCGAGGCCATCATCAAGCCGTTCAAGCTCGACGAGGTCAAGGAACGCCTCGCCGAGATCGGCGTGCACGGGATGACGGTCACCGAGGTCAAGGGCTTCGGTCGCACCGGGGGCAAGAAGGAGGTCTACCGGGGCTCGGCCTACGTCGTCGATTTCGTGCCGAAGGTGAAGGTCGAGATCATCGTGCCGAACGACAGCGTTCAGCAGGTGGTCACCGTGATCACCGAGGCCGCGCGCACCGGGAAGATCGGCGACGGCAAGATCTTCATCACCCCGGTCGACGAAGTCATCCGAATCCGCACCGGCGAGACCGGTGAGGACGCGATCTAGGTAACCAGAGGAGAACCGGTCCCATGACGCCCAGCGAGTTGAACGATTACGTGAAGAGACACGGCGCCAAGATGCTCGACGTGAAGTTCGTCGACTTCCTGGGCCAGTGGAAGCACCTGACGTTTCCGATCGAGCGCCTCGAGGAGGGCATCGAGGAGGGCTTCGGGTTCGATGGCTCGTCGATCGCCGGCTGGCGCGCGATCAACTCGTCCGACATGCTGCTCAAGCCGGATCCGACGACGGCGGTGATGGATCCGTTCCTCAAGATGCCGACGCTGTCGCTGCTGTGCGACGTGATCGATCCGATCACCCACGAGCCGTACGTGCGCGATCCACGCACGCTCGCCAAGCGCGCGGTGTCGTACCTGAAGTCCACCGGGATCGCCGACACCGCGTTCTTCGGCCCCGAGGCCGAGTTCTTCATCTTCGATTCGATCCAGTACTCCGAGGACGCCCACCACGCGTTCTTCCACATCGACTCCGACGAGGCCGGCTGGAACAACAAGCGCAGCGAGGGCGGGGGCAACAAGGGCTTCAAGCCGCCGGTCAAGGGCGGTTACTGCGTCGCCGGGCCGACCGACCAGCTCTCCGATCTGCGGACCCAGATGGTGATGGTGATGCAGGCCGTCGGCATCACGATCGAGACCCACCACCACGAGGTGGCGACGGCCGGTCAGGCCGAGATCGACATGAAGTACGACACCATCGTGAAGATGGCGGACCAGGTGCTCTGGTACAAGCACATCGTCAAGAACGTCGCCCGCCAGTACGGCAAGACGGCCACGTTCATGCCGAAGCCGCTGTACGGCGACAACGGCTCGGGCATGCACACCCACCAGTCGCTGTGGAAGGCGGGCAAGCCGCTGTTCGCCGGCGATGGCTACGCGGGCATGAGCGACCTCGCGCTGTACTACATCGGTGGCCTGCTCAAGCACGCCGGCGCGATCTGCGCGTTCGCGAACCCGACCACCAACAGCTACCGCCGGCTGGTCCCGGGCTACGAGGCGCCGGTCAACCTCGCGTACTCGGCGCGCAACCGCTCGGCGTCGGTCCGCATCCCGATGTACTCGAGCTCGCCCAAAGCCAAGCGGCTCGAGCTGCGGTCGCCCGATCCGTCGTGCAACCCGTACCTCGCGTTCGCGGCGATGCTGATGGCCGGCCTCGATGGCATCGAGAACCGGATCCACCCGGGCGATCCGCTCGACAAGGACATCTACTCGCTGTCGCCGGAGGAGCTGGCCGAGGTCCCGACCGTGCCGGGCTCGCTCGACGCCGCGCTCGACGCCCTGCACAAGGATCGCGAGTTCCTGATGAAGGGAGATGTGTTCTCGAATGACCTGATCGACGCCTGGATCGCACAGAAGCGCGAGGCCGAGGCCGACCACGTGCGGCTGCGGCCGGTCCCGGCGGAATTCCAGCTGTACTACGACTGCTAAAAGCTCGGTGATCGCCCGTCACTGGCGGCGCGGCACGCTTGTAACTCGGCGGGTCCTTAGGCAGAATTGTTGTACTGCGGGCTTCGTGGGGTGCCACGGCGGCTTGTAGACTCAAGGGACGCCGAGTACCCGCGTGGAATTCAGCAAGCCAGGATTCACTGCTGCGGACCAACGACGCACGAGCGTAGGTGCAGCATATTCGGCGCTCATCGGCTGGACGGCGACCCGTTCCGTGCCGACGCGTCTGCGGTCGTTCGCCTATCGTGCGTTCGCGCGCGCGGTCGGCGCGAACCTCGAGGAGACCGAGCTCGATCTCCGCGAGTACCCTTCGTTCGGGGACTTCTTCGCACGGCGGCTGCGCCAGGGCGCCCGCACCGTCGATCCCGCTCCGGATGCCGTGATCTCGCCGTGCGACGGGGTGATCGCCGCGCGCGGCGCCGCCGTCGAGGGGGCGCTGGTCCAGGCCAAGGGCCACCACTACCGACTCGCCGAGTTGCTCGCGGACGAGGTGTTCGCGGAGCGGCTGACCGGCGGCGATTACATGACGATCTACCTGTCGCCGCGCGACTACCACCGCGTCCACGCCCCGGTCGACGCGCGGGTGGTCGGCTACGACTACATCCCGGGCGCGCTGTGGCCGGTCAACCCGCGGGTGGCCGCCCGGCGCGAGGGCCTGCTCGCGCGCAACGAGCGGGTCGTGATTCACCTGAATTCGCCTTCGCTCGGCGACGTCGCACTGGTCATGGTCGGTGCGGCCGGCGTCGGCAACATCCGCCTCGCACACGCGCCCGATAGCGCGACGCTGCGCGCCGGCGGCGAGCGGCACCGCGTCGAGCTCGACGGGATCTCGGTGGCGCGCGGCGACGAGCTCGGGGCGTTCCGGCTCGGCTCGACGGTGGTGATGGTGTTCCCGCGTGGCAAGGCAGCGCTCGGCGGTGCGGTGGGCGACGTGGTGCGCTTCGGAGAGCGGATCGGAGGCATCGCGTGAGCAAGCGCGACGACGATCCGTCCGACATGGAAGTCGGCATGACCACGGCCGAGCGGCGGCGCCGGCGTCGCCGTGGGGGTGGGCTGCGGGTGCCCTCGGACAACGTGCCGCGCAGGACCACCCCGCCGGTGGTCGCGCCGGTGCCCGAGGATCCCTCGCTCGCGATGTCGATCGCGTACAGCTTCGCGTCAGACGCTTCGGGGCCGGTCGCCGCAGGCGAGCCGGCCGTTCATTTCGAGGAGCCGCGACGCACCACGGCGCAGCAGCCGCCGCTCACGTTCGTCGAGCCGGTGGCACCCGAGGTCATCTCGACGCTGATCGAGCCGGTCATCGACCCGGTCAGCGCGCCGGTCGAGCAGGCAGACTTCGAGACGCAGACCCGCGAGATGTCGGCGGTCGACCTCGCGGCGCTCGGGCTCGCCGAGTCGGACATCACCGGCTCGAACCAGTACGGCGACGCCGGCACCACGGATCCGGGGCTGCCCGGGATCGGCGTCGAGGTGCGGTTCAGGCAGCCGGAGCCGGCCTCCACGGTGGAGGTCCAGGGGATCACCACGCTCGACGTGCCGGCCGATCCGGAGCCCGAGCCCGAGGCGCTCGACGAGCGCGACGGCGAGGACGCGCCGGAGGTCACCACGGCGCCCGCCGATCCGGAGCCCGAGGTCGCCAAGCCGGTCCGCCGGGAGCGGCTCCAGACCGTCGCGCTCACCGAGGAAGATCTCGAGGAGGTCCGCGAGGCCGTGCGCGCGGCGACCGCGGCGCCGGTCGCGCCGGTCGCGCCGGTCGCGCCGCCGCGCTCCCACACGCCCACCCCGGCGCCGCCGCTCCGCGCTCACACGCCGACGCCCCCGCCGCCGATCGGCGGCGCCCTCGGCGCGACGGTGCCGCCCGCGCCGCCGCGGCCCGCCAGCGCGCCCAGCGCTGCGACCGAGATGTGGGGCGAGAAGGTCGTCCAGCCGCGCCCGGCGGCCCGGACCGAGGAATCGCCGCCGCTGACCCTGCACATCGCGCGGCCCCAGCTGACCACCTCGAACGCGACCCAGCCGCTGTCCCCCCAGGACGTGGAGCGCGTCGACGAGCCGCAGTCGGTGCCGGAGATCGACATCCAGGATCTCGCCGAGCGCGCCGATACCTCGGGCGAGTTCGAGGTCGATGTCGAGGACGCCGAGGCCGCCGAGGTCGCGCCTGCCGCCGCCGCCGCGCCGGCCGAGCCGTGCAGCGAGCGCCCGGCCTCGGTCCCTCCGCCGATCGCCGCGGCGGCCGCGGCAACCCCCGCGAACCCCGCGACCGCGACCGCGACCGCGCCGGTGGCCCCGACCGCGTCGACCACCCAGCCTGGGGTGCCGCCGCCGCCGACCCCGGCCGCCAAGGATCCACACCATCCGCCGCCGCCACCGCCCGCGGCCCCCAAGCCTCCGCCCGCGCCGCCGCCGGTCAAGAAGGACCCCAAGCCGGCCGCGCCGCGGCCCGAGGGCAAGGGCGCGCGCACCAAGGCGTGGTTCGTCGACCTGTTCGACGAGGACTACCTGCGGACGCTGCCGTTCCTGACCCCGCAGGCCACGCAGGCCGAGGCCGAGTTCGTCGCGAACGCGATGTCCCTCACGCCGGGGGCGCAGGTGCTCGACGTCGGGTGTGGCTACGGCCGCCACGCGATGGAGCTCGCCGCGCGCGGCTTCCACGTGGTCGGTCTCGACCTGTCGACCCCGCTGCTGGTGCGCGGCGGCGAGGAGGCCAACCGCCGCGGCCTCCAGATCAACTTCGTGCGCGGCGACATGCGCGAGCTCGACTTCGAGGCCCAGTTCGACGGCGCGTACTGCCTGTTCTCGACGTTCGGCTACTTCGACGACGAGACCAACAAGAAGACGGTCGCGAACATCGCGCGCGCGCTCAAGCCGGGCGGCCGGGTGCTCATCGAAATTCTCAACCGCGACTACGTGATCGCCGACCTGCCGACCCGCGTGTGGTGGGAGGGCGATGGCTGCGTCGTGCTCGAGGAAGTCGAGCTCAACTACTTCTCGTCGCGGATCCAGGTGAATCGCTCGGTCGTGTTCGACGACGGTCGCCAGCTCGAGCAGGAGATCTCGGTCCGCGCGTACTCGCTGCACGAAGTCGGTAAGCTGATGCACGCTGCCGGGTTCCGAGTGCTCGAGGTCTCCGGTGGCTACCAGACGCGGGGGCGGTTCTTCGGCAACCAATCCCGCCACATCATTGTCCTAGCAGAGCGCAAAGAGACCACGCCGGCCTAGCGGCGCCGCCGCTCTGCCGCCACTGCCTCTCGGCGATTGCCTGGTTCTGCCGGGTCTCCGCCCGAGGCAGTGGAATAACGCGAGGTTGTCGCGTGTCTCTCTGAGTGCCGGCGATGCGAGCCAAAACAAATGGGCCGCTCGCGCGTCTGTATCGGAGCGCGGCCGTCGCGCAGAAGGGCAATTCGATGGCAGCCATCGTCACGAAGTTCCGTCAGCAGGGATTTGGTTCGCAGGGCCGCGCCGCCAAGGAGCGCCGGCAGGATCAGCGGCAGACGCGCGTCGCACGCGTCTCCGCCAAGCGAGCGGCACGAGCCAAGGGCGGGGCAGACGAGGCGGCGAACCCGGATGACGAGCGGGAGCTCGACACCGAGACGTTCGCTGGTCGCGACGAGGACAGCGACGACGGCGAGGGCCAGCGCGAGCGCAAGGCCCGCCCCGACAACGGCACCTATCTCTCGATGTACTTCCGCGACATGGCGGCGCTCGACGTGCTGCGCCCCGAGGAGGAGTTCACCTCGGCGCGAGAGATCGAGGCACTCGAGATCATGCTGTGGGAGGTCGTGCTCGCGCACGCGCCCGCCGCGGAGCACGTGCTCGCCGCGCTCGAGGTGGTGATGGAGCAGCTGCCGCCCGAGGCGCGCGCGCTGCGCAAGGCCGCCGAGCATCCGGACGCCAAGACCTGGAGCAAGCTCGCCGGCAAGGCGGCCCGCAAGCTGCGCGCGTCCGACGTGGATCACCTGTTCATCGACGCGGCGCTGTGCACGATCGACCGGATCAGCGTGGGCATCGGCGTGCGCGGCAACGCCGTTGGTGCCCTCGGACGGGAGCGCGCGCGGGTCGAGTGGCTGCGCCGGGTCGCGGCGGCGAACCGCGCGGCGGCCGAGGCGCGCAACGACTTCGTGAAGGCCAACCTGCGGCTGGTGGTCAGCATCGCGCGCCGGTTCAATCACGGCCGCATGTCGCTCGCGGATCTGATCCAGGAGGGCAACCTCGGCCTGATGAAGGCGGTCGAGCGCTACGACTACCGCCGCGGCTTCCGGTTCTCGACCTACGCGAGCTGGTGGATCCGCCACGCGATCAGCCGCGCGCTCGCCGACAAGGGCCGGGAGGTCCGGCTCCCGGTCCACATGATCGACGCGCAGCACCGGCTGACCAAGGCGCGACGCGCGCTCACCGGCCAGCTCGGGCGCCAGCCGACCAGCGAGGAGCTCGCCGAGGCTACCCAGATGCCACTCGACAAGATCGAGAAGATGCGCAGCTGGCTGCTCGAGCAATCGGTGTCGATCGACAAGCCGGTGGGCGACGACGAGGGCCGCGTGCTCGGCGAGGTGCTCGAGGATCCGGATCGCGAGGCGATCTCGCCCACCGAGGACCTCGAGTGGGAGGCGCTCACCACCGAGGTGCGCGATCTGTTGTGCGAGCTGCGCCCGATCGAGGCGGACATCCTGCGCCAGCGGTTCGGGCTCGGCACCGAGCAGGAGCTGACGCTCAAGGAGATCGGGGACAAGTACAACCTGTCGCGCGAGCGGATCCGCCAGCTCCAGGAGCAGGCGCTCGCCAAGATGCGCCGCGCGCTCGCTCGCCGCGACCTGATGTAGCCGCCCGGGGGCCAGTGCCAATCCTCCTCGAACTGGATTGGCACCGCGCCGGCAATTTCGGTACGTTTCGGGTCATGTCGAGGCGTTCGCCGCTGCTCTTGCCGCTCGCACTCCTGGTGGCCCTCGCTGCGTGCGGCGAGAAGGATCGGAAGCTGAAGGTGACCGGCATCGAGCCGGAGAGGGGCGACACCGAGGGCGGCACCTACGTCGTCATCAAGGGCAACCGCTTCATCGCGGACGGCCCGCGCAACGCGAAGGTCTACTTCGGGTCGCGCCAGGGCAGCGTGGTGCGGTTCGCGAGCGATCGCGAGCTGATCGTGCAGGCGCCCGGCGGCAAGCCCGACGAGATCGTCGACGTGCTCGTGCTGTTCGAGCCCGGCGGCCAGCTCAAGATCCCCAACGCGTTCAAGTTCGTCGACAAGAACGACGAAGGCCTGCGCGTCCAGGATCTCAACGCGAAGACCAAGTAGCGCCCGCGCGTCGGTTGCCCCGAGGCCACGCGGGGGCCACGCGGGGCCCCGTGGGCCGCGCGGCTCAGCTCAGGCCGATGCGGAACAGCTGCTGGCCGAGCAACACGAACGACTCGTGCCCCACGGTGCGCTCGCCGTTCACCTTGATGAACGTGCCGTTCGAGCTGCCGAGGTCGGAGAGATAGACCCGGCCGTCGCGCAGCGTGATCCGCGCGTGCAGGCCCGACACGTAGCCGTCGTCGGGGAAGTTGATCTCGCCGCGCTCGCGACCGAGCGTGACGGCGTCGCCGAGCAGCGGGAACGCGGCGCCGGTGATGTCGCGGCCGATGATCACCGTCAGCTTGCCCCAGTAGCCGGGGTTCGGGCTGCCCATCAGCTCGGTGCCATCGGCGGTGGGCTCGGGCGCCGCGATCAGCTCGAAGCGCAGCAGCTCCTGGCCGATCCGCAGGATCTGGCCGTTCGCCAGCTCCTCCTCCTGCGTCATCTTCACGAACACGCCGTTGAGGCTGTCGAGGTCGCGCAGCGACGCGGTCTGGCCACGGATGTCGAGCTGGGCGTGGACCGGCGACAGGTAACCGTCGTTCTCGAACACCGGGCCGAAGCTACGGCCGAGCTTGTTCTCGCCGGGATGCAGCTCGTGGACCCCGCCCTCCGAGCCATCGGGCCGGATCAGCGTCATCGAGAGCCGCGAGCGCTGGACCTGCGGCGCGCCGAGCGCGGCGCCGGGGCCGGTCGGCAGCGGCATCGGCGCCGAGCCCTCGTCCATGCGGAACCCGCAGGTGCCGCAGAACCGGAACGTGGGAGGTACGTCGCTGCCGCACGACGGGCAGCGGCGCATCGCCGGCGCGGCGCTCGCCGGCTGCGCGAACCCGGGCGAGAACCCGGGCACGCCCGGCGGCGGGCCCATCGGCGGCGGCAGCGGGGGGCCGCCGAGCGGACCCGGGGGCGGCATGCCGAGCATGGGCGCGGGGCTGGTCTGGCCGGACGGGCGGGGCGGCAGCGCCTGCGGCATCGCGGCCGACGGGCCCCGCAGCGGTCCACCCGGGACCGGCGCGGTGTTGGGGCTGCCGAGCCCGGCGAGCGGGCTGCCGATCGGCCCGCTCCCGCCCAGCGGTGCGCCGCCGAGTGGCGACGACCCCGGATCGGCCATCATCGTCTTCATCATCGCGACGTCGCCGCCGGCCTTGGGCGCTGCCGTCAGCTCCGCCCCACAGCCGAGGCAGAACTTGTAGTGGTCCTGGTTTTCTTTGCCGCAACGATTGCAGACGGTCATGGTGGCTCCCGGACGGAGAACGTCTCAGACGATTTCGACGCGAAGTAGCTGCTGACCCAAGAACACGTAGTCGCCGTGTCGCAGCACACGCTCCCCGCTCACGCGGATGAACGTACCGTTGCGCGACCCCAGATCGGTGATCGAAACGACGCCGCCGGCGAGCCGCAGCTCGGCATGCCGGCCGGAGATGAATGGGTCCTCGGGGAAATTGATGTCGTTGCCCTCGCGGCCGAGCGTGACGACCTCGCCCTCGGGCCGGTACACCCAGCCGACCTGACCGCCGCGCAGCTGCTGGCGCACCTCGAGCGCGCAGGGCCGCACGATGCTCGCCGAGTAGTACGTGCCGTCCTGGTCGGGCAGGTCCTCGGGCTGCACGGCGGGCGTGACGCTCAGCACCTGCTCGCCGACCAGCACGGTGCCGCCGGGCGGCAGCTC
>JBQCJR010000737.1:0-2250 GCA_051952595.1 Kofleriaceae bacterium
GCCGGATCCATCGGGGATCGCAGACCGCTGCGTCACGCCGACGCTGGTGGAGCCCGGCGGCACGCCGCCCTACCCCGGCTGCCCGAGCGAGCTGCCGCCGCCGCTCGATCTGCGCGAGGAGCGCCAGCTCGTCGACGGCAGCTTCAAGACGCCGTCGATCCGCAACGTCGGGCTGACGCCGCCGTACTTCCACTACGGCGGCTACAGCGATCTGCGCAGCGTGGTGGAGGTGTACGCGCGCGGCGGCAGCAAGCGCAACGCCGAGCTCGCGGAGCGGGGGACCACAGGCGACTGGTCCGGCACCGGTCCGCTCGGCGCCGGCCCGGTGCCCGCGGGCAGCCCGGACGTCGGCACGAATGTCGACTTCTTCATCCGAGATCTGAAGTCGACCGACGAGCAGATCGATGCGCTGGTCGCGTTCCTGCTGACGGTGACGGATCCACGCGTGCAGTGCGACCAGGCGCCCTTCGATCACCCCGAGCTGACGGTGCCGAACGGCCACCGCGCGACCGACCGCGATCGCGATGGGCGCGCCGACGACGCGACGTTCCGGCTGCCGGCGGTGGGCGCTGCAGGCTACGCGGGTCGCAACGCGCGGTACTGCATCCCGAACGCGGGCGACCTGTTCGCGCCCGGCATGGGCGCCCGGCGCGGCGAGTAGCGACGCGAGCGGGTGCCTAGCACCGTGGGCGCGAAGACCGGGTTCTCGTTCGCGACCGTCGTGCAGAACACCGAGGAGAGCGCGTTGCGCACCCGGGCCCGTTCGGGGCGCGCACTCGTCAGGTAAGGCGGACCGCAGCCGAGCGCGCTTGTCTCGCGTTCAACTTGCTGGGCCTGGCACCTCGTGCGTGGAGATCAGCCGGTGGTGCGCCGCCCAGCCCGTCGCGAGCAACCAGGTTCGCGGACGCCACACGAACAGCGCCCGATACGCCTCCGGCTGCTTGAACATCACCGGCGAGCCCGCCAGCTCCTGCCAACCCGCGAACGCGGTGCCACTCGAGAACGGATCGATCTTCCACGGTTTCGTGTGCGCCGCGCGATCCTCGCGATGTCGCCTCCAGTTGTTCAGGACGTAGCAGATCGCATGGCGCACGGCCCTCGGCGTGGTCAGCGGCCTCGCGTGGTAGTGGTCGGGGAACACAGCGCCTCTGCGCCCCATCGCAGCATTGATGTGCCGCGCCGCCGAGATCTCGAATCCCTGCATCCCGCGCGCGAGCGCCGACTTGTGGTCCGCCTCGACGATCAGGTGCACGTGATTCGCCTGCACGCTCATGTGCACGATGTGGAAGTCTTCCCGCTTCGCCGTCACATAGGTCGCCTCGCGAAACGCGGCAAACATGCGTTTCGTGCGCAGCCCCGCGACATCCTCCGCCACCCGAATCGTGACGTGCACCGGATTGCGTGCGACGTGCTCCGGCCGCCACTTGTGCGGCTCACTCGACCTGCGCCCCTTCGGCGGCCTCCCCGCCCCCCGCCGCTTTCCGCCCCGCGTCCGGAACACCATTTCCTGCTGCGCTCGCTTCGCCATCGCCCTGCTCCGTTCACGCGTGATTTCGCCGATATTCCTACCGCAGAGGTCTGACACTCCACGACACCACTCCGGTCCGGCCCTGCCATCACAATGTCCGATTCTCGGACATCGTCACATCAGACTGATTTCGCCGATATCGGACCGCGTCCAACCGCGAACACGCCCGGCAGCTCGCGAACGCGCTGCACATCACAGCGTCCGATCTTTGGACATCAGGACATCAGCACATCAGACTGATTTCGCCGATATCGCCGACTTCACCAACCGCGAGCACGCCCGGTAGCTCGCGAACGCGCTGCACATCACAGCGTCCGATTTTCGGACATCGCCACGCGCCGCCAGCCCGGGCTATCAGGCTGATTTCGCCGATATCGCCGACCTCATTCAACCGCGAGCACGCCCCCGGCCTCGCGTACACACGAAGCGACGGGGCCGACGCGACGGCGCCGACCGACGGTTCGCCGTCCGGGTTACCTGCCAACGTTCGCCGGCGGGCGGGCTCGCCAGCCGGTGCGCCGAGCGACGGGTCCACAGTGCGCCGGCTCGCCGTGCGATGGGTTCACGTGCGACGGATTCGTCGAGCGACGGATTCACCGTGCTCCGGTTCGCCGTGCGCGGGTTCGCCTGCACGGGTTCGTTGGGCGACCGGTTCACGGTGCCGAGGTTCACCGTGCGCGAGTTCGTCGACCGACGGTTCGCCGTGCGCGGTTCGTCGTGCG
>JBQCJR010000738.1:0-3387 GCA_051952595.1 Kofleriaceae bacterium
CTCGTCGGCGCGCAGGCTGTTGCCCCCGGCCGGCGGAGCGATCACCGGATCCTTGGTCTGCGGCGGCCGCACCGTGGAGGTCTGGCCCTGCGTGCCCGGCTTCTTCGTGATCGGCGACGGGTCGGTCGCCGATCCGCTGCCGGCCGGCTCGTCGGGCCGCGCGATGCGGATGTCGTCGGGCCGCGTGGTGTCGATCTCGCCGACGCTGTTGAGCCGGCCGTTCGCGAGCTTGTCGTCGCCGGAGCTGACCACCACCACCACCACGACCGCCGCGCCGATCAGGGCGATCGCGCCGGCGACCAGCGCGATCATCCCGCGCTTGTGCGAGACCGGCGGCGGCGGCGCGAGCTCGCGGATCGCGCCCTCGGGAGCGACCGGCGCCCCGGGAGCCTCGAGCGAGCCGCCCTGGCCGAACCCGTGGATCGGGGGCACCGCGCCGGTGCCACCGCCGAGCTTGGGCGAGCTGATCCGCGCCGCGGGCTGCACGATCGGCTGCGCGCCGGTGCGCCGCGTCGCGGACTGCGGCCCGGCGCTCGCCCGCGCCGAGCGCGCGAGATCCGCGAGGTTGACCACGCGCGAGACCTCGCCGATGTCGAGATCGTCGTCGTCGGGCGAGGTGGCCGGCGGCGCGGTGGGGGCCGGGGACGCGAGCGCGGCGGGCGGGCCGAGCGGGGCCGGCGCACCAAGCGCGGCGGGCCGCTCGGGGAACACCGGCGAGTCGATCTGGGTCGCCGGATCGGCGGGCTCGCTGGTATCGAACCCGGGCAGCGGCTTGGCAGTGGGGATCGGCCGTGCCGCCGAGCCGTTGGTGTGGGGCGCCGAGACTGGCCCCGAAGGCGCGGACGAACGAGCCTCGACCGGCGAGACGCCCTTCGGAGGCGTGGCGGTGGGGCGCGCGCCGGCGATCGGCGTGGCCGGGCGCGCCGGCATCGGCGTGGGCAGCCCGGCGAGCGGGCCACGCGCGTCGACCGGCAGCGCCGGCGAGCTGCCCTTCTCGAGGGAGGCCATGGTCGCCGCGAACAGCGGCTTGGGCGTCTCCTCGGACACGAAGTCGGTGCGCGGGGCGATCGAGCGCGCCGCGGCGGTGGGTGCGCGCGGCACCGGCGGGGGCGCCGGGGTCGGCGGGCGCTTGCGCAGGCCGCGGAAGTGGCTGACCTTGTCGACCGGCAGCCAGTCGTCGAACCCCTCGCTCCAGCAGTGCAGATCGGCGTCCGGCGGCTGCCCGGCGATCCACCGCTGGGCCTCGGCCAGCGAGAACGGCCCGGACTGATCGCCGTCGATCGAGACGTACCACTCCTCCTCGAGCGCCGGCGGCGGCTTGGTCATCGCGGACGCGAACGCGGCGCCGAGCGCGCCGTTCGCCGGTGCCTCGGACTGGATCACCGGCGCGGCGGTCGTCGATTTGTGGGCGCGGCGCGGATCTGCCCCTGCCTCGCCGGCACCACCGCCTGGCGCCGCGGCCTCGGCGGCGTCCGCGTCCGGCATGCCCTCGCGGACCGTGATGACGTTCGCGCAGTTCTTACAGCGGATCTTGAGGATCTTGCCGCGGACCCGGTCGTCGCCGATCGAGTACCGGGTCTTGCACCGGTCGCACAGGAACTTCACGCGACCGCCCCCACGAGACGTAGATCACGAGCCGTGCGGGCTCGAGCGGACAGGGAAGCGCAGCCGACCACGGGACGACGATTGTGCCAAAAAGGAGAATCGTGGCAAAGGGGTACGGGAGATCGACTCAAGGCTCGTCCGAGCCCACCGCCGGGCCGTCCGGCAGGGGGGCACGGGCATCCGGAGCCGGTGCGTGGGTCACCGGCGGCGTCGCGTGCCCGCCGAGGCCGCTGTCCGGGGGCTCGGGCGGCGGCGGCGGCCGGCCGTGGCGGCGGTTCGCGAGCGCGGTCGAGATCACCACGACGTCGCGCACCTTGTCGTGATTGCGCGTCACCAGCAGCCCGCCGATCTCGATCCCCTCGGCCCGGCTCGTCAGCTCCAGGTACAGATCGACGTCGCGCAGGTCCGCGCCGATCCACCGGCTCTGGGTGCCGGACAGCCGGTAGATCACGGTTGGATCGACCGCGCGCACCAGGCGGCCGGACTCGAGCCGGTACGCGGTGATCGACCAGCTGCGCTGCTGCGGATCGTCGGTCCGCGCGATCGCGACCAGCTCGTCGCGGCCCTCGGCGGCGTTGCGCAGCGGCGCCGCGAACACCAGGTCCGGCACGCGCTGCACGTAGGACCGCTCGCGCGGCCGCGCCGATCCCTCTCCCGCCCGCTCCGGCTCGATCGAGCGGATCACCAGCTCGTCGCCATCGACCTCCACCAGCTCGCCGGCGCTCGACAGGCAGATCCCGAACGCCGAGGCGGTCGACGTGGGTCGCCTGCACTCCGCCCCGCTCTGCGCCCCGGCAGCCGCCGCCGGCTCGGGGCTCTGCACGACGATCGCGGCGATCCGCGCGTCGTCGAGCACGACCAGCGCGTTGGGCAGCTTGCCGGCCACCGCGAGCCGCGGATCGCGCGCGCGCAGCGGATCGTCGACGAGCGGCCCGAGCGTGCGCACCAGCTCCTCGCGCGTCGAGCCGACGTGCACGTTCGACTCGGTGCGCGCGACCTCCGGCCCGACGACCGCGATGAACTTCGCCGTGCCCTCGGTCTCGCCGCCGATCAGCACGCTGTCGTCCTCGGCGCGGATCACGTTGGTCCCGACCACCCCCGGGATCTCGAAGCTGGCGATCCGTGGCCCGGACGGCAGCTGCTGCATCAGCGACGTGATCTTCTCGTCGAGCACGTACGGCCCGACGCCGTCGCTGCGGATCGCGTACGGCGGCAGCGGGCGCACCGTGCCGGTCGGCGCCTCGATCGACCGGCGCGGCGGCTGCGGATCGCGCGCCTGCGCCGCCGTCGGGCGCTCGCGATCCGAGCATCCGAGGAGGGCCAGCGCGGCCAGCGCGATCGGAAAGTGCCTCACGAGAGGACGATATACGCCACGAGCGCCAGCACGGCCACGCTCAACATTCCGACCAGGATCCACGGTAGGTGAGACGCGGGCGGTGGCACCGCGGCGGGGGCGGGGCGCGGAGCGGCGGCCTCGGGCGCCGCAGCCGGAGACATCGGGCCGGTCGGCGCGGTCGTCGCAGTCGCGGCGCCCGCCGCGGTCGGCGCGGTCGCGGCCGTCGCGGCGCCCGGCGCGGTCGCGGCGCTCGGCGCGTTCGGCGTAGTCGCGGCGCTCGGCGCGGTCGCGGCGTTCGCGGCGCTCGGCGCAGTCGCGGCGGTCGGCGGCTCGCCCCCAGGCCCCGAGACAGTCACCGCCGCGGGTGCAACCGCCGGCGCGCCGGCCTGCGCGGCACCAGCCGCGGCCGACGGCGGGACCAGCGACAACGGGCGCACGAGCGGCCC
>JBQCJR010000739.1:0-3993 GCA_051952595.1 Kofleriaceae bacterium
CTCGGCCGCGCGCTCCCGGCGGCCGCGCTGGCGGCCGATCAGCACCGGGATGTCGACGTTGATCGAGTGCTGCTGCGTGCCGATCGTGTCGGTGCCGTGGACCGTGCGCGCGCTCGCGATCCCGAGCGACGGGTTGGGATAGATCCGCGCCTCGACGAGGTCCGCGGCGGTCACCTGCTCCTCGGCGCGGGCGGCCTGCAGCCGCGGGCTGTGGGCGCGCATCAGCTCGACCGCCTGCTCGGCGGTGATCTCGGTGGGCGGGGCGGCGAGCGCGGGGGACGCCCCCAGCGCGAGCGCGATCAATCCAGCGATGGCTCTCATCACGACTCGTCCTCTGCGGGCGCGCCGAGCACGCGGCGCGCGATCAGCCGGTAGATCACCGGCAACAGGGTCAACGCGACGACCAGGGTCGTCACCATGCCGCCGATGATCACGACGGCGAACGGCCGCTGCGTCTCGCTGCCGACCGCGTGCGACAGCGCCATCGGCATCAGGCCGAGGATCGCGAGCAGCGCGGTCATCAGGAGCGCGCGGAACTGCGAGGTCGGCCCGTCGACGATCGCGTCGACCAGCGAGGCGCCGTCGCGGCGGAGCCGCTCGATCGCCGAGACCACGAGCAGGCCGGCCAGCGAGACCTGGCCGAGCAGCGCGATGAACCCGACGGCGGCGCTCACCGACAGCGGGATCCCGGCGATCGCGAGGCCGAAGATCCCGCCGGTCAGCGCGAACGGCGCGGTGGCGAGCACGGCGAACGCGCCGCGCCCCGAGCCGAGCGCGCTGAACAGCAGCACCAGCACGATCACGAGCGCGATCGGCACCACCACGCGCAGCCGCGCCATCGCGCGCTGCTGGTTCTCGAACTCGCCGCCCCACACGAAGTGGTGCCCCTCGGGCGGATGGACCTGGGCGGCCACCGCCGCCTGCGCCTCGGCGATCACCGAGCCGAGGTCCCTGCCCTGCACGTTGAACTTGAGCGACGCGACGCGGCTGTTCGCCTCGTGGTTGATCGTGGCGCGCCCCTGGGCGATCGAGATCCGCGCCAGCTCGCGCAGCGGCAGCCGGCCGCCATCGGCCGTCGGCACGGCGAGCGCGCCGATCCGCTCGAAGTCCGCGCGCTCGGGCGCCGGCAGGCCGACGCGGATCGGCACCATCCGGTCGGACTGCCACATCGACGTCACCACCTTGCCGGCGAGCGCGGTCTCGATCAGGTCCTGCGCATCCCCCACCGCGATCCCGGCGCGCGCGAGCGCCTGGCGATCGAGATCGATCTGGAGCTGCGGCACCATCGAGTCGCGGTACAGGTCGAGGTCCACGATCCCGGGGATCGTGCGCAGTACCTGCTTGGCCTGCTCGAGCGACTTGCGCATCGCCTCGAGGTCCGGCCCGAAGATCTTGAGCACGACCTGCCCGCGCACGCCGGACACCGACTCCTCGATCCGGTCCTTGATCGGCTGCGAGAAGTTGAACCGCACGCCTGGGATCTGCTCGAGCGCCTCGCGCATCTCGTCGACCAGGCGATCCTTGGTCAGCCCGTCGCGCCACTGCTCGTGGGGCCGGAGCCGCACGAACGTCGAGCTCATGTTGACGCCCTCGTTGTCCGTGCCGTCCTCCGGGCGCCCGTGCCGGGACAGCGTCGAGATCACCTCGGGGAACGCGAGCAGCCTGCGCCGGATATCGACCAGCAGCTCGCGCGAGCGGTCCTGCGAGATGCTCGTTGGCATCTCGACGAACACCGTGAGGTCGCCTTCGTCGAGCTGCGGCAGGAACTCCTTGCCGAGCCCGCTCCCGACCACGCCACCACCGACCAGCAGCGCGGCCCCGACGATCAGCGCGGCCACCCGGCGCCGGACGATCGCGTCGATCACCCGGCGATAGCCGCGCCGCCCGTGCTCGATCCAGCGCGGATCGCGCGACGCGGCGTCGCGCGGTCGCAGCACGAGCGCACACAGCGCCGGGACCAGGGTCAGCGCGAGCACCAGCGCGCCGATCAGCGCGAACGTGTAGGTCAGCGCGAGCGGCCGGAAGATCCGGCCCTCGACGCGCTCGAGCGTGAACACCGGGATCAGCGCGGCGATGATGATCGCCATCGCGTAGAACGTGGGCCGCGCCACGTCGAGCGCGGCGTGGCCGACCAGCCCGAGCAACTCGCGGCGGGTCTCGGGCCGCCGCGCGCGGGCCATGTGGATCACGTGCTCGACGAGGATCACCGCGCCGTCGACCAGGATCCCGAAGTCGATCGCGCCCATCGAGATCAGGTTCGCGGGCAGCCCGATCGCGTGCAGCCCGATGAATGCGATCAGCAGCGCGAGCGGGATCACCGTCACCACGATCAGCGAGGCGCGCAGCGTGCGCAGGAACAGCCACACCACCCCGAGGATCAGCAGCGCGCCGAAGATCAGGTTGTGGTGGACCGTGCCGAGCGTCTTCTCGACCAGCCGCGACCGGTCGTACGAGACCTCGATGTGCATCCCCGCAGGCAGGATGCCGTGGTTCAGCTCCTCGACCTTCTGGTGGATCGCATCGAGCACGCGGGTCGGGTTCTCGCCGCGGCGGAGCAGCACGAAGCCCTGCACGATCTCGGGCATCGCGTCGAGCCCGACGTCGCCGCGGCGCGGGGTGCCCGAGAGCACCAGCCGCGCGACGTCACCGACGGTGACCGGCGTGCCCTCGCGGCTGGCGAGCACGACGTCCTGGATGTCGCGCGCCGAGCGCAGGTAGCCGATGCCGCGGATCACCATCTCCTGGTCGCCGTGGCGCACGAACCCGCCGCCGGCGTTGCGGTTGGAGCGCTCGAGCGCCTGGGTGACCTCGCCGAGCGTCAGGCCGTACGCACGCAGCCGCGCGGGATCGACCTCGACGTGGATCTCGGGGATGAACCCGCCGAACCCGAGCACGTCGGCGACGCCCGCGACCTGGCGGAACTGGCTGGCCACCACCCAGTCGTGCTCGGCGCGCAGCTGCTGGAGGGTGTGGCGATCGCTCGCCAGCCGGTACTGGAAGATCTCGCCGAGCGGCGTGGCCTCGGGCCCGAGCACCGCGTTGACGCCGTCGGGCAGGTCCGCGGTCGAGATCCGCTCCGAGACGATCGTGCGGGCGCGGAACGCGTCCACGTCATCGTCGAACGTCTGGTAGATCAGCGACAGCCCGAACAGGCTCTCGGAGCGCATCGTGATCATGCCCGGGGTGCCGTTGAGCGCGCGCTCGAGCGGCAGTGTGATCTGCTTCTCGACCTCCTCGGGCGCGAGGCCCGGCGCCTGGGTGATCACGTTGATCTGGTAGTTGGTGACGTCGGGGAACGCCTCGATCGGCGTCGCGCGATACGCGCCGAACCCGTAGATGGCGATCCCCGCGGTGAACGCGAGCACGGCGAGCCGCCGCGACACGCACAGCTCGATCAATTTCTTCAGCATGGCCTAGAGCAGCTGGTCGGCAGCGCCGTCGAGGAGGAGCGCACCCTGGACCACGACCTGCTCGCCGACCGTCAGGCCGGACAGCACCTGCACCTTGCCGTCCACCGACGGCCCCACCACGACCTCGCGCGACGCGAACCGGCTGTCGCTGGTCTGCACGTAGACCACGTGCGACTTGCCGTTCTTGATCAGCACCGACTCGGCGGGCAGCACGATGCTGCGGCCGGCGGGCGCCTTGATCCCCGCGCGCGCGAACATGCCGGCGCGCACCGCGCCGACGTCGCCCTCGAGCGCGATGTACACCGGCGCGGTGCGCAGGCTGCCGGTGAGCGCCGAGCCGACGCTGATCACCTTGCCGCGCACCGCCGCCGCGCCGGTCGACAGCTCCACGTCGACCTCGGCGCCGTCGTGGACCTGCGCGAGGTCGCGCTCGAACACGTCGGCGATCACCCACAGCGCGGACGTGTTGCCGAGCTCGACCAGCGGCTCGCCGCCGGGTTGCGCCACGCTGCCCACCGTCGCGCGGCGCGCGATCACCGTGCCCTCGATCGGCGCGCGCAGCACCACCGTCGAGCCCGCGCCA
>JBQCJR010000740.1:0-16594 GCA_051952595.1 Kofleriaceae bacterium
GTTCGATGCGCAAGACGAGATCGGCCGCGTCGCGCTCGTTACCGCTCACGCCGAGGGTGGGGTCACGCACGCTCGCGTCGCGGGGCTCACGACCAGTCACTCGCGGGACGTGACCATCAAGCTTCAAGAGCTCGTGCGGAAGGGGCTGCTGGTCGCAACCGGGCCGGCGCGGACGAGGCTCTACGTGCTCCCAAGCACCGAGCAACCTCCGAGCAAAGTGGCTCAAGCACCGAGCAAACCTCCGAGCAAAGTGCTCCGACCACCGAGCCAAGCTCCGATGAAACCCGGGGCTGGCGACCCAGATCGGAACAGCTCGACGCGGTCGTGGCGTTCTGCGCCGACGACTGGCGGACGCTCCCCGAGATCTCGGCAGCGGTGGGGCGAGAGCCGAGCACCGTCCGCACGAAGTATCTCAAGCCGCTGCTCGAACACGACGTGCTCGTTCGCAAGTACCCCGACAACCCGCGCCATCCACATCAGGCGTACCGTGCCGCGAGCGCGGATGGCTCGTCATGAGCGTGAGTTCAACACTCGGTCGCTTGAGTAAAACGGAGCCTCGAAGAGAATCGAGATTCTCCATGAGAATGCCGCCGAGAACGCCCCGCGAGCCCCGAGCGTCGCCCTCCGCGCGCTCCCGGCGTTCTCCTCGCAGCTCCCAGAGAACCCACCGCGCGCATCATCCACGCGCGCAACCCCGTGCAAAGACGCGAGAAAGACGAAACCCCGAGAAGCTCGCGCCACTCGGAGTTCCGTTCAACGTTGGGTCACGCGACTTGGCGTGATAGGAAAATGGCTCCCCAAACGTCCTGGCTCACCAAGTTCGCACCTCGGTTAACAGGCTGTTAACCAATAGCCAGCTGCTGTTAACCACGCGCAACCTACTGACTTCATTTGGAGATATGTGCGCGCACGAAACGTCGCGACAATGCGGGGATCGAGGTCGAGGGGCAAGGCGCGTGCGCGCGAAGCGGACCTACGTGACCAAGGCCGGACCGCTCAAGGTCAAGTCACTACTCATCGCTACTCTACCACGATCGCAACGACGACACACCGCCAAGAGCATCAGTCCGATGGAGTCGCGGCTTGGGGCCGTCGACAGATTCTGGGTGCCGCCCCTCCCCTTCGACCGGCGCGAGCACGCCATCGATGGAAGCCGCGACCGAGGCCGCTCCCTCCGGGATCACCAACACGTCGCAGAACGCCCGCCTCGCTCCCATGAAGCTCCGCAAGGCGGCCGAGGCCGGGCTCATCTGAAAAGGCGCCGCGGCTATCGCAAGGTCGGTTGCGCGACGGTGTCGTTCTTGGACGCCAGGGCGAGCTCCTCGGTCCGGTCCGCATGGCGGGCAGCCCGGAGCCGCACCAGCGCACGCTCAAGGCGTCGCTCCGCCGCGAGCTACAGCCCCATCAGCAGGCGCGGGGTTGCGCAAGCCGAACCTGACGGTGCTCAAGATCGCTGATTGGCGTCGACGACAACTAGCGTTTTTCCGGCGAGCGGCCTGACGGCCACGAGGTCCTCGACTTCTTCCACGCCGCCGGGCACCTGAGCCTCGCGCTCGCTGCCGCCTACGGGCCATCGACACGAGAGCAACGCCATCGCTTCGAGGTGCTGCAAGACACCCTGCGCGATGACGGCCAGGGACCAGACCGGTCATCCGCGCACTCGACCGTCCGAAAGCGGTTCCCTCATCGCTCGGAGATCCGGCGATGCGTGGACTACTTCCGCAGCATCGACATCGCATGCCGTATGTCTCGTTCCTCCGGCACGGCCTTCCCATCGGCTCCGGCATCGTCGAGGCCGCGTGCAAGACGCTCGTCTTGCAGCGCCTCAAGCTCAGCGGATTACCGGGACACGGCGCACAAAGCCATACTCACCGCCGGCGGCTGGAACCAAAGCGAGCGTTTCGATCAAGCGTGGGCATTGCTCACTGCCGTACATCATGTCGAGGTCCACGTGTTGGCATACGTCCGCCTTCGCTCCGTCGAGCCCGTCACGCGAGCGGAGATCGAAAATGAGCCCTGTACCCTGACATCAGTCGTTCGCCACCGTGGCCGGCTCGCGCAGATCCACGCCGCGATCGCGCGGCCTGTCGAGAGTCGCCCGGAGATCGTCCCCTGTTCAGTGCCGACCATTGAAGGACACTCGCCGGCTAGTGTACGTTGGTTCAGGCTGGCAACGGTTGCCGATCACTACTGAGGTAGGGCCGTCATCCACGGCGGACGAGATCCGCACACTTCCTGGGGGGCTGAGATGACTTCGACGCTGCCGACTCCAATCGGCCGACAGAGAGAGGTGTTGGCGCTGCCCCCATCGGGGCACATCGTCGTGCTCGGAACTGCCGGGAGCGGCAAGACCACGCTGGCGATTCATCGGGCTGCGTTCCTCGCCGATTCCCACACCGACCACGGCGGGCGAACGCTGCTAGTCACCTTCAACAAGTGCCTCGTGGCGTACCTGCAATCGCTTGGCGCCGGGCTCGGCCAGGTCGACGTGCGCAACTACCACCACTTCGCCCGTGGCTACCTGAACCAGCGCGGGAAGATGTCGTGGAACGCGATCGCCGATGGCGAGACCGCCGAGGCGCACGCACAGGCCGCGGTCGATGCCGTGAAGGCGACCGGAGCGACGGATGCGGTTCTCGACCGTCCGATCGGCTTCATCGCGGAGGAATTTCGCTGGCTCTCGCAGAACTGGATCACGAGCGTCGAGGGCTACTTAAGTTCCGAGAACGACGGTCGGGAAGGATCTCGCGTGCCGAGGGCGAGCCGTCCCGTGCTCTTCACCACGTATCAGCACCACCGAGAGCTTCGCATCGCTGCCGGCAAGCCCTACGACTGGGACGACCTCGCGCAGACCGTCGTGCATGAGTTCGCGAGTGACAGCGGCCGGCGGTTCTACAAGCACGTGATCGTCGACGAGGGACAGGACTTCTCGCCGGTGATGCTGCGGTCGCTCGCTGCTGCCATCCCCGCAGACGGGAGCCTGACGTTCTTCGGCGACATGGCGCAGCAGATCTACGGTCACAGGATCTCGTGGCGTAGTGCGGGGCTCAATGTCGCGAACGTGTGGAGGTTCGAGGAGAACTACCGCAACTCAAAGCAAATCGCGCAGCTCGCCCTCGCCATCGCTCGCTCGCCCTTCTATCGAGGCGTTGCAGATCTCATCGAGCCGAAGTCCGCGCGGGCTGATGGCCCGCTCCCTGCGCTCGTAGGGTTCAGCTCCGAAGACGCGGAGATGCGCTTCGTCGAGAATCTGGCGCAGCAGTACGCGAAGAAGGGAACGGTCGCGGTGCTCTTTCGGGACCGAGATCTCGAGAAGCGCTTGTGCATTTCCGCAACGCGCCTTCACCGCGAGTTGGGAAGCTGGCCGAGTGGGCCGGGAGTCTTCTACGGCACGTACCACGCGGCAAAGGGGCTTGAGTTCGACGCGGTCATCGTCCCGTTCGTGTCGGCCGTTCGTCTGCCGTACCGGCCGGATGTCGAGGCGTTCGGTGCCGACGATGCGGCGGCGAGCAACGCGAAGCTCCTCTACGTCGCCGTGACGCGCGCGAAGTCGGATCTCGTGCTCACGCACACCGGCGCCCCCTCCGCACTCGTGCCCGCTGATGCTTCTCTCCTGCAAAGGAGCACGCGATGACGGCGCTGATTCGAGGGAAGGTCACGACGCGGCAAATCACCCGGCTCTGCCACTTTACGCCGTCTCGAAACCTGCTACACATCGCTTCCGATCCCAACGGCATCCTGTCCACCGCACGCCTGCAAACGGACGAGAAGGCGGTGCTCAATCGCACCGACATCCTGCGGTACGACGGGTTCCCTGACCATGTCTGCTGCACGATTCAGTACCCGAATGCTTGGTATTTCAGGACCGCGCGGAACAACGAGAACCTGTTTGCCGACTGGGTCGTGCTGTTCATAAGACCCGACCACCTGTGGGCGCCGGGAACGAAGTTCTCCCAGCGCAACGCTGCGGCGAACAGAGGAGCCGGGGTCGCAGAGGGCGGGAACGCATTCGACTCCATGTTCGGGTCCGAGGTGCTTGGTGCGCACGGCCGAGTCTTCAACCGCACCCGGAACCATCCCACGTGGCTTCCCACGGACGAGCAGGCGGAAGTCCTCATTCCCGACCGGGTTGCTCGCGAGGACATCCTCGGGGTAGCCGTCGCTGACGAGTCCCAGGCAAAGCGCGAGATCTCGCGGTTGAAGTTGGCGAGAGCGGTCATCCCGCCGATCGTCGTCGCCCCCGACTTCTTCAAGCCCAGTTGGCTTAGCGACCAGCTCCGTGGCGGTACGGTTCCGCCTGAGACGCTGTTTCACCCTGGAGGTCCGCTATGACTAGCGGCAAGGAAGAGCAACCGCCGGTGGCCAGAGCCCGTGTCGAGGGGGCGTTCACCGCCCTCGCCGCAGGGGATGCACTCGGCTGGCCGCAAGAGTTCATCAATCGGAAGCACCGCGTACGGCCTACGACCTCGTTCCGCGACTGGGAGCGACGTAGAGGCGGGCGGTTCTATCCGCACACCGAGATCATCCGAGCGGGCGAGTACAGCGACGACACGCAACTCACCCTAGCGATCGCGCGCTCGCGGCTCACCGCTGGCTCCGCGTGGTGGCAACACTTCACGAGGAACGAGCTGCCGCTGTGGACGCTCTACGAGCGGGGTGGTGGAGGCGCGACGAAGCGCGCAGCGCAATGTTGGCTGCGCGGCCTTGCCCCGTGGAAGCAGTCGGATGCTGAGGCCGTGGTACGATACTTCGAAGCGGGCGGTAACGGCGTAGCAATGCGTGTGCTTCCGCATGCCGTCGTCCACGCCGAAGGCGACGAACCTGCCACGATGCTGAAGGACGTCGTCGTGGACGGCGCGGCCACGCACGGTAACCCTCGTGCGCTCGTTGGTGCCGCTGCCTATGCGTACGCAGCCTGGTGGCTCCTGCGTGCGCAGCACACGGTAGGGTTTGGCGAGCTCCTGACGGTCCTTCTGGACACTTCGTCCACCTGGGGCCTGCCGCCTGTCGCGTCCTCGACCAAGAACGGGTGGCTCGAAGCCGCGAACAACGCCCTTCGAGACTACGAGGGGCTTTGGGCTGCGGTCGTCGAAGAAATGCGGCAACTGCTCCATCTCGGGCTGAGGGGCCTGGAAGAGGGAGTCCTCGCCAACGACGACGCCGTTCTGGAGCGGATGGGCGCGTTCAGTCGCGACAAGGGCTCCGGCACCATCAGCGCCGCCGCCGCGATCTATCTCGCCGCGCGATACGCGACGCGGCCCACGCAAGGGGTGTTGCGTGCAGCGTTCGCCCTGGGTTCAGACACGGACACGATCGCTGCCATGACGGGCGGCCTCGTTGGAGCGCTCGGAGGGGCTGACTTGTTGGCTCCAGAATGGGCCGACGTACAGGACAGTGAGTACCTGCGGAAGGTCGCGAACCAGCTCGCCGCCCGCCGGCCCGCGGAAGCCGCGACGCCGGAGCATCCGGCTGTCACTCCCAAAGCTCTCGAAAGCATCATGGAGAGACTTGTTGGAGGGCATGAGGGAGAACTCGAGCTCGGAGGAGCACGCCGCGCCCACGTCGTAGAACCCTACAAGCTCACGCCTGCGACACCGTCCATCACGGTAGCAGGATGGCAGCTCGCGACGTCGGACGGGCAGACACTGTACGTCACGAAGATCGGAAAGAAGTCGAAGGAAGAGATGGCGCAGGATGGCGCCCGGCGACGACCTTCGGACCCTCCTCCCATGCAGTTGACACCTCGGGCCGAGGAGGAACTCGACGTGCGCGCCGGAGGTATCAAGCTCACGGTCTCGAACGTCGCGACGTCGGCAGCGTTCTATGAACGGCTCGGGCTCGCGCATACGAGGAAGAGCAGCCGCTTCGTGCAGTTCGGCGCGATCTCCCTGGTCGAGGCGCAGACGGCTATGGAGCTCTCGGGCGGGCTCGTGGTGCCGGAGCCCCCGAATCGCAGGAACCGTGTTGAATTACATGTCGGCGATATCCGCGCGGCGCATGCGCGCGCGTCTTCCCTCGGAGGCCCTGTTCATCCCATCGTGTCGCTTCCGTGGGGTGAACGCTCCTTCCACTGCCTGGATCCCGATGGGAACCTCGTCGAGGTTATCGAGAAGCGATTGTCGAGCGAGAAGACTTGGGGGCGCTGAGGACCAACTTCTTCCTCGTCGACGTGGCACACGATCGCGCCCTACGACGAGGAGGACCGTGCTGCGCTCGCGGTGGATATCGACGAATCAGAGGAAGTGCGCGCATGACGACCAAGGGAGCCACGCCAAAGTCTGCCAAGAAGAACGCGACCAAGACGAAACGCAGCGCCAACGTCCCGGGCCAGTTCTATGGCTACTCCGTCCAGCTCACGCGCGTCGTCGCGCACTTCCTCCGCGCGCAGCAGGGGCAGTCGGTCTCCATCGAACACCTGGACGATGTCGCGACGCACACCGACGCTGGTGACATCGTCGAGCAGGACAAGAGCGGACTGGCGCACAACCCTGTCACCGACCGCAGCCCCGAGCTTTGGAAGTCACTGGCCAACTGGGTGCGGGCGATCCGAGCTGGAGCACTCAAGGAAGACACGCGCTTTCTCCTGTACGTCGCACAGGGGCATCGCGGCGACCTGATCGACAGCATCCACGGCGCGACGAGCAAGGTTGCGGCGGACGCAGTGGTCGTGTCGATCCGCGCGACGTTCGGGGGCAAGGCAAAACTGCCGAAGGGACTCTTCGAGCACGTGGGAGAGGTTCTCTCGGCCTCCGATGAGGTGCTCGCGCGTCTCTTCATGAACCTCACGCTGGAGAACGGCTCGGGCGCCCCCAACGACGATCTCGCAGCGATGCCCGGGATGGCTGCCATCAGCGAACCGAAGAAGAAGGACGTGCTGACGTTCCTCCTTGGGTGGGCGAAGAAAACTGTCGACAAGCGCATCGAGCAGGGCCAAGCGGCCGTCATCATGTGGAACGAGTTCCGCAAGGCGTTCGTCGCAGCCGCCAAGAAGTTCGATCGGGCTGAGAACGTTCTTCTCGCGAGCCCCGTCGACATCATAGATGCCACACTTCAGAAAGAGCTGAGTGACCGCACCTACGTTCGCCAACTCCAAATCGTGCAGTGCGACGATGACGACATGGTACGAGCCGTACACGACTACCTGCGCTCGTCCACCCACCGAACCAACTGGAGCGAGGATGGCGACGTTATCGAGAGCAGCTTCGACGAATTCGAGAGCAGCCTCGACCGGGCATGGAAGAGCCAGAAAGCGGTGGTCGACATCGAGCAGAAGGCGCACGCCGATGCGGATCGCGGACGTCTCCTCTACGCCAAGTGCCAGCAACTCAAGGTGCCGCTTCAAGGTATGGATGTCCCTGACTTCTTCGTCCCGGGCAGCTTCCATACGATGGCCGACTCCCTCCGTGTCGGCTGGCATCCGCGTTACCGAGAAGCTGTCGCCGCGTTCGTGGCGGGGCAGCCCACAAACGACCAGAACGAGGTGAGCGCAGTAGCTCCCGTCACCGAGCCTGCTCGGAAGCGTAAGCCCTCGACGGTGCCTCCGGCTGCTGCCGCTGCTGGTGGCGAATTCGTCGACGACGGAGGCGGGGCGTGACGGCAATCCTCAACGAGGTCCAGGCGATGCAGAACCCGGCGCTCGGTGGCGCGCTTCTCTGGCGCTTCGCCTGCGGGTTCTCGCCCGAGGCGAGCCCGAACGGTACGCCGCTGCCATTGGCGTTCGCGGTCCTCCCGCTGATCTTCCACTCGAAGTCGGCGGAGAAGTTGTCCGGTACGCTTGCGGGGTCAGGCCTGCGAAAGTTCGAGTCGAAGTTCACCGATGATGACCGGGGTGACGTGCTACTCGCCCTGCAGCCACGCATGCTGGCAATGCGCGACCTTTCGTTGCGCTCCCTCCGCATCGCGATTCGGAGCGGCTTGCTCACTTTGGTGCCCAAAGAGGCCGTCCTCTGGCCACGATCTCGCTCTGCACCGCCCGCTGAAGCGAAGCCGGTCGGGGACCTCCTGAAGTCGGCAGAAAAGCTCGGCTCCTGGTGTCGCGACGTCTCACTCTTCGAGGTCACCGGCATGCTCAAGGTGGAACTCTGAAATGCAGCTCCAGCTCAAGAGACTGGTCCTCTGGCCGCGAAATGAGAAGCTTGAACCGCGCGTCGTGTCGTTCGTGGCTGACAAGCTGAACGTCATCACGGGCGCCTCGAAAACGGGTAAGTCGGCGGTCATCCCTATCATCGACTACTGCTTGGGCTCGGAGCGGTGCGCCGTGCCTGTGAAGACCATCCGCGATGCCTGCGCGTGGTTCGGCATCGTGGTCGCGACAAACGACGGCGAGAAGCTGCTCGCACGGCGTGAACCCGGCGACCAGCAGAGCACTGGTGACATGTTCCTGCTGGAGGGGAAGACCGTTGAGATCCCGCGGATGGTGCCGGGAAGGAACGCCAGCGCCGACGACGTAAAGCGGATGCTCGACAAGCTCGCGGGACTGTCGAACCTTGGCTTCGATCCCAGCGGCTTCGCGGGAGGCTTCAAAGGCCGCCCAAGCTTCCGCGATCTCCTCGCCTTTGCGTTCCAGCCGCAGAACATCGTCGCCAACCCCGACGTCCTGTTCTTCAAGGCCGACACGATGGGGCACAAGGAGAAGCTCCGCACGATCTTCCCCTACGTGCTCGGTGCCGTGACGCCGGATGTGTTGGCACGGCGTTGGGAGGTCGAACAGCTCCTGCGCGAGCTGCGGCGCAAGGACCGCGAGTTGGATGCGCAGCGCACCGCATCGGCCAAGTGGCGCGCCGAGCTTCAAAGCTGGGTATCGGAGGCACGCGAGCTCGGTCTGCTCGGCCCTGACGCTGTGGCGCCGGATGCCAAGGACCACGAGATCCTCGCTGCGCTCGAGGGCATCGTCACCAAGACTTCGGTAGATGCACGGGTGTCCGACACCGCTCTCGATTCGGCCGCGAAGGAGAACGCCGAGCTGGAGAAGGAAGAGAGCACCGCCTCGTTGCACCTCGCCGAGGTGAAAACACGCCTCGACAACATGACGAAGCTCCAGGCTGCCGTCACCGACTACTCAGACGCTCTGCAGAAGCAGCGCGACCGTCTGCAGCTCTCACGATGGATGCGTGACCTCGCGCAGACCGCTCAAGCGACATGCCCGGTGTGCGGCGGCGATTTCGACCACGCCAACGGCGAGCTCGATGCCCTGTGCGATGCGCTCGCGAACGTCGAAGCTACTGCCCGGCAAGTCGAGCCCGTACCTGCGGCGTTCGACAAGGAGCTCGTCCAGGTGCGCGCACAAGCGCGAAGGGTCACCGACAGCCTGAACGGCATCCGCGCCCGCAAGCGAGCGATCGAGGAGCGATCGAAGCGAGTCAAGGAGGAGCGATTGAGTCGAGCCTCTGTCGATCGGTTCCTCGGGCGCATGGAGCAAGCGCTGAAGGTGCTGAAGGCGCCGGAGGGCGATCCCACGTTCGCTGCCGAGGTCGCGGAGCTGAAGGCGCGGCTCGAAGAACTTCACAAGGGCCTGTCGGACACGGAGGCGAGCAACCGCCAAAAGGCAGCGCTGGATCGCGTCTCGAGAACGATGGCGCGCCTGCTACCGGGGCTCGACTCGGAACGGCCGAAGGACCCGGTCGAGCTGAACGTCGACGACCTGACGATCCGGGTGACGAGCAGCTCCGGGCGGCCCGACTATCTGTGGGAGATCGGCAGCGGCGCGAACTGGCTCTCGTACCACGTCGCCGCGATGATCGGTCTCCACGAGTTGTTCCTGAGCCAGAAGGACAACCCCGTCCCCAGCATCCTCGTGCTCGACCAGCCAAGCCAAGTCTACTTCCCGCGCACGCTCGCGAAGGACGCGAAGGAGGGCGACGACCCGACGCTCGACGACGAGGACGTGGCGGCTGTCCGCAAGGTGTTCATCACGCTCGCAGCGGCGACGCAGGAGAACCCTGGCCTCCAGATCCTCGTTCTCGACCATGCCAGCAAGGAGGTCTGGGGCGACGTCGACGTTCACGTAAACGAGTGGCGTGATGGGAAGGCGCTAGTTCCCAAGACGTGGCTGCCCAACGGCACCACATGAACCCATGCGTGCTCTGCAACGGTTCGAGCCAGCCTGGGACACGCCCGCCGTCCATAGTCCCAAGCCCCCGCGCAGAACGCGCCCACGCGCGCCGCTGCACGGGACCGTAACCCCAGCCCCGGACCAGCGCGATCGCCGCACCACGTGCGAACGTGGGGGCGCTAGTCGCGCTCGCGCGGGACGCCTGGTTGGTCAACAGTCCCGGCCCCCGAAACGGCCCCGGCATGACCGCTAACGTCGGGTGCGAGTCCCGTGACAACGTCGCCGCTGTAAGCGGCTCCCCACGCCGTGCGCGTCTTCGTTGGTGGCGTGACGCCGGTCCGTCGCGGACCTACCACACAACACCTCGTGGCTTGGCCTCGAGGATTAGCTTAACGAAGTCGAGGAGACCACGCTTGCGCAGCTCCTCAACAAACACCGGCCATGGCGGAATGTTGCTGCGGTAGGGATTGTGGCAAGAACCGGCATACATGCCGCCTCCTGGACCGGTGTAGAGCCCCCCACCAACGCCAGTGTAAAGCCCTCCGCCAGCGCCAGTGTAGAGACCTCCCCCGACGCCAGTATAGAGACCTCCCCCGACGCCATCATAAAGTCCACCACCAACGCCCGTGTACATGCCGCCGCCAACTCCGGCATAGAGGCCGCCCCCAACGCCTGTGTAGGCCCCACCGCCTACGCCCGTGTACATGCCACCGCCTACGCCCGTGTAGAGCCCGCCGCGAACTCCGGTGTACTGGTCACGTGGCCACATTCAGATCCTCCACCATCAGAAGAACACGACGAGCTGACATTGAGAGCCCAGATAGCTGACCTTGAACCGTGATCTCGCCGGGCGTCGAGCACCTCACGCAAGTCCTCCTGGAGGCGTTGGAACCATCGGAACCTGCGGTGCCGCCGGCGCAATCGTGGGAACCGGGGCCGACGGCTTTGGTTGCGGCGCCGGCTTGAGCGCCATCAGGTGATGAATGACCCCGGCACCAGAAAACGCGACCGTGCCGATCAGCGCGAGGATCAGCGCATCGATCTCCTGGATCGCGCTTCTCGCCTCCGAGAACATGGACAGCGCGAACAACCGCCCCAACTACTGAAAGAAGTGCTCTCATGGCGACGGAGAGTCGATCACTGCAGGATGCGCTACGGGGTAGCTGTCGGTTGCTTGTGGGGTAGTCACAGCTTGCGCTCAGCCCAAGGAATGGGCTTCGTGCGCGCGGACCCGCGAGGAAACTTCGAGCGCTTGGGCTCGGTTCAGCGCAATACCCCGATTCATCCCGAAGGATGATCGACTGGTCCTCAACGAAACCCTTTGCTCGATATCCGCCGGAAGGTTTCATTCGCCCTTGAATGCGGCATCGTGGCGTGCCCTCGTCCGTAGTACTGCGCGAGGCATTCGAGGCCAGAACCGCGCGCCAATGTTCAGAACTACGAAGAAGCCATCCTCCGAGCCAGTACCGGCTGGCTCCACCGCCGCCAAAGCGAATGAGTCGTGGCTAGACGAGTTCGTCGAGCCGCCCGCCGTGTACACGGTGGCGGGCGGTGGCAAGCCTGCCGACATCCTCGACGCGCTCGGCCACTACGCCGATGACTTCGCATTCACTCAGGCGCCGGGCGGCACGTCGACGCAGAGCGCGCCGACGTCGTCCCAAAGCGCGTTGACGCCCCTCCAGAGTGCGCCCACCCCACCACAGAGCGCGCCGACACCGTCGCAGAGCGCGCCGACACCGATGCCCGAACCAACGACCACGGAGGACGCGACGGCGGCACCGGCGAAGAAGCCTGGGCGCGGCGACTCGACGGCGCAGAACGCCGAATGGTCCGATATGTCCAAGGCCTCGACCAGTATGGCCGAGCGCGAGCGCTTGGATATCGAATGGATCGGTGACCCGAGCCAGAAGCTCCACAAACACGTCCGCGAATCGATCGACGCGAGCTACTCGGACGAGAAGCATCATCGGCCCCAGCAGAAGCAGGTCGACGCGACCCTCAAGCAGTTCGACAGGGACAGCGCGACGAGGCTCGATGGGGCTCGCGACGAGATCGCCGAGCAGTTCGGCCTGGTGCGCAACGCGAAGACCAGGCGCTACAGCAGGCAGGATCTCGCGACGATCGAGCAAGATCCGAGGTTCCTCCAGGAGAAGGCGGAACTCGCGAAGCAGCGCGAGGCCACCGCCGAGAAGGCCCGCGCGGACTACCGAGGGGCGGTCGACACCACCGACATCAAGCAGAGCGTCGCGAACCCAGACAGCGCGACCATCTCGCTGGACGAGGGTAAGATGCGGTCGCGGACGAACTTCATGGCGTGGGCGACCTACCTGATGGGCGACCCCGAGAAGGTGAAGCAGCACTTCCGCTCGATCCGCGGCGCCGCTGGCGACGGCCATATGTTGCTCACCGACAACACGGCCAAGCGGTTCGAGGCCGCGAAGGCTCAGTTCGAGAAGGAGAACCCGGGCTACACGCTACCGACCACGGGGGTCGCGCACTCGATGCGAGATCTCCACGAGCAGCGCAATGGCCTGGGGATGCTGGGTCACGCGCTCGGCCTCGCGGTGGACTACTCGGCGTACGACAACCCGAACCTGCGCGGCGAGAAGGGCGAGCAGGCGGGCCTCAACGCCTACATGCTGAAGCGGTTCGGCGGCGGCCGATCGAAGATGGCGATCGACGAGGACGAGGTCGAGCAGCTCGGCAAGGAGACCGTGGCCGGCAAGAGCACCGCCAAGGGCAAGGAGACCTCGGCGGCCGCTATGCAGCAGTTCAACGAGCTTGCGCAGACCTCCGACCGGTTCAAGCGGTCGTTGAATCCGGAGCAGATGGCCACGCTGCGCAAGGCGCGCAACGAGTACTTCAAGCACCTGCCCGACGAGCAGAAGCTCGACGCCATCAAGAAGCAGCTAGCGAAGAACTCGAAGCGAATGGACCAAGCCAAGCGTACCGCGCTGAGCGATGAGGCGAAGGAGCTCGAGAAGAAACTTGCGCCGTGGCGAGCGCGCGTGAAAAGCGACCTCAACGCCGGGTTCGGGTCGTGGACCACCGAACTGCAAGGGGAGCTCGGCGTCGACCAAGCCGTCGTCGCGCTGAACCAGGTCACCGCCGACCGCTACAGCGCCGACGCGAAGGGCTTCGGCAAGCTGAGCCGGAACGAGGTCGACGCGTACGCGAAGACTCACGGCATGGCGGCGCGCGAGGACTTCAAGCAGTCCAAGCAGGCCGCCACGTACGAGGCGCAGATCAAGGCCGAGATCGCGAAGCGCCAGAAGCAGGCAAAAGAGAAGGTCGACTACACGACCAAGTCGACCCTGGTGAAGCAGAAGCTGATCGAGAAGCTCCACGATCCGCGGCGAGTGTTCGGCAAGGGCATCCAGAAGACAGACCAGACCTGGGACACCAAGCGGGAGGTGTCCGAGGTCTCCGTGATGCAGCTGCTCGAGCACGGTTTCGTGAAGAACGACGCGATGCCGACGCTCGCGATCGACCCAGCGACCGGCAGGCCGATCGATCCGACGACCGGCAAGCCGACGAACGCGAAGAAGAGCGTGTTCAACGCCCAAACGGTCGAGATGCTCGTGCGCTACGGGTTTGCGCCGGGGTCGAACTTCGGTGACACGATGCACTTCGACTATATTCAGGGCTACTCCGAGGCGGTCCAGGGTGGCCGCCGCGGCGAGAACATGAACGAGCTGCGGTTCAGCCCCGAGGGGAAGTTCATTCCCCCACCCGACAAGGACTCCAAGAAGGCCAAGAAGGCCAAGAAGGCCCAACCTTGATGCGCACCGTTCTCTCGATCGCGATCGCCGCGACGCTCGCCGGCTGTGGCCGCGGTGACGAAGCGTCGACGCCTCCGCCGCCCACGCCCAAGGTGGCCACTCCGAGCCAGGCGCCCTCGCCTCCGACCGACCCGGGCGTCGTGGTCGCCAAGGACAAGACGAGCGCCGGAGGCACCGTGCTGGCGATCGGATCGCCGCGTATGCAGGTCACACAGCATCGTCCGTACGAGCTCGCGGTGAGCCTCGCCACGAGCCGCGCCTTCGCGGTGGATCGCGACGAAGTGAAGATCTGGGAGCTCGACGGTGGAACACTCATCGCCCGACACGAGCTGCCCTGGAGGGTGGACACGACGGTCTCGATGGCGGTGTCGCCCGATGGCAAGTGGCTCGCCGCCAGTCGAGTGCTCGATGGCGTGGTAATGCACGAGCCATTCTCGGCGGTCGCATTTCGGATACCAATCTCTCCGTTTCAGTTCTCGTCGGACTCGCAGGGACTCGTCGGCTACGCCGGTAGGCTCATCAGCGCCCTCGAGCTCGCGCGCGGCAAGGCTTCGCTCGTGAAGGCCCCCGAGCCGCCCCAAGACAGCACGGATCTCGTGGCATCCCAGGATGGAGACCAGGTCTACTGGATCCGTGATATCGACGCGCTGCGCTGGGACCGCACGAAGAACACGCTCGACGTGGTCGCAAGGCCATCCTCGGAGTGGAAGAGCGCAGCGATCGCGGCGCGGGCGCCCATCGCGGTGGTCTCCGAAGACAGGGGGGTCTACCGACTCGACCTCACGGCGGGTACCGTCGAACTGATCACCGCGGAGCGCGGGGCGATGCACGAGATCTCGCCGCAGGGCGATCTCGTCGCGCTCGGCAGCGTCAAGGGGATCCGCGTGCTTGAGGCGCGCGGCGGCAAGCAGATTGCGAGCGTCCAGACGACCGATGTGCATGAGCTCGTGTTCACTGACGATGAGAACACGATCGCATACATCGACCAGCAGACGATCCGCATCCACGATCTCGCGAAGGGCCCCCGGGTGTACCCCGAGCCGTCGCGCTTCCGCGGGTGGCTGTCTGCCGACGTCGCGGCGATCGGGCGCGGCGCCATCACCGAGCAGCTCCCCGTCAAGCACCCCGTCGCGGCGCCACTCGCCGCAGCGGCGCTCGACGCGCGATCGCCCACGCCACCGCCGGGTGCACCGGTGTGGGCGACGTGGATCACGACGATGCCCGACGGCACCGTGCTCGCCGCGGACCCTAGCCCATTGCGCGACGTGCCGTCATGGCGGCGCATCGACGTCGGCTGCCCGGAGAAGCTGCGGGTGTGGACACAGAAGGGCGGCGAGCGCACGTTCTCGTTGACGTCCATAAATCGCGAGGATCCGTGCTGGGAAATCTCGGGCGGGCGCGTGATCGCCGCGACGATGGAGCGGATCGACATCTACGACCCGGTGACCGGGAAGCGCGTCGCGCGCCTCTACCCCGGCACGCCGCCGGAGCCGATCTCCGACCCGGATCTCGCGCATCAGTACTGGATGGTCGCGGCTTCGCCGACGGGCACGCACCTCGCGCTGTGGTGGCGGCGCGCTGACGTGTGGGCACCTCCGCAGGAGCTCGATCCGCGCGCACACGGAGACCTCGGCCACGTCCATGAGCTGAAGTGCGAGATGGACGAGGCGTCCGAGTGCAAGCGCGAGTACTTCGCCGAGGTATGGTCGCTCGAGGGCAAGCCGAAGCGCGTGTGGCGGAGCCGCCCCGACTCGAAGCGCTGGACCGGGCGGACCTGGCCACTGCCCAAGATCGCCAACGGACCGATCGCGTTCACGCACGACGGCAAGCACGTGCTGTTCGGCTTCGACGATGGCGACATCGTCATCCGCAGCGTCGACGATGCCAAGCCGATGCGCACCGAGACGCTCCACCGCGCCCCGATCGCGCGCATCGAAGTGTCACCGGATGACAGCTACGTGTTCTCGGAGGACTCCGAGGGCGAGCAGCGCATCTGGCCGCTCGCGCGTCCCTAGCGAGCTCGCGAATCTCTCGCTCCGTTGAGTTCCACTACGGAAGGACCTGCTGGTGGGAGCGACGTACTCCATTCGCCTCGATTTCGGTCGCGTGTTGCATGACGACATGCGAGGAGCACAAGCCATTGCCGACATCCTCGCCCACCCCTGCTTTTCTAACCTCGACCGCGTCAGCGCACGCCACAACGATCGATGGACCAAGTATGCCAAGCGCACCTCGCAGCTGCTCGCGCAGCACTTGACTGACTCATCCTGCGATGCAGTCTCTCTCGATACGCGACGAGGGCGGGGCCTTGTAGCCAGCGCGGAGATCGAGAGTTCGCTTCGTACACGCGCCCCCTCAACCACGAGCCTGCTTGGCTACGTGGTCCTCCCTGTCGAAGGGACGGACCCAACTTCCACGACCAAGAGCATCTGCGAGCTCGCTGCCGCGCTGCGAGCCGCCGCAGGGTTCATTGCGGCCGAACCCGACTACGGGCGAGCACACCGGCTTGCAGTCGGTGCGTCACGACCGAAGGGGCGAGACGGACTTGCGGCGCTTCGTCAGCGTGGGCGCCGCGCGCGGGACTGGAAGAGCGAGCAGCTAGCAACGAAGATCGCGGCCGTGGAGTGGGGCACGTTCCTCGGGCCTGGCCACCTGGAGCAACTCGATCTCGAGGCGCTCCGCAACTCGGGCGCCTTCGACGATGTTGTTGTGGTTTCCCCACAGCTCGTCTACTTGCAAGTGACCATGAATCCACTCGACG
>JBQCJR010000741.1:0-5214 GCA_051952595.1 Kofleriaceae bacterium
CGAACGACACCGCGCCCTCGCGGTGGAAGCGGCGGAGCCGCCGGCGCGCTCGGTGGCCGTCGCGGACGCGCTCCGCGAGCATGCCGAGCAGGAACACGGCGAGGATGATGAGGTGGAGCCAGGTCATGGCGCCGACCTCCACGCACCCTTCCGGATCTCCTCGGCGATCGCGTGCCAGATGATGCTGTGCGGATGGTTCGACTCGTTGAACGTCGTGACCCAGCTCGCGATCCGCTCGGCGACCATCTGCTCGGCGCGGTCCACGCGCTGCTTGAGCTGGTCGATCTCGGCCTGGATCGCCGCGTGCTCGGTCTGCGCCGCGGTCAGCCGATCGACTTCGGCGAGCAGGCGCTGAACGTCGCTCTCGACCTCCTCGATGGAGGCCGCGGTGACCTGATCCAGGTTGACGTATCCAGCCCGTTCGGTGACCGCCCTGTTCCAGTCCCATGGACCGAACGTGTGGATCGCTCCGGCGTACTCGACGCGAACGATCCAGCGGCTCTCCTCGCACCGCTCGCGGATCTGCCGCAGCTCGTCGGCCGTGAGCTGCGTCATGGCGTCCACCCCGTCCGAAGGAGAGCCTCGGCTTCGGCGTCCCCCACGGCGGTATAGGAGCACCCGTCCCCGGCGGTGCGAACGCGAGCCTCGAGCGCCAGTTCGAATGCGTCGTCAGATGCGCCGAGCCACCCCGCAATGGTGGCCGTCGGGAGCTGGTACGCGATCTGGTCGTACAGGAACGGCGTGCTCGCGGCGATGGCGCAGATCAGCGCCGCCTCCTCGCGGACCTTCTTCGAGATCCTAGCCATGCGCCACGTCCTCCTGCTGCTGCACGTGCATCCGCGCGTGCAGCTCGCCGTTGCGCTTGGCCGCGGACTCGTCGACGAGCCACACGCCCCGGCGCGGACACGCCGAGCAGCACCAGCGGTGCTGGATGCTCGCCCCGGTGTAGAAGTCGATCGTCAGCCGACGCTCGTAGGTGATCACCGCGCACCGTCCTTGCCGGCGGTCGCGTCCACGCGGGTCTTGATCTCCATGTCGAGCGTCGCGATGTGCGCGCGCAGCGTCGCGCGCGCGACCCGATCGCGCTCGCGGCTCATCTCCAGCGCGTTCGCGCGCCGCTCGGCATCCAGCGACCACCGCCGCCACAGGCACGGCCGGCCGCTGTTGCGCCGCCCCAGGTCGTACCGGAGCAGGTCGATGGCCTCGTTCGGCACGTCCGGGTCCGCGTCGACCTCCACGTCGTGGAAGACGTTCGTGGCGATCACCGTCGCGATCAGCTGCACGCCGCTCTCGTCGGTCCACATGAGTCTGATCGTCTCCTGCTCGCCGTAGTGGCGAGCAGGCTCGTCGGACGACCACGCGAACGACGGCTCGGGCGAGACGTCGACGATGACCGTGTCGGGCGTGTCGATGGCGAAGACGTCGATCATGGCTACAGCCCCGCCCCTTCCCCGCGCGCGGCCCGCTCGGACACGACGAGCTTGATCACGCCGAGGCCGAGAGCGACCTCGTGCTCCGAGGAGCGGAACCGGCGGACGTCGAATCCCGCCTCGATCGCCTTGCACGTCACCGAGATGGCCTCGTTGTTCGAGTGCGCGAAGGTCACGCCCGGCTGGACGCGCTCCACGTGCACCATCACCTGATGGGGTTGCCAAGCGTGCTCGACCGTCTCGCCGTCGATGACGACGAGGTACCAGCCGTCGGACGTGAACCCCGTCAACCTGCCCAGCTCACGCGTCCAGAGCTTGACGCGTGAGCCAATCGTCGTGTTCGCCATGGGTAGAAAGATGGTCAACCCGAGGCGAATTGTCAACGCTCAAGTTGAAGTTTGGTCTACCCGACGTGCAACCAGACGCATAACAGCACGGAATGACTCGGCGTCGGTCGCGCGCAGATGGCGCAGCACAACGAGCAGATCTTCTGTCTCCCGCTCTACTCGGCTGCCCTTCGCGCGCGCTCGCCTCTTCTTCCTCGAACCCTTCTTCTGTCCCATCGGTATCGCCTCTCCAAGTCGGCTACGCCGGGTTGATCGCACCCGCCGTGGGTGCACTGAACCAACGTACAGGCCAGGTCTGATCAAGTTCCCGTAAGGACTCGGGAGTGAAGCCACGACGCGGGGTTGCGCGGCGGAAGTTGACCGGGGTGCCGGAGATCACGCGCAAGGCATGCAGGGCGAGCTCGTGGCGGCGCTTTTCAAAAGCGGCTGCTACCCAATCCGGCTCATCGGGCTCGTCCAGCGTGACCAGGAAACGCACCCATGAGTGACGTTGCGTAACGGGATCGTTGCGCAACTTCCGAGAATTACCGGGCGTTTACATCAGAAAACGTTACGCAACGCAAGTGCGCGTAACGTCGTAGGTAACCGCAACGCAACCCGCAACCGGAACTGTGGTAGACCATGAGTTGTGGGTTTCGAGGTGAACAAGCTGATGGAGGCGTCGATGGCGCTGCTTCAGGTGACACCTGATCAGCAGATGAACATCGTCGTGCTAAACAAGGCTCTGTTCTACCTTGACCTGGCCGCCCTTCGTGACCTCGGTCAGACGGTCACCCAGCAGAAGTACTTCGCGCTTCCAATGGGTCCCGTCGTCAACAAGTACGACCGGCGAATCGTCGGCTCGCTTGAGAAGGCCGGGCTAGCCGAGCAGATTACGCACGGTGGCGCAAAACCGGTGCGAGTCAAGCAGCGCCTCGAAGCGTTCACCTCGCTCTCCTCTCAGGAACTCGAGCTGGCGAGCACGATCAGCGCGTTCGCCAGCAGGTTCTCATCTGCGATGATCTCGGACCTATCGCACAAGAACATCGGATGGATTCTCGCAAGCCGTCGCGCAGCGGCCGGGCGGCCAGCCCCTGAGATTGACATGCGCATCGCGATGCAGCAGGTCCTTGACTGCGACCCGTGGCTTGAGGAGCCGATCGGAGACGACCTTCGCTCAGCAATGGAGAACGCCGCCTCCGCCACTACCGCCTGGGCCTAGGCGGCATGCCACTTGAGGTCCATGAGGTCACGTGGATCGTGACCGAGGCAGCACGAGATGATGTCGCAAGAATTCGCGACACTCTCGGCGAGGAAAACTACTCGGCTGACGTGCGTGCGTTGCGCCGTACCCTCTGCGGATACTTCGATGCCGTTGACGGATGCTCGAGCAAGCTTGGAGCGTCGGTAGTTCCCGTGGGGGCCTCGGCTGACGGCGGTAAGCTCATCAAGGTTAGATGGGGTGTTCCAGGATGCGGAAAGAGCGGCGGCCTTCGGCTTGCGTTCGTCGCATACTGCGACAGTAGACGCGTGGTCCTCTGCCGAGCGTTCATTCGTCGCGATGATCCAGACGATGCCGACTTTGAGTCGGCCGCCAAGCTGGCGGAACAGTACGCCGCCGCTGGACTGAATGGCGACTAGCCTCACTTCTTCCCCTGCCCCATGCGCCTCCGCGCGGCCTTGTTAAGCGCGATGGACTCGCGCTGAAGGCCCACCACCGCGCTCGCCACCGCCGCCGCCGTGCGAGTGGGCCAGGTCGTCTCGTCAGTCGATCACGAACTCGCGAATGAACCGCAGGACCTTCGCGCGGTCCTTGGGGTCGAGCTTGCGGATCTCCGCCTCGAGCTCGTCGTTGTCCTTGGTCTCTTGCATCGGTGGAGGGATCTTCAACACGGTGCAGATCTGGTCAACCAGCGCGCTCGCCCCACTCGCGAACATCTTCGTGATGGACGTCTTGTGAACCCCGATCATGCGAGCGAGTTGAGCCTGATCTACGGGCTCGACTCCATTCTTTTTGTTCTCTGATAACCGTGCCTTAACACGCTGCTTCCATGCGTCGGTCATCTCCCGACGTTGGCCTTCGTGGTAGCTGCGCTTGTGACGTTGGTCGCCCACTTGGCCGAAGGTTACCAAGCGCGACGGTAGACTTCCGGTCATCTCAGTTCTTGCCCTTGGGTAGAAAAACTGTCATCTCTGTGGGATGGGAAAGCGGGTTCGGCACCGCACGATCCACTCCAACATCGCTCGACTACGAGCAAAGGCTGGGTTGAGTCAGCGCGAGCTGGCTGACCTGTGCGACGTCGACGAGACCGCGGTTAGCCATTGGGAGAACGGCGTTTCGTCACCACGGAGCAAGCGCTTGCCGGTGGTGGCGCAAGCGCTGGGCGTAACGATCGACGATCTCTATGACTCGGCCGGCGGTGCGCCGTGATCCCCGCGGACTTGCTCCGTGCAGCGTGTGCCTCACGGCTCGTATCTCATGATGAGGCACTTCGATGGGGTCGGTCCGGGGTCGTTGACCATCGTCTCCCGAACCACATCGCACAGCGCGATGCTGCCGAAGCACAGGGCTCCGCCGCTGTCGTTGGCGGCCCGCTTCTTCGTAAAGCACGCCATCTCGTTGGAATCGACACACTTCGCGTCGGGTCGATTCAGCCCCGCGGCAACGTTCGAGCATCGCGCTGTGGTTTGTGCGCAGACCTCACCAAGCTCCGAGGTAAAGCAGCTCGGGCGCGCGCCAATGATAAGAACGTCGACGCCACGCTCAACTACGTGGCGCTTGACAGTGGACCCATCGAGTCCGCTGGCGTCCGAGCGGCGATCCTTTGTCGTTCCGGATCTGGCCGCTACGCATGGGAGGACCTGGCCGAAGTCTGGGTCGACGCTCCGAGCGCCGTGGGCACGCTGGCATTGCCTCATCGAACTCCAGCAGTCGACCGCAGGTTCTCCGCTGAGGACATGTCGGGAGGTGAAGCACCCGGCGGAGCTACGCTGGGCGCATGCGTCGGCACCAGGTCGAGCGATCGCCGCTCGCGCGTTGATGCATCGATCCTGCGAGACGAAGCACGGCTCATTGTCGGTCTGCTTGAAGCACCAGAAGTCGTGGTCAACCACCACGACCGTTACGTCGCCCTCCTTCCAGTAGGCAGGCTTACTCGTGGTGGACGCCTGCTCCCGAACGACCGGCGGCTCCGGCTTCGGCGCGACCGGAAGCTTCGACTGGGGATCGGGGATGCCCTGATCGTCAGGATCGAGCGGTCGTGTCGGCTCCATGGCCGGACCAGAATTGCCTCCGCCGCACGCCCCTGCACCCATCGCCGCCAGCACCCCCATCAAGATCGTCTCGCGCGTACGCATGGCCTCCGATCCTACATCGGTTCGCTGCGTCGTTGCGGGCACACCCAGAACGTAGCCACGAGCAACGGCGCTGTCTGCGTGAACGCAGGCGTACGAATTCG
>JBQCJR010000742.1:0-9221 GCA_051952595.1 Kofleriaceae bacterium
CGTCATCGAGATGGACGGCGACACGTTTCGGAACCCGCCGCCGACGAAGCGGCCCCGTCCGAACGGAGCCCGAGCTGCGTGACGGCCAATTTGGCCGCCTCCATGCACGGAGCCGAACACGCCGACCATCACGTCGCCGAACGCTCGATCACGCGGCCAGTTTGGCCGCCCTTTGCTCGGCCAGTCCACCCGCCTCTTGACACCACCTCCGATACCGCGCACACTCCTGGCGCCACGCCAGCTCCAGCGGAGCGCAGCCACGACGATGTCGCGTTCTTGTTCGGGGCCTCAGCGACGAGCACGCGTCCGGCGGCTGCCGTGCCTCCTCACCGCGTACGCGATGATCGATGGCACGACAGTTCGCGCGTACAACGGTTCAGGACCGAGGGCACGCGCCTATCGCGATAACGTGACGAAGCGCGTGATGAAGGCACTGGCTGCAGAAAAGGCCAAGACTCACTTCACTCCCAAACGAGACGAAGATTGACGACCAGATCGATCCACGTCGTGCTGGCGATGCTCGCTGCGTGTTCGGGCTCGAAACCCGCGCGGCCGATCCGCGACGACGCACGTACCGCCGTCCTGAATGACGCAGCGACGGTGGATGCCGGGCAGTTCGTAGCCGCTGACACATCGTGGAGGCGATCGCACGACTTCGACGGCGACGGCAGGCGAGACGTGGTCGCGGTCGAGTACACGAACGGCGCGCACTGCTGCTACAAGCTCACCGTCTCACTGAGCGCGAAGGCCAGCGAGGTCGCCATCCCGTTCGAGCTCGACGGCGGCTATCTCGGCGGACTCTCGCTCGATCGTCCCGAGAACTTCACGATCGAGGTCGGTCGCGATGGCGTGAGCAGCTTCGTCATGGCGATCGCGACGTACGGTGGACGATGGGAGGAGATTCCGCTCGCTTGGGTGCGGCGATACGGCGTGCGCAGTCATCGCGTCCGCGTCTCGCTGCGTGACGGCAACATGCGTGTCGAGAACCTCGGCTGGGACTGCGCGAGCGCGATCGTTGCGCTGACCCAGCGACGTTTCACCCTCTGGGAGGGCTGGCCCGCAACCTGTACACACGTCGACATCGCGCTCGCGATCGACGTTACGCGGACCGTCGGAAACGACGTCTCTCTTGGTGGGACGGCTGCGTCGCTCGACCACGTGTCGACGATCGTGACCCCGGACGCGCGGATCGTGACGCTCGACGTCTATCAGCGAGAGACGCGCATCGTTCGCATCGACGTGGGCGGGCCGGAAGACAGGAGCAAGGCGCTCGTCGACGCGCTCGGTCCGCCCGAAGCGCGCCTGCCCTACACGATGTGGGGATTCACGCATCCGAGTGGTCAGTGGGTCTGGCCGTCGCGCGGGCTCGTCGTCTACGTCGACCGCACGAACCGTGCGATCCGTCGTGCGGGCGTCTTCTCGCCGACGGACCTCGCCGCATACAAGCGCGACCTCGCGTTGCCAGAGCTGAAACCATGAGCACACACGTCGACGTCGACGCCGCCGCCAAGAAATCTCTCGAGTCGCTCAACGCGGCGCTCTCAAGTCGATCGCCGACTTCGCCCTCGCTGCGGATCGCACTCTACAGTCCGCCACCGCCGCCGCCGCCGAGCTCGGTGCGACGCGAGGCCCATGCTACGGTCCAGCTTCCATGACGCCTGAGGTTGTCCGCGCGATGGCTCGCTACAACCGCTGGATGAACGAGAAGGTGTATGCCTCCGCGGCGCTCCTCGGCGACTAGGAGTGCAAACGCGATCGCGGTGCGTTCTTCAAGTCGATCCACGGGACCTTGAATCACCTGCTCGTCGCCGACCGGATCTGGCTCGGCCGCCTGCACGGCGTCGTACCTCCCGACGGGTTCCTCGCGAACGGCGTGCGCGCGCTCGACCAGGAGCTGTTCGCCGACTTCGCCGAGCTGCGCGCGGAACGTCAGCGCACCGACCAGGCGCTCGACGCATGGGCGACCACCGTCACAGCGCAGAGGTTCGGAGAACCGCTGCGCTACGTCTCCGGTGGTCGGCAGCGCGAATATCCTCTCTGGTGGGTGGTCACGCATCTGTTCAACCACCAGACGCATCATCGCGGTCAGATCACCACGCTGCTGTTGCAAGCGGGCCAGGATCCCGGCTCTACCGATCTGCTGGCCATGTTGATGGATGAAGAGAAGACAGGCGCGGACGCCCGCGCGGCGCATTGAGTCCCGATCCTCGTGCGATCCGGCGGCGCACGTTCGTGAGACTGCGCGGCCGGCACGAGCTCAGATGCGCCAGACGCCGATGACGTGTAGGCCACCGGTGCTCTTGTCCTTGGCGACGTGCACGAAGGTCGTGCCGCTGTAGGCGCCGCGGATCGTCGTGACGCGCACGATCGTGTAGCCGTCGCTCGATTGGGCGAGCTTGATGACCGGCGTGCAGGTCGTTCCGTTCGGAGCCGCGCCGACGATGATGTGGCCGAACTCTCGCGGCCAGGCCGAGATCGTGAGCCTCATCGCTGCGGCGCGTGCGCACCTCGCGGGCGGCGGCAACGTTCCGCTCGCGCGCGTCCGCGCTCGCGCCCTCGTCGAGTACCAGCGCCTCGTCCGCAACGTCGAGTGAAAGCTGGTCGAGATGCCGCTACCGCGGCTGCAGAGATTCGGCACGGACGAGGACCGGTTCATCTACGAGATCGCGTGGGACGACGCGATCTCACGCCGTCAGTTCAACGACCCGATGCTGTTCAACAACCAGATCCTGCTCCGGCCGCGCGTCGCCGGTCACCTCGTTCGCGTCGACGGACTCCTGCGCCCGCTGTTGCATCGCGCGTGGGCGATGCGAGTGTCGGCGATCAACGAACTTCCCGAGTCCCGGCTCGAAGAGCATCTGTTTGACGTGGATCGCTCGGCGCTGCGCCCCGTATTGCCGGGCTTGGGCGGAGCTTCAGCAGGGGCTCTGCTTCTACTGCGACCGGCCGCTGCGGTCGCCGCAGGTCGATCACTTCCTGCCGTGGGCACGCATCTCGCTGGACGCGATAGAGAACCTCGTCGTCGCCGATGAGCACTGCAACAGTCGCAAGACCGACTACCTCGCTGCGACAACCCACGTCGAGCGCTGGCGAGAGCGACTCGACAGCGCCGAGCACGCGCTGAGCGAGATCGCCGCACATGTAACGTGGGAGACAGGCCGTGCGCGAACGCTCGGGGTTGCTCGCGCGCTGTACCTGCCGTTGCCGGCGAACGCTCGCCTGTGGTCGCAGGCGGACGGACTCGTACCGGCGAATCCGGTGCGCCTGCACGAGCTACTGGCGCGATAGACCAGCGGCGATCATTGCGCGCGCAAGTTGTCGCGCGGAGCGCGGCTTGGTTTTCGGCGCGCACCGCGCCAGGATCACCTTCCAGCCGTTCCGCGCGCTCGCCGCTTCCGCGATGATCGTCGCCACCTCGATCGGGTCCACGCGTTCCTCCGAGATGCGCCGCTTCGCCCGATACTCGGCCGCCAGTGCCCGGCGCTCGGCCGGGTTCCTCGCGCGCGCGACAATACGCGAGTACGCCTCGCACGAGTAGGCGAACGCCTCGCGCTTCCGGTACTCGATGTCGAGGAGCCACTCCTTCCGGCGCGTTTCGGGTAGCCCGATCGTGCTTCGGTTGCAGTTGTGGAAGATGTGCGCGGCCTCGTGGACGATGAAGTCGGCGAACGGGTCGTCCTCGGCGAAGTAGTCCGTCGAGACATAGCAGGTGGTCTCCTCGCTCATGCCGACGATGCGCGGGGCCTTCTTGCCCAACAGCTTCGCGCCAACACTGAGCAGGTACATGTTCGCGAGGTCCCAACGCGAACGGTCCCACCTGTGATTCAGGATGATCGACTCGATCGTGTCGCTCGTGACGTAGACGACGGACTTCTCGAGCGTCGCGAGCACCACGTCCTGCTCGGCGCGCGCGAAGAGCCCGCGCACCATCGGCTCGACCTTGGCGCGCGTGAGCTCGGCACCAACGTTTGCTGGCACCGGCTCGTGCGAACGTCCCTTCGCGAGCCGACGGACCTCGCGAACGAGCGCGTCGCGAAGATCGGCGTCCTGGCGACGGCCACGCTCCATGAAGTCGCCCGGCCACGCCCGTGCATCCATGTCGGCGTCGCCGGTAAGGAGGTAGCGCCTGATCTCCTCGGCGATAGTGGGGGACCTACTGACCATCGTTGTCGCCACCTACGCATACCTCATGTGCAACTTGACCCTCAACGGCGTCTTGATCGTCGTGGGCTTCGCAGCGCGTCTGGATCCCGTAAGCGAGCGCTTATTCTTCGACGTCGGACTCGTAGATTCCTCCGGTCACCGTCAGGCCCAATGACGATTGTGCGAATTCTGCAGCAGCTGCTGCACAATTGTGCAACGGCTCGTTGCACGGACGACTGCTTGCAAGCGCCCGCGTCGGGCTTGCTCGGCTTCTTGGTCGGGCCACCGCTCGATCGCGCGCTCGGTGTCGCCGTGCGTGACGCCTCTCGAGCGACGACGGTCGGAAGTTGTCACGAACGGCGTGCGGCAGCCCAGTTCATGGTTTGGCGGCGGAAGGTTCCGCTGGCGGGATCGAAATAGCCACGCGGACTGTGCCGTCGGCACGAGCCACGATCGCCCTTCCCGTCGCGATTGCGTGAGCGACCACGTTCTCGGCTTCCGTGCGGTACTCCGCCTCTGTGAACACCCCGGACAGCGTGGAGCTCTTCTGATTCTCGTCGACCATGATCATTTCTTACGTCGGCGGTCCTTGCCTCAACCGGCTTGGGCCTCGCCGCATGGCGCGTCTCGATCGCATGGATCGTCTTCTCGATCTCCGCGACCAGGACGGGCTCCTTCGGCAACACGGTGCGGTACTCGGCGGCCAACACCTTGCTCGGCAGGTTCTCGAGCGTGTAGTGCGCGACGGCGCTGTCCCTCTCGGCGCAAAGGATCAGTCCGACCGGCGGGTTCTCGCCCTCGACCATCCAGTGCTCGCGCGCGTAGTTCAGGTACAGGTGCATCTGGCCGGCGTCGGCGTGCGTGAGCTTGTTGAGCTTCAGATCGATGATGACGAGGCAACGCAGGCGCCGGTGGAAGAACAGCAGATCGATCCGGTACCACGCGTCGCCGACGCGCAGCCGGCGCTGGCGACCGACGAACGTGAAGTCGCCGCCGAGCTCGAGGAGGAATGTCTCCAGCTTGGCGATCAGCGCGCCTTCGAGGTCGGTCTCCGAGTACTCGTCCTTGAGGTTCAGAAAACTCGAAGAAGAAGGGTCTTTGATCTCTTCCTCGGGCGTCACCACGTCGTCGGGCGTCTGCTGCTGACCCTTGCGCAGCATCGCGGCCTTGTTCTTCGAGAGCAGCGCAGTTGACTCGCGACGAGAGCCAGCTCCTCGGGCGCGAGGAATTGGCTCGACGCTGTCGAGACAATTTCGAGGCGGTCGATGGGCGACGATTGTCTCGACGGCGTCGAGAGAATCTCGCGGTGCCCGAGATAGAAGGCTCGCGTCTTGAACAGGTTCGGTCGGCTATACCCGCGTCCAAATCGCGCTTGGAGGTCGACCGCGAGCTTCGAGATCAGCTCAGTCCCATACTCGGCGCGGGCGCCGCCGTGCTGCTCTTCCTCGACGATGCGACGTCCCACGCCCCAGTAGGTTGCGGTCATGATCGCATTCGACGTCCGTACCGATGCACGTCGCCCCGCATCGATCAATGCGACGACATCCGCGAGCACCACGTCATAGCTGTTCGCAGTACGTACGATGCTGGGTTTCCTTCGCGTCACGACGCCTCCGGCCTGTCAGCCAATTGTGCAAGCGGCGCTTGCGCAATTGGAGGCTGAACGTGTGCTCGCGTGGACCCGTTCCCCGCGCGAGATTTTCCAGACGCTGTCTGAAAAATCTGACAACCAACTCCGCGAAGGATTCTGCAGACGCCGTCTGCAGAATGTTCAATTGTCCCGATCACGACTCCTCCCCCAGACGCACGAACACCTCCCAGCGCAGGCCACGCGGCTCAAAGCCGTACGCGCTGACACGGTACTCGCCTGCTCCGACGCGCGCCACGATGTCCGCGAGCGCGATCGGTCCGGACACGTCGAAGCCACCCAGCTCGGCGAGGTTGCGGTACTCGACGAAGCCAGCATCGGTCTCGGGGCCGTCGGGGATCACGAACTCGCCGAGCATGCGCGCGATACTGATCCGCGTCGACTGCTTCGCCGGCAACGCGCCGAGGAGCTGCGCGAGTTGCACGGGCGTGACCCGCCGGATCGCATCTTGATCGGTGTGCCGCGCAGGAAGCGCCGGTTCTTTGCGCTGAAGCTCGCCGGCCCACAGGCCGACCAGCCACGTGTGATACAGCTCGCGCACGTCCTCGGGCGGGACGCGCAGCGCGATCACGATCTCCGACAGCGAGTGGCGCTGCTCCAGGCGCTCGAACACCAGCGCGGCGAGCTCTCCCTTCGTCATCTCCGCGGCGCGCACCACGGCCTTCTGCGCGTTGCGCGGAGACCGCTGCTCCGCTTCCAGCTCCTTCGCGTATCGCTCGACGTCAGACGCCTTGAAGCGCCGCACGCCCTTGTCGTCGATCAGCGGGTGCAAGCGCGTGCCTTCGAGGCGGCGCACGGTGGAGATGCTGACGTCGAGACGCTTCGCGACGTCATCGCGCGTGAGCGCCGCCAATTTCAGCTCTTCATCACCCTGTTTCGCGGGTACGCGCGGCGGAACACGCAGCTTCGGCACCCCCTGTCACGGCTGGCGACAGGCTTGGCAGACGGCGTGACACCCGCTTGGCAGGCGCTGCCGTTCTACACCGCTTCTACCCCGCGCATTCCCGAACGATCACGCCTCCGTCGAGAACTCATCCCCCGTTCTCCCGTTTCGTCCCGTCCGGACTCCAACGATCTCAGCTACTTGGATCGCCGGGGAGAACTCCTTCTTCGAGTGGTGCGCGTGGTTCGGGTACGCGAGCTACGGCCTCGCGTTCGGATCGTGGGGCCTCGTCGCGATCGGCGGACCGGAGGCCGCGCCCGCCGGTCGTGGTGAGCATCGCGAGCGAGGCCCCGGAGAGCGACGACGGCGGCTGCAACGCCGGTGGCGGTGGCTCGCTGCTCGCCGGGGCCGGCGTGGCGCTGCTCGCGGTCCTCGCGCGGCGGCGACGCGGTCGCGACACCGATGTCGCGATTTCGGGGGCAGCGCGGATCCGCGGGCGAGCAAACCGCTAGTTTTGGTGGCCGCACGTTTGCAGAAAGGCACGCCATGCAACGCTGGCTGCTCCCGTTGACCCTCGCCGCCACGATCGGCCTCGCGCCCCGCCCCGCCGATGCGTGCGATCTGGTCTCCAACAGACCCCACGAGCGAGATCCCGCCCACGCGGCGGACACGGTCGCGCCGTCGGCGCCGCGGATCGTGGACACCACGGTCGGGCGCTCCGAGGACGATGCCGGCTGCGGCGCGTATGGCTCGTGTGGCAGCTACGGCTGGTTCCAGATCGAGATGCAGGCGTTCGATGACGCCACGCCGGCCGATCGGATCGGCTACCAGGTCCGCCTGATCGGCGGCGTGCTCCCGGCCGGGCTGACCCTGCCCACCACTCCGCTGTTCGGCGAGTACGGGCTGACCTTCTACTTCGACATCGACGCGCCGTCGTTCGTGGCGGATCTCGAGGTGCGCGCGATCGACCTCAACGGCAACCTCGGCCCGCCGACGGTCGTGACGATCGCCGATCACGTCGACGACGGCGGCTGCGCGGCCGGCGGGCGCACCCGGCCGATCGCGGGCGCGGGCGTGGCGCTGCTCGTCCTGGGCATGCTCGTGCGGCGGCGCCGTCGCTAGCGGATCGATGGGCTCCCTCGTCGAAGGCAATCGAGCGCGCAGCTCGCCAGCACTTTCCCGGCTCTCCTAGTCTCGCCAACGCGCGCGCGAGGCGGACGGGGTGGGTCCCGAGCGAGTAAGGCCCTTCGTCGGCGCAGTCAGGCCGGCGCCGCCTCCTCGCAGGCGGCCGAGCGACGGGGCCCCCCCGCCGCCGTCAGCGCGCGTGCTCGCGTTCTCCGAAGCGCACGCGCTTTCGAACGCACGCGGGTCCGCGTTCGATTCCTGCACCCAAAAGCGTGCGGGTTCGAGCTCGGTGCGCGCTCTCGACGAGCGCCGCCGCCGCTAGCAGCCGCCTACGCGACGCCGCGCTTCTCGACGAGCTCGATCCCGAGGCCGCGCAGCAGCTCGCTCGGCGACGTGCCGCCGATCTGGACGATCACCGAGTCGTTCGGCAGCTCCGCGACCCCGGCCGACGAGCGCAGCGCGACGTGATCCTCGGCGATCCGCGCGACCTCGGTGCCGAGGTGCGGCACGACCGCGCCGGCGGCGATCAGCTCGTCGAGCCGGGCGCGCACCGAGCCGCGCAGCCGGGCGAGCTGGTGCTTGCGATACGACAGCCCGACGGATCGGCACAGCTGGGCCTCGGCGAGCGCGATCGCGCAATCGGCCGCCGCGTTGCCGCCGCCGACCACCAGCACGTGGTGGCCCGCGAACGGCTCCGGCTCGAGCAGCCGGTAGCTGACCTTCGCGAGCTCCTCGCCGGGCACGCCGAGCTGGCGAGGCGCGCCGCGCCGGCCGAGCGCGAGCACCACCGAGCCGGCGCGCGCCCGATAGCCGGGCCCGCTGCCCCACCAGCCATCGCCGTCGCGCTCGAGCGCCTCGATCCGCGTGCCCTCGCGCACGTCGAGCTGGGTGCGCTCCCGGATGTCGCCCCACAGCGCGAGCAGCTGCTCCTTGCTCATCGTCCGGCGGCGCACCGTGCCGTAGCCCGGCAGCTCGAGCGCGCCGGTCATCACCACCTTGGCGCGTGGATAGTGCGCGATCGTGCCGCCGTACTGGCTCTGCTCGACGATCTGCACCGCGAGGCCGTGGGCGGTCAGGCCAAGCGCCGCCGAGATCCCCGCCGGCCCCGCGCCGACGACGATCGCGTCGAGCTCGCCCGCGCCGCCGCGCCGCCCGGAGCGCGCGATCGAATCGGCGACCGAGCGGCCCTGCGCGATCGCGTTGCGGATCAGGCCCATCCCGCCGAGCTCGCCGACGATGTACACGCCGCGCTGCGAGGTCTCGTAGTCGGTCGCGAGCAGCGGCAGCTCGACGCCCTTGGTCGCGCTGCCGAACACCAGCTTGATCGCGCCGACCGGGCACGCCGCCGCGCACGCCGAGTGCCCCACGCAGCCGAGCGGGTTGACCAGCCGCACCCGGCCATCGGTGATGCCGAGCACGTCG
>JBQCJR010000743.1:0-2547 GCA_051952595.1 Kofleriaceae bacterium
GCTTCTTCCGCGGCGGGTGAGGGGACGCGGTTGCCGAGCGACGCGCCGAGGTGGGGGGTTTGGTGGCTTTCGCCGCGGGCGACCCGGGCGTGCTCGCTATGGGTTGGCGCGGCGCCGAGGGCGAGGGCCCAGGCCTCGCGGAGCTGAACGCCGAGCCGGTCCTCGAGCTGATCGGCGAGCAGGCCGGCGAGATGGATCGTGAGGTTCCCGGTGATCGCAGGAGTGCCCATGGTGTCGCGGCCGAGGTACTGCTCGTGGAAGCAGATCGACTGGAACTTCTCGACCTCGCGGTGCGAGGCGTCGTGGTTCTTGCCGCCGCGGTGGAGCCGGGCGAGCGCGTTCACCAGCGGATGGAGCGCGCGGTCGATCGCGCAGTGCGAGGCGAGGCCGAGCGCGATCGCCGAGAGGGTCTCGTCGCGCTCGCGGCGGGCCACGTCGAGCAGACCGCCGAGCATCGCGACGGCGCCACCCTCATGGATCGCGGCGCCCCAGCGCGACGGCCGGGCGGGCACACCCGCCACGTAGCGTGCGACCTCGAGCGCATAGCTATCGAAATACGGCAGATCCGGCAGCAGCGCACCGAGCCGCGCGGCGTCATCGCGGCGGATCAGCCGACCGCGCACCGGCGCGGCAAGCTCGGGCGCGATCATCGCCTCGCGCAACGCGGTCAGGTGGATTCCCTCGGCGGGCATGCGATCAGTATCGCGCGCCGATCGGGTCGCAGCAGCATCGGGCGGCGCCAGTGCGAGCGCCCACGCTCGGTGAGACGTGCTCCCGCGCGTTGACCTGAGGCGGAGCCGGCGAAACACACGAACACGCGGGCACGCGCGCTGACGGCGGGGACCGGCGAAAGTACGAGGCCGAGCGGGAGACGCGGGCACGCACGCCTACGGCCGGCGGGGCAGAGGAGGCACGAGCCGAGTGGGAGATCGCGGGCGCGCGCGCTGACGGCGGGGCAGAGGAGGCACGAGCCGAGTGGGAGAACGCGGGCACGCGCGCTGACGGCGGCGGGGGGGGCCCCGTCGCTCGGCCGCCAGCGAGAGGCGGCGCCGGCCTGGCTGGGCCGACGAAGGGCCTTACTCGCTCGGGACCCACCCCGTCCGCCTCGCGCGCGCGTTGACGAGATCCGGAGCCTCGTAGGTTCACGCGCGGGCACGCGCGGGGACGAGGACGCGCAGGGCCTTACTCGCTCGGGACCCACCCCGTCCGCCTCGCGCGCGCGTTGACGAGATCCGGAACCTCGTAGGTTCACGCGCGGGGATGCGCGTGGACGACGCGCAGCGTTCAGGTCACCACGCCCCGACGCGCGAGCGACCACATCCAGAGCACGCCCAGCGCACCCACACCTGCGGGAATTGCAAACGCCGCGACGTGGTGCCCGGTAGCGAGCATCGCGCCGACGAAGACGCTCGACCCGAGGTCGCCGAGCGCGTTCGCGCTGGCCAGGATCCCGAGCCCGAGGCTCCGCTGATCGCGAGGAAGTAGCTCGGCGACGACCGCCTTTTCCAGCGTCTCCTCGATCGCGATGTAGATGCCCGAGAGCGCGATCGCCACGACGAGCCATGCGAGCTTCGCGCCCGCGACGGCGAGCATCAGATTCGTGAGGACACCGATCGCGTATCCGGCAATGAGGACGGTGGACTTCGATCGGGCGTCGCTGATCTTGCCTGCTGGGTACGCGGCGAGGGCGCTGATGAAGTTGTGACCCGCGTAGAGGAGCACCGCCGTCGAGAGCACGCCCGACGCGCCGCTCTGCTCGCCGAGCACGCTCGCGGCGAGCAGGATCAGAAACGTTCGCGAGAAATCGCCGAGACCGAACAGCAGGACTCCGCCGACGAACCACCAGAACCCACGCGGGCGCGTGTCACCGTGAAGCTGGGCGAGGCCGCGTGATCGCGGTCGCGCGTCATCGCGGCGATGCTCGCGACCGAGATCACGGAAGGGACCAGGCTCCACAGGATCACGCTCTGGAAGTCCAGTCCCGACCACACCAGCGCGGCGGCGACGAGCGGACCGACAAATGCGCCGATCATGTCTGCGCTTCGCTCGAACCCGTCCAAAAGTGCGTCGCACCGACCTCGTCTGCGAGGAGGAAGTCGCGGAGCGGGGAGCGAAAACCTCGCCCGAACCACGCGAACGTCCGGAACGTGATCACCGCAGTAAACGCCTGGACGAGCGCGATCGCGCCGGTGCCGATCGTCGTCGCAAGATAGCCCGCGGTCGCCCAGGGCTGCTTACGCTTGGCTCGGTGCCCCACAGCGCCGCCCGCCAGCTTCGATAGGCTGAAGGCAAGATCTGCAGCGCCCTCCATCGCCCCGAGCGCCGCCGGGCCCAAACCGATCCCAGCGAGGTAGAGCGGCAGCACCGCGGTCACCATCTCGTGCCCGACGTCCGAGAAGAACGTCGCCAGCACGATGCCAACAACAGTCTTGGTTACCCAGGATGGCCGCTGCATCGACGTCGCCCCCATCGCGAGCATATGCCTGGCGCGCCATGCACTTGGTGGAGCCTTCGGCTCTCGTCAACGCGCGCGCGAGGCGGACGGGG
>JBQCJR010000744.1:0-6483 GCA_051952595.1 Kofleriaceae bacterium
GGCGGTGCGCTCGACGCGTGCGATCCCGGGGAACGCACGCAGCGCGTGGATCACCTTGGCGAGCGCGCGCTGGAGCTCGCGCGTGGGCTTGGCGCGCGCGGCGGCGGTCAGGTAGACGCTCGGGTACTTCGCCGCGGCGATCCACTGGCCGGGGCCGAGCTCGAGGCTCGCGGCGCGGTTGGCCGCCTCGGCGAGCGACTCGAACGCGATCCGCCCGCCGCCCATCCGCTCCGGCATCGGCGCCGCGCCGTGATCGCTGGTCACCACCATCGCCCACGCGCCCGGGCCGATCTTGTCGTCGAGCGCGCGGAGGAACCCGGCGAGCTGGCGATCGAGGCGCAGCGTGGTGTCCCACATCTCCCACGACTCCTGGCCCCAGCCGTGGCCGATGTAGTCGTGGGAGGACAGGCTGAGCACGAGCAGGTCCGGCGCGTCGTCGCGGCCGAGCCGCTCGCCGTCGATGGCCGCGAGCGCGAGGTCGAGCACGAGCTGGTTGCCGAGCGGCGTCGCGTACAGCGCGTCGGCCGGATCGCGGGTCGCCGCGACGGCGTGGGGGAACGTCGGGCCGAAGCCCTTCTCGCCGACCTCGCCGCGCGCGTTGTCCTTCGTGCCCGAGAGCGCCGCGAGGCGATCGGGCGCGAGCGGCGTCCATACGTGACGGAGATGCGCCGAGATCGGATGGGCGCGATCGTGCGCGGCGAGCCACGGCGGGATTTTGGTGCCGGTCCAGGCGACCGCGCGCTTGTCGTACCAGATCGCGGTGCCGGCCCTGCCGAGCGGCAGGATCGCGGCGCGGTCCTTGAGGCTGATCGAGATCGCGCGGGCGCCGGTGTTGGCGGCGGCGAGCGCATCGCCGAGCGCCGGGACGCGCAGCCAGCCGGCGGACCGCGCGCCGTCGAGGCCCTCGGTGCAGTGCAGCACGCGTTCAGCGTCGCGGTTCCACCACTCGTTCGCCACGATCCCAGAGGTCGCGGTGGGCTCGCCGGTGCCCAGCAGCGCGTGACCGGGCGCGGTCAGCGTCGCGGCCGAGGGGTGCTGGCCGGTGTGCCACGCGCCCTCGCGGAGCAGCCGATCGAAGCCGTCGCGCAGCGCGGGGCGCTTGGCCTCGAACGCCCACTGCGGCAGCTGGTCGATCACCAGCAGCACGACCAGCCGCGCGCGGCCGGCGGGCGCTGTGGCGGGAGCGGGAGCGACGGGCGCGGCGGAGGCGCTCGCGGCGGGGGCGGGAGCGACGGTGCCGGCGGAGGTGCTCGCGGCGGGGGCGCTCGCGGCGGGAGCCGGAGCGACGGGCGCGGCGGAGGGGCTCGCGGCGCCAGGCTGCGCGGCGGCAGGCTGCGCGGCGGCAGGCTGCGCGGCGCCAGGCTGCGCGGCGGCAGACTGCGCGGCGGGTGAAGCGCCCGGCGCCGCCGGGCATCCGGCGAGCAGCGCGAGCGCGAGCGCGAGGGTGGGGGACCTCATGCGGCCCGTCGACGATACGGCAGCGCTGGTGACGCCCGCGTGGCGGCGCGGCGCCGATCTCGCGGGGACGCCGCTGCTTCGTGCTTCGCGCGGCCCGCGCTACGCCAGCGTGGCGCGCAGGAACCACGCGTTCTTCTCGAGCTCGGTGACCACCGCGGTCAACAGGTCGACGGTATCGGTGTCGCCCTGCTGCTCGGCGATCCGGCGCGACGCACGCACGCCCTCGAGGTACGTCTCGATTCGCGCGGCGAGCGCCGCGACGTGCTCGGTGTCGCGCGTGGTCTCGACCGGATACTCGGGCAGCCGGGACTGGCTCGCGACCTGGCGCGAGGTGCCGATCGCGAGCGCGCCGAGGGTCACCGCGCGCTCGGCGAGCGCGTCGTTGTGCAGCGCGAGCTGGTTCGCGAACTGCTCGAACAGCGGGTGCAGCGCCGGGAACTGCGGGCCGCGCACGTTCCAGTGCGCGACCTTGAGGTGGCTGTGCAGATCGAGGCCATCGGCGAGGCGCTCGTTGAGCGTCCTGGCGATCTCGGCTCGGGCGTCGTCGGGGAGCTGGCTGGGCGTCTTGTACATGCCAACACCCTGCGACCGACCAGGTGATAGCACCAGGCCGGCGCTGCGAATCCCCCTGATAGGATCCTCCTATCGACCGGCGATCGGCACCACCAGCTCCCGCGCGGTGTAGTGCGCGGCGCGCGCGCGGGCGAGCGCGGCCTCGTAGAGCCGGCGCCGCTCCGCGGGCAACGCGCCGCGCAGCTGCCGCTCGTACAGCCGCTCGTAGTAGTCGTCCGGGCTGACCTCGACGGTGATCCGGGCGGACCTCGCCTCGCCGGCGCGGCCGCCGCGCCAGCGGTGGTCGAGGGTCGCGCGCTCGCCCGGCGGGATCCGCGTGTCCGAGAGCTCTTGCCAGCGATCGGTGTAGCGGAGGTCGCGGCCGATCCGCAGCTCGGCCCGCGCGGCGTCGATCGGCGCGCCGGTGCGATCGAGCAGCGTGACGCGCAGCCACACCACGGGAGTCGGCGTGGTGGGCAGGAAGTGCCCGGCGCCCACGTTGGCGAGCTCGGCGTGCACCGCGATCTCCGCACCGGAGGTGCGCGCGGTCGCGGTCAGGTCGATCGCCTGCCGGAACGTCTCGGCGTCGTGGATGCCGAGGAAGCGGTGCTCGCGGTTCGGCATGTGGCAGTGCTGGCACTGCACGCCGCGCTTCATGTACGGGCCCTCGAGCCACTCGCGGTACGTGTCGAGCAGCGGCTTGCCTTCGAGCGCGCCGCGCGGCGGCAGCTGGTGGCACGGCAGGCACAGATCGGCGCGCTGGTAGATCTCGAGCGGCGCCGCCGGATAACCGGGGATCGCGAGCAGCGACGGCGAGACCTCGGGCGGGCCGTGGCGGGTCCAGCCGCGGACGTGACAGCCGGCACACCCGACGCCGCTCTCGCGCAGCTGCGCGTCGGTGATCTGCTCGGCGAGCGGCGCGTGGCAGCGCAAGCACGCGGCGGCGCGCTCCGGCGACAGGTCGAACATCTGTGCCGCGAGCCCGGGCGAGGCGGCGCGCGCGTGGATCGAGCCCGACCACTCGCGCGCCTGCTTGGCGTGGCAGCGCGCGCACTGCGCCGGGGCGAGGGAGGCCTGCGCCGGGGCGAGCGACGCGGGCGGCGGGCCCTGCGGTGGGATCGGGCCGCCGAAGATCGCGGCCTCGTCGGGCGCGCCGGCGCCGGGCCAGCTCGCGACCTGGATCGGCGCGCGGCGATCCTCCTCGATCGCGCGCGCGGCGAGCCGGTGGCGCTCGGCGGCGGGCGCGGCGGGAGCGGCGAGCGCGAGCACGTGATCCGCGAGCGCCCACAGCTCGGCCTCGGGCATCGCGCCGGCGTAGCCGGGCATCGGGCCCGCGCCGGTCGCGATCGAGAGCGCGGCGGCGCGGCGTCGCGCGGTCAGATCATCCGTCGCGCGCGGGCGGTGCAGCGGCTCGCGCGTCAGATCGTACGGCGCCCGCGCCAGGGTGCGCGCGAGCGGCGTGTCGCCGGTGCCGGTCGCGCCGTGACAGCCGGCACAGCCGTGGCGCGTCCACAGCGCGGCGCCGCGCTCCGGAGCCGCGGGCGGCGGTGGCCCCAGCGCGATCGGTGCGCCGCTGACGGCGAAGCTCGCAGGCGCGAACGCCTTCACCAGATCGACGAGCTGATCGAGCTGCGCCGGCGCGAGGTCGAACCCCGGCATCGAGGTGCCGGGAGCACCGTGGCGGATCGTCGCGCGTAGATCCTCGTCGGTCGGCGGCTGCCCGAGCGGCGTCGAGCGCCACGCGTGGTCGCCGCGCGTCAGGTCGCGCGGCCGGCTGCGGGAGTACGGCGCCGCGGGGCCGCGCCCGTCGCCGGTGGTGCCGTGGCAGGCCAGGCAGTACCGATCGTAGAGCGCCCATCCCGGGTGAGCCTGCGGCGGGCGCACGCTCGCGTGGCGCGGCGTTACCCACGCCGCGAGCAGGACGGCCGCGACGAGGAGCAGCAACCGGAGCACCGGATAAAACGTGCCGCAACGCGCTTCACCGCGCCAGAGGTGGCCCGCGCCCTTGTCGTCAATCGAACAGATGACATATCCACGTTCAGATGATCCGCACGAAGATTCTAGGTCTCGGTAGCTACGTCCCGGACCGGGTGGTCACGAACGCCGAGATTCCGTTCCTCGACGAGAAGCACGTGCGGCAGGAGACCCGCCAGACCGAGACCGATGACGCGTGGATCCAGAAGCGCACCGGGATCAAGGAGCGCCGCTACGCCCCGAACGACGGCTCGGTCGCGACCAGCGATCTCGCGCTCCAGGCCGCCAAGCGCGCGCTGATCGACGCGAACATCGAGCCCGGCGAGATCGATTGCATCATCCTCGGCACGCTGTCGCCGGACATCCACTTCCCCGGCACCGCGGTGTTCCTCCAGCAGAAGCTCGGGATCGCCGCGAAGACCAACTGTGCCTGCTTCGACATCCGCCAGCAGTGCTCGGCGATGGTGTACGGCCTGCAGATGGCCGACGCGTTCATCCGCACCGGGATGTACAAGCGCATCCTCCTGGTCGGCGCCGAGCTGCACAGCCACTCGCTCGAGTATGCGACGCGCGGCCGCGACGTGATGGTGCTGTTCGGCGACGGCGCGGGCGCGTTCGTGCTCGGACCGATGGAGACCGAGGACCCGCGCGCAGGCGTGATGTACACGTCCGCCCACGCCGACGGCAGCGGCGCGATGGATCTCCACCTCAAGATCTTCGAGATCGCGAAGGCGCCGTACATCGGGTACGACGCGCGCGATCCGGAGCAGAACATCACCAAGTACCCGCAGATGGACGGCAAGCGGGTGTTCCTGCACGCGGTGCGCGGCATGGTGATGTCGACCCAGGCGGCGCTCGCCAAGACCGGCCTGACCTGGGACGACATCCAGTGGTTCGTGCCGCACCAGGCGAACCTGCGGATCAACGAGAAGGTCGCCGAGGTGGCGAAGATCCCGCCGGAGAAGGTGCTGAACTCGATCGATCGGTTCGGCAACACCACCGCGGCGACCGTGCCGCTCACCCTCGACTACTGGCGCAACCAGGGCAAGGTGAAGCGCGGCGACCGGATCCTGTCGTCGGTGTTCGGCTCCGGCTATACCTGGGGCGCGACGATCTTCACGTTCTGAGCGCGGCGCCGGCGCCGGAGCGCCAGCGCGACCACCGCCGCGAGCGGTAGCGCATCGGCGCCGCCGGCGTTGCAGCAGCCGCCGTCGGGGACAGGCTCGTCGGGCACGGCGCACGCGTCCGGCGCGGGCAGCGCGGGCGTCGGCCCGGTGGCGGGTGCAAACGCGCGCACCGTGCCGTCGTACGTCGCGACGATCAGCCAGTCGCCGGCCACCGCGAGCCCGGACAGCACCGGTGCGCCGAGCTCGGTGTGCCACAGCTCGCGCCCGCTGCGCAGCTCGCGCGCCGAGAGCCGGCCGGAGGTGTCCGCGGCCCACACCACGTCGCCGGTGATCACCGGGGAGGACTCGAACGCTGCCTCGCCGGCGCCGCGGTAATGCGTGGTGCGCAGCGGGCCGGGCACGCCGGTCGTGCGCCACAGCTCGGCGCCGGTCGCGGCGTCGAGCCCGACCAGGTCGCCGTACATCGTCGGCACCACGAGCACGCCATCGGCGATCGCCGGCGTGCCGACCGTGGCGTTGCCCCAGTCGAAGCCCTCGGCGTGCAGCTTGGTCGTCCAGCGCAGGGTGCCGGTCGCCGCCTCGGTGGCGAACACCTCGGTCAGCCCGTTGACGACGTAGACCATGCCGTCGGCGATCACCGGCGAGGCGTTGATCGCGGTGGCGCGGCCGCCGCGCAGCCGCCACAGCTCGGTGCCGGTGAGCCGGTCCCACGCGATCACGCCGCCCAGCTCGCGGTGGAACGCGCCGACCACCACGCCGTCGCCGATCGCGACCGCGGAGAGCGACTGGCTGTACATGCCCTCGGGCACCGGATCGGCGGTCCACGATGGCGCGCCGGAGTCGGCGTCGATCGCCGCGAAGTGGCGCTGGTTGCCGATCAGCAGCTCGCCGTCATCGGCGGCGGGCGACGCGAACAGGCTGGCCGCCTCGGGAGTCAGCCCGGCGCCGAGCTCGTACTGCCAGCGCTGCGCGCCGGACCGCACGTCGAGACCGAGCACCGTGCCCTCGAGCTGGGCGACCGCGACGGTCTGGCCGGCGGCTGCGGGCCCGCCGCGGACCTGGTGCGGCGTGGCGACCCGCCAGCGCAGCGCGCCGGTCGCCAGCTCGAGCGCGACCGCGCCGCCGGTGTTGCCATCGCCGAGATCCGTGGCCGAGACGATCACCGCGCCGTCGGCGACCACCGGCGAGCCCTGCATCGCGTGCCCGCCGATCGGCGCGGCCCACACCATCGCGAGCGGCGGCGCGATCACCAACGGCGTCACTCCGGCGTGTGACGGCGCGCCGCCGAGCTGCGACCACGCGGCGCCGGTGGGGGGCGCGGCGCGCGGCCGATCGCAGACCTCGAACTGGATCGATCGGCTGACCTCGGCGC
>JBQCJR010000745.1:0-2041 GCA_051952595.1 Kofleriaceae bacterium
CGATCGCGATCCGCTCGAACTTCAACCCGCTGGCGGCGTTCGCGCCGGCGGTCAAGACCGACGCGTCGGGGCGCGCGACCGTCGAGGTGAAGGTGCCCGACAACCTGACGCGCTACCGGATCGTGGCGATCGCGAGCGCGGGGGCCAAGCAGTTCGGCAAGGGCGAGAACGCGCTGACCGCGCGGCTGCCGCTGATGGTGCGGCCGAGCCCGCCGCGGTTCCTGAACTTCGGCGATGTGTTCCAGCTGCCGGTGGTGGTGCAGAACCAGACCGACGCGCCGATGACGGTGAAGCTGGCGGTGCGCACGACCAACGCGACGCTGACCGACGGCGCGGGTCGCTCGGTCACGGTGCCGGCGAACGATCGGGTGGAGGTGCAGTTCCCGGCGGCGGCAGAGCTCGCGGGCACGGCGCGGTTCCAGATCGTGGGCGCGGCGGGCGCGGCGTCGGACGCGGCCGAGGTGGCGCTGCCGGTGTGGACACCGGCGACCACCGAGGCGTTTGCGACGTATGGCGTGATCGACGACGGTGTCGTCAAGCAGCCGGTCGCGCTGCCGGGCGCGGTGGTGCCGCAGTTCGGTGGGCTCGAGGTGACGACGGCGTCGACCAACCTGCAGGCGCTGACCGACGCGATGATCTACCTGGTGAAGTACCCGTACGAGTGCGCGGAGCAGCGCGCGTCGCGGGTGCTCGCCGTGGCGGCGCTCAAGGACGTGCTCGCGGCGTTCAAGGCCAAGGACCTGCCTTCGCCGGCGGCGATGCAGGCGAGCATCACCACCGATGTCGAGCGGCTGTCGCAGATGCAGAACCTCGACGGCGGGTTCGCGTTCTGGGATCGCGGCCATCCGTCGATCCCGTTCGTCAGCGTGTACGTGACCAGCGCGCTGGTGCACGCGAAGCAGAAGGGCTTCGTCGTGCCGGCGGACCTGATCGATCGCGCGCGGCCGTACCTGCGCGACATCGAGCGGTTCTACCCGGGGTTCTACCCGCCCGAGGTTCGCCACGCGATCTCGGCGTACGCGCTGTACGTTCGCAAGCAGCTCGGCGACCTCGACGTCGCGAAGGCCAAGCAGCTGATCGCCCAGGCCGGCGGCGTCGACCACCTGTCGATGGAGGCGAACGGCTGGTTGCTCGGCGTGCTCACCGGGCAGGCCACGGCCGAGGCGGAGCGCAAGGCGATTGTGCGGCACGCGCTGAACCAGGTGTCGGAGACCGCCGGCGCGGCGAACTTCACGACGAGCTACGGCGACGGGGCGTACACCCTGCTGGCGAGCGATCGGCGGGTCGATGCGGTGATGCTCGACGCGCTGATCCAGGAGCAGAAGGATCTGGATCTGATCCCGAAGGTGGTGACCGGCCTGCTCGCGCACCGCAAGGCGGGGCGGTGGTTGAACACGCAGGAGAACACGTTCGCGCTGCTCGCGATGGATCGCTACTTCGAGACCTACGAGAAGGCGACGCCGGACTTCGTGGCGCGGGTGTGGTTGGGCAACGACTACGCGGGCGACCACGCGTTCCGCGGCCGGACGACCGATGACTTCGCGATCGCGATCCCGATGAAGGAGGTCGCGGCGCGGGACAAGCAGGACCTGACGATCCAGAAGGACGGCAAGGGTCGGCTGTACTACCGGATCGGCATGACGTACGCACCGGCGAGCCTGCAGCTGGCGGCGGCGGACCACGGGTTCGTGGTGCAGCGGACCTACGAGGGCGTGGACGATCCCGGCGATGTGGTGCGGCAGGCGGACGGGACGTGGAAGATCAAGGCGGGGGCGCGGGTGCGGGTGAAGCTGACGATGGTGAACGAGAACCGGCGGTACCACGTGGCGCTGGTCGATCCGATCCCGGCGGGGCTCGAGCCGATGAACCCGGCGCTCGCGGTGACCGGGCCGGTGCCGACGGATCCGGCCGACCAGAAGCAGCGCGGGGCGTACTGGTGGTGGTACGGGCCGTGGTACGAGCACCAGAACCTGCGGGACGAGCGGGTGGAGGCGTTTGCGTCGCTGCTGTGGGAGGGCGTGCACACGTATCAGTACGTGGC
>JBQCJR010000746.1:0-6188 GCA_051952595.1 Kofleriaceae bacterium
TTGTGCACTTTGTTTGGATGGCACTTCCCAAATGACGTCGACTGGTGTTGTGTGTTCTGGTGGACGGTTCCTATCCAGCGAACGCGCAATCCAGGCCCAGCGCGGTACCTCAGTCGCTGAACGGGGCACTCCTCGCTGCGCGCGATGTCCCCTTCAGGCCATTCGGCAGCTTTGTCCTTGGGGCGGGCGAACCGCTGCGCGAGCGTCGCGGCGGATGCCCCTCGATCCATCCCGAGGTCGTCATGAGTCAGCTGCTGTCATCGAAGGTCGTCATCGAGGAGGAACCACCGCGGATCCGCAGCATCGCCGCGGCGGCCACGTCCGTGCTCGGGGCCGTCGGGATCGCGCAACGCGGGCCCATCGACCAGGCAGTCTTGTGCACGTCGTTCGACGAGTACGAAGCGACCTTCGGCGGGTTCATCCCCGATGCTGACTTGACCCTGGCTGCATTGGGGTTTTTCACCAACGGGGGCAGCGCGCTGTGGGCAGTGCGAACGGTTCACCACACCGATGTCACCGATCCGACCACCGTGACTGCGGTGCGCGGTGCGGGCTTCCTTGTCGCCGGAGGCGGCCCGTCGCCAGCGATGGTGGTCGGCTCGGCCGCACCAGTGGCGCTCGCCAATGGCGACCAGATCGTGCTGGCGGTGCACGGTGGAGCGGACGTCGCGATCGTGTTCACAGGGGAGCGAGCGGCGGTGCTCGCAGGTGGAGGAGGCCCGTACGCGCTCGCCGATAGCCAGAGCCTGACGGTCCGGATCGACAGCGGGCTCGAGCAGACGATCGCGTTCGCCGCGGCCGACTTCACGTCGATCTCGTCAGCTACCGCAGCGGAGGTGGCGGCGGCGATCAATGCCGAACTCGACGGAGGCCGCGCGACGGCCCAGGGCGGTGTGCTTCGGATCGCGAGCGACATGGCCGGGGCGGCGAGCCGAATCCAGGTGACCGGGGGCACCGCGAACGTCGTGCTCGGGTTTCCGACGACGCTCGCCAGTGGGGCCGGCAACGTCGCCGACCTCTCGTCTGTCACGTTCGCCGAGATCGAGGGACTCGTCGAGGCCACGGTGTCGGGTGTGGATGTGCGGCTGGCGGTCGGAGGCGGGATCGAGCTGCGAACGGTCGCGACTGGACCTGCGGCGACCTTGCAGGTCGGCAGCGCGACCGCGGCGGCGTTCGGCTTTGACACGTTGCTGCATACGGGATCGAGCTCCGGGACCGCGAGCGCGCTGCGTGTGGAGGGGCTCGATCCTGGCGGCTATGCCAACCAGATCGAGGCGGAGGTCCGGGCGGCCACCTCGGGCGCGGTGAGCGAGTTCGACCTGGCCATCATTCAGGACGGTGTCTATCGCGAGCGGTTCCCGAACCTCTCGATGGATCCGACGTCCGCACGCTACGTCGAGGTGATCGTGAACGACGAGCGGACCGGTTCGCGACTCGTGCGGGTCGTTGACCAGCTGCTCGCCGGGCAACCTGTTCCGAGCGTCCAGATCGCCGCGCTCTCAGGCGGCGACGATGGTCTGAGCGGATTGACCGACCTCGACTTCATCGGCTCGGCGGCGGCCAAGACCGGGATGTACGCGCTCGACCGTGTCCTCGATCTGACGTTGCTCGCCGTTCCCGCGCGTGCCACGCCGGCCGTGCACGATGCCATGATCACGTACTGTGAGGTGGAGCGCGCCGGCTCGGTGTTCGCGGTGCTCGATCCGCCCGCCCAGTACACTGCTGCCGAGGTCATCAGCTACGTCGAGACGACGGCGGGTTTGCTGAATCGATCGGAGTTCGGAGCGATCTACTGGCCGCGGGTGAAGATCTTGAACCCGCAGAAGAGTGCGTTCGGCTCAGCGGAGCAGATTGTTGTCGCGCCATCTGGCTGGATCTGCGGTGTGTACGCGCGCACGGACGCGGGCCGCCCGGGCGGCATCTATGACCCGCCGGCCGGCACCGACAAGGGGCAGCTGCATGGCGTGTACGGCTTCGAGACCGACGAGGTGCTCGAGGAGCGGAAGCGGGACCTCGTGTACCCCAAGCGCATCAACCCGCTGACCACGGGGCCGGGGATGCCGCGGTTCATCGACGGGTCGAGGACGCTCAAGGGGGACGGCAACTTCCCGTATGTCGCCGAGCGCCGCGGTGCGATCTTCATCGCGCAGAGCCTCAAGGCGGGTGTGCAGTTCGCACGCCATAAGAACAACACGGAGGGACTCCGCTCGCAGGTGCGGCGGAGCTTCACCGCGTTCCTCATCACGCAGATGAACAACGGCGCGTTCCGGTCGCGTGAGCCGGCGAAGGCCTTCTTCGTCGATGTGTCCGACCAGCTCAACCCGCCGAGCGTCATCTTCGCGGGCCAGCTCGTCGCGAGGGTGGGGCTCGCGACGAACAAGCCGGCCGAGTTCATCGTGATCCGGATCAGCCAGGATACGCGCGCGCTCGAGGCCGAACTGGCCGCCGCCGGCGTCTCCTAAGGAGGACCAGCTATGCCGATCATTGGCAACCCACGCAGCTTCCACAAGAAGTTCAAGTTCCTCGTCGAGATCGACGACCTCGGTCACTCTGGATTCCAGAAGTGCAGCGAGCTATCCGTCGAAGTGGCGAACGTGCAGTACTTCGAAGGGGGCTCGCTCATCCCGAACAAGAGCCCTGGGCGGCTGACGTTCGCCGACGTGACGCTCGAGCGCGGCGCGACGCACGATCGCGACCTGTTCCAGTGGCTGCAAGACGTCGCGGTGACGTCGAGCGGATTGGGCCTGCCGGACGTGGGCTACAAGCGGAACGGGGACATCGTCCAGCAGGAGCGCGACGGGACGACGCTCCGGCGGTGGTCGTTGACGGGGGCGTGGCCGGTCAAATTCGTGGCGGGCGACTGGGACAACGAGTCGGACGAGAACGTCATCGAGTCGGTGACGCTGACGTACGACTTCTTCAACTTGGTCCAGTAACACACCGGAGCTTCGCTCGAATCCATCCCACACCGAGTTGCTTTCTTACTCGGACATCCCCCCATCGTGAATTGCATGGTCCTTGTCACTCCCTCGCAGTCGTCCAAAGAGGTGATGTCGCCACGCACGAGCTCGGTACCTACCTACTTCGCGGCGATCCACCTGGACGGGATAGAGCTGACGACCGCTGTCGAGTCCTACTTAGACTGGATCGAGGGAGCCGGGGTGGACGCGAAGCGTCGACCCGGTCGCGCCGCCCAGGGTGTCCCCGCGGGATTCGCTCGATCCGAGCTCCTCAGCGGTGTGGTCATTCCGACGAACCAGGGATGTGAGCTCATCGCGCGCAGCCGGCCGGGTGAGGTCGTCATCCAGTTCAGTCATCGCGAGGAGCGGCGACCTGAGATCTGGTGGCACACCATGGTTCGCCTGACGGCACAGCCGAGCTCGTCGGGAATCCGGATCGAGCACGCCACGGCTCGGGCGATGCCGCCACACCTCCGTCAGCCTCCCGTGACAGGCGCTCCAGCGGTCGTCGTGCGCCTGTGCACGACGCCCGGGGCGCGGCCGCGAGAACGAGATCTGCCCACGGGACGGAGTCTTCATCTCGGCGCGGCGGATGTGGATGCGTTCGTGCGGTACGTGCTCGCCGAGGGCACTCGAACGCATCCGTATTTGGTGGTGTCCCCCATCGAGCGGACCGGCGGGTTCGTGGTGGACCCGACGGTACTCGCGCACCGGCTCGCGACGCAGGTCAACGTGGTGACCCTGAGCGATGACGCACCGTGGGAGCTCGAGCGTTCGTTCGTCGCGCTCGGGTTCCGCCGCGAGTTCGGAGCTTGCTTCGATGGTGCCGTGCGGATGTACCAGACCGGACTCACGCGGCCAGGGGATGCGCGCGAGCACTACCGCTGGTTACCGGAGCGTCTCCGCGAAGGCGCGCCGGAAACGACGGAGTTGCTGGCTGGCGACGTAGCTCAGCGGGTGGCCTGGAAGACGCTTCCTCCGCGGTTCTTCATGTTGATCGAGGACTGGGATCGGCAGGAGAGCCGTGCGCGCGTGGCCGAGTTGCTGCAGCGCGAGACGGAGGCCACCCAGAGCCAGCAGGACCACGCGAACGCGCAAGCGGCGGAGCTGGAGGCGCTGCGGGCCCAGCTTCGTAGCGCGCAGGAGGAGAGTCAGCTCTGGGAGCGTGAGGCCTCGCAGCATGCAGCAGAGCTTCATGATCTGCGACAGCTGCTGGAGCTCGCGGAGCAGGAGCGAGACGAGGCGAAGCAAGCCGCGCGAGTCGCTTCGACTCATCTCGCGAACCACAGGATACGCTCGGGCGAGCTGACGGACGAGCAGCGCGATGCGCTCATGGCGGGGCTCGCGGGACGCGTCGAGAGCCTCACGCAGGCGCTGCAGATCGTACAAGCGCTCTACGCCGACCGGATGTTCGTGCTCCCCAGCGCGTGGGAGTCGGCGCAGGAATCTCAGTCGTTCAGGAAACCCGAGAAGGCGCTCGAGCTGATGTTGGTCCTCGCGAACGAGTACTGGCCGGTGGTCCAGCGGGGCGGGGACACCGAGGCGAGGCGCGTGTTCAGCGACGGAGTGTACGCAGCGCGGGAGAGTGCTGCCGTCGAGAGCTCAAAGCTCGCGCGCCGGCTACGAACGTTCGCGTACAACGGCGCCGAGCTCGTCATGTGGAAGCACCTGAAGATCGGCTACAAGGACAGCATCGCCGAAACGTGGCGACTGCATTTCGAGTTCGACGCGACGGCGAAGCGCATCGTCATCGGGCACTGCGGGAAGCACCTCGACTTCAAGTAGCGGAAGGTCGGGACGGTCATGCTGTCCCTGATCGGAGGCCGTAGCGCTTTGCCTTCCTGAACTTCCAGGAGCGCATTGCGATGGCCGAGACGATTACCTGCCCGTCCGGGCTCACCGGCCGCGTCCGCGGCATGAAGGTCCGAGAGGAGCGGATCCTCGCTGACCGCAAGCTCGCGCGCAGCGGCGCACAGCTCGAGCAGATTCTCGCCGCGTGCTGGGAGGAGACGCTCGACGCCGGGCCGTACGACTTCGGAGGAGGCGCGGTCGATTGGAACAAGGTGCTGCAAGGGGACCGGTTCTATGCGCTGCTGCAGGTGCGCGCGGTCTCCTACGGGCCGCTCTACGCGTTCTCGGTCAGCTGCGAGAACCGGAGCTGCCGGGCGCGGATCGAATGGGAGGTGGATCTGCGCGAGCTGCCGGTGCGTGGGCTCTCCAAGTCGAGCCGCGCGACCTTCCTGTCCTCGAACCAATTCCCGACCCGGCTACCGGACGCGGGGCGTACGGCGACGTTCCGGTTGCTGGTCGGAAGTGACGAGCGGCGGATGGCCGCGTCGCGCCGCGATGCCGGCGAGCGGCCGATCACGACGATGCTCGGGTTCCGGCTCGACTCGATCGAAGGTGTCGAGGCGCGCGACAAGCAGCGGTTCATCGAGGACCTCAGCATGGCCGACGTCAGCCACTTGCTGGGGGAGTTCAGTCGAGTTGACTGCGGTGTGGAGACGGAGATCGACGTCGAGTGCACCGAGTGCTTCGGGCTGACGAGGATCGAGCTCCCTTTCGAGCCGGGCTTCTTCCTGCCGGAGCGCCGGAGGGAGCCGGCGTCGACCAGCTCTTCCCGGACCTAGACCGGGAGGCTTGGCGGGAAGCCATGTTTCAGCTGTGCTGGCACCAACACGGTGGGTCCGGCCTGACGATCTCGTTCGCCGACGCGATGGATTTGACGCTCACCGAGCGGGACTGGTTCTTAGAACGGATCGGCGAGCAGCGGACGCGCGAGGCGAACGAGATCTCGAAGGCGGGGCGGAGGCGCTGAGCGGTGGGCCTGAACTCGCTTGGCCTGGGCTTCGTGTTCACGGCGCGCGACCTCGCGTCCGGGAAGCTCGAGGCGCTCGAGCGGCGGTTCGCGAGCCTCGACGACCGCGTGACCGGAGGCACGCAGCGGATCACGGGCTCGTTCCGTGCGCTGGGAATGGGGCTGGCGTCGCTGACCGCCGGGGCCGTCGTCGCGGCCAGTGCGTTCATGCTGGCCGACGCGGCCGGGAAGTTCGAGCAGTCCGTTGCCGCCGTCGGTGCGGTCGCCGGAGCGACGGCCTCCGAGCTGGGGGCGCTCAAGGACGCGGCGATCGACGCCGGCCTGGCGACCCAGTTCTCTCCGACCGAGGCCACGCTGGGGCTCCGCGAGCTCGCCCAGGCCGGTTTCAGCGCCAGCGAGTCGATCCAGTT
>JBQCJR010000747.1:0-5744 GCA_051952595.1 Kofleriaceae bacterium
CCCTCGACGCCACAGGTGCAGCGCCAGTACTTCAACCTGGCCCACTGCGAGTGCAGCCGCGCCGGCCACGCCGATCTGACCTCGTTCTCGTACGAGGTCAGCCTCACGGCGCAGACGAACCTCAACAAGCCGGTGGACTTCCTGGTCGGCCTCAACTGCGACGACCCGCTGCAGGTCGGAACCAAGTGCCGCAAGGTCGATTCGCTCGTCGACATCGACCAGCTGTTCCGCACGCCGCGGATCTCGTTCTCCACGTACGACGTGATCAACAGCGTCGACAACACGGCGGCGTGCCAGCAGCGCGAGGGCGACGCGCTGATCTGGGCGATGGTCGACACCACCGGCGACGCCCAGTACGACTTCTCGAAGACCCACAAGGCCGGCACCGTGACGGGCACCGCCGAGGTGACCGGCATCGACACGCGGCCGCCGCCGCAGCCGTCCAACCTGCGGGTCTCACCGGGCGAGAACTCGATCTCGATCGAGTGGGACCAGCCCACCGGGTCGACGACCGACCTGTTCGCGTTCCAGGCGCTGTGCGCCACGCTCGACGACATGCCGATCCGCGCCCAGCCGCCCAAGGCGCAGTTTCAGACGCCCAACTCGGTGTGCGGCGCCAACACCGAGGTGGCGGTCCAGGTCTCGAACGTCCCCCGCAACGAGGAGGAGACCCGCCTCGACGCCCCGCCGGAGCCGTTCAAGACGCTCGACTCGCGGTTCCTGTGCGCCGAGGAGAACTCCGGCACGGCGACCAAGATCACGATCAAGAGCCTCGAGAACGGCACGCCGTACAAGGTCCAGCTGATCGCGGTCGACCTCGCCGGGAACTTCGTCACGGTGTTCTTCAACCAGACCGTCACGCCGCGCCCGGTGATCGACTTCTGGGAGGACCTCAACGCGCACGACAACGAGCTGCAGGGCGGCTGCCTGCTCGCCCAGACCTATGGCGATGGCAACCCGCTGACCCGCACGCTGCGCGACTTCCGCGATGACACCCTCGCGCGCTCGAGCCTCGGCCGCTGGCTGATCGACGCCTACTACGCGACCCTCGGCAAGCTCGGCGGCCTGGTCGCCGGCTCGACCCCGCTCCGGATCGTGGCCGGCGTGCTGCTAGCGCCGCTGGTCGCGATCGCGCTGGCGTGGCACCTGCTCGGCTTGCCGCTGCTGCTCCTGCTGCTCGCCCTGCCCTGGCTGTGGCGCCGGGTCCGGAGTCGGCTCGCGCAGCGCGCGCGCCGGCTCGCGGTGGTCGCGATCGTGCTCGCGCCCGGCCTCGCGAGCGCCGATGACTTCACCCCGTACTGGGAGGACCCGGGGGCCGAGCAGGCCGCACATGGCGAGCCCGGCGAGGTCCACTGGCACGTCGGCGTGCGCGCCGGGCCGTACATCCCCGAGATCGATCTCAAGCTCGGGCTCAACGCCCTGACCGGCAAGGGCCCGTACGAGGCGATGTTCGGCGACTACGTGCTCGAGGGCGAGACCCGGATCCGGGAGCGCCACGTGTGGCAGGTGCTGCCGATGCTCGACATCGATCGGGTGCTGTGGAGCGGCTTCGGCCAGCTCACCGTCGGCGGGAGCATCGGCTACATGCAGAAGACGGCGCGCGCGTACGCCGAAGGCACCAACGCGAACATGGATCCGCGGCCGCGCGTGCGCGACGCCAAGAACACGTTCCGGCTGATCCCGCTCGCCGCGATGATCGGCTACCGGTTCACGTACCTCGACGATCGCTGGGGCATCCCCGTGGTGCCGTACGCGCGCGCGGGCCTGTCGTACTACGCGTGGTGGATCACCGCGCCGGACGGCAACGTCGCGAAGGTCTGCGACGCGATGCCGATGCCGGATTCGGACTGCGAGGGGAACAAGGCGCTCGGCGGCTCGTTCGGCTACCAGGGCTCGATCGGCCTCGCGATCCGCGCCGAGCGGATCGATCGCTCCGCGGCGATCTCGATGCGCAACAGCGGCATCCAGCACGCCGGGTTCTACGCCGAGCTGTACTGGGCCAAGGTCGACGGCTTCGGCTCGGACTCCAAGCTCTCGGTCGGTGACACCACCTGGTTCGCCGGCGTCAACTTCGAGTTCTGAGCGCCTCGCTCGGGTGCCGCCCCCTGACGCACCCCGGTCCCATGCGCGCGGCACGCGATCTGGGACTTTCTCGACCGCGCGGGCGTGTTACGAGACGCCATGAACCGCGTCGCGCTGCTCGCCCCCATCCTGTTCCTCGCCACGGCTTCCGCTGGTAGTCCACAGGCCACGGCGGCCCCGCCGACCCCAGCGAGGACGACGACCGCCCCCGCCGCGGCGCCGCGACCGGCCGCCAAGCCGGCGCCCGCGCGTGGGCGCGCCACCAAGGTGCGCACCGTCGAGGGGATCACCGAGTACCGGCTGGACAACGGCCTCCAGGTGCTGCTGTTCCCGGATCCGACGCAGTCGACGGTGACGGTCAACATCACGTACCTGGTCGGCTCGCGGCTCGAGGGCTACGGCGAGACCGGCATGGCGCACCTGCTCGAGCACATGCTGTTCAAGGGCACGCCGAAGCACCGCAACGTGCTCAAGCTGCTCGACGAGCGCGGCGCGCAGATGAACGGCACGACGTGGACGGATCGCACCAACTACTTCGAGACGCTGACCGCCACGCAGGAGAACCTCGACTTCGCGCTCGACATGGAGGCGGATCGGATGGTCAACGCGCTGATCTCGGCGGACGACCTGAAGACCGAGTTCTCGGTGGTGCGCAACGAGTTCGAGATGGGCGAGAACGACCCGATCGGGGTGCTCGGCGACCGGATCGCCTCGACGGCGTACCTCTGGCACAACTACGGCAAGAGCACGATCGGCTCGCGCGCCGACATCGAGCGCGTGCCGGTGCCGGCGCTGCGCGCGTTCTACCAGAAGTACTACCAGCCGGATAACGCGGTGCTGGTGGTCGCGGGCAAGTTCGACGAGCGCAACGCGCTCGCGACGATCGAGCGCACGTTCGGCGCGATCCCGAAGCCGACCCGCCAGCTCCAGCCCTCGTACACCGTCGAGCCGGTGCAGGACGGCGAGCGCACCGTGACGCTGCGCCGCAACGGCGACGTGCACGCGTTCGGGGCCGCGTACCACACCGTCGGCGCGGCGTCGCCGGACTTCCCGGCGATGCAGGCGGCGATCGACATCCTGGTCCGCAACCCGTCGGGCCGGCTGTACAAGAAGATCGTCGAGGCCAAGCTCGCCGCGTCGGTCTCGGGCTACCAGCTGCAGTTCCGCGATCCGTACCTCGCGTTCTTCAGCACCGAGGTGCGCGACGGCAAGAACCTCGACAAGGTCGAGCGCACGATGCTCGCCGAGATCGAGAAGCTCGGCAGCGCGCCGATCAGCGCCAAGGAGGTCGATCGGTGGCGCACCGCGATGCTCAAGGAGCTCGAGCTCGCGATGGCCGATAGCCAGCAGATCGCGATCGAGCTCTCGGAGTTCGCGGCGATCGGCGACTGGCGGATGCTGTTCGCGTACCGCGACCGGGTCGGCAAGGTGACGCCGGCCGACGTCCAGCGCGTCGCGGCGACCTACTTCAAGTCGACCAACCGGACCAGCGGCAAGTTCATCCCGACCAAGGACGTCGACCGCGCGCCGCTCACCGAGACGCCGGACGTCGCGGCGATGGTGAACGGCATCGAGGGCGGCGAGGTCAAGCAGCAGGGCGAGGTGTTCGTCGCGACGCTCGAGAACATCGAGGCGCGCACGATCCGCAAGCAGCTGAAGAACGGGATCAAGGCGGCGCTGCTGCCCAAGAAGACCCGCGGCGGCAAGGTCCAGCTCCAGCTCTCGTTCCACTGGGGCAACGAGAAGTCGCTCCAGGGCAAGCAGACGATCGCGTCGCTCGCCGCGGCGATGCTCGGGCGCGGCACCACGAGGAAGAGCTACCAGGACATCCAGGATCTCGAGAACCAGCTCAAGAGCCGGATCTCGATCAGCGGCACCGCCTCGGGGTTCGCCGTGACGATCGAGACGCTGCGCGACCAGCTGCCCAAGGTGCTCGAGCTGGCCGGCGAGATCATGACCTCACCGGCGTTCCCGGAGAAGGAGCTCGAGCTGGTCAAGCAGGAGACCCTCGCGGCGCTCGAGCAGCAGCTCACCAACCCGACCGTGGTCGCGTGGACCACGATGTCCCAGCTGACCAGCCCGTGGCCGAAGACCGATCCGCGCTACACGATGAGCCCGGCCGAGCAGATCGAGGCGATCAAGAAGGTGAGCTCGCAGAGCCTGCGCAGCTTCTATCGCGACGTCGCCGGCGCCGGGAACGCCGAGCTGGTGGTGGTGGGTGACTTCGACGCCGACGCGATCGCCGGCCAGGTCGAGCGGCAGTTCGGCGGCTGGACCTCGAAGCAGCCGTACGCGCGGCTGGCCGACAAGCCGTTCGGCGTGCCGGCGACCACCCGCTCGATCGACATCAAGGACAAGGAGATGACCCAGTTCGTGGTCGGCCACGACCTCGCGATGCGGGACACCGATCCGGACTATCCGGCGTGGCTGATGGTCGGCCAGATCCTCGGCGGCGACACCAGCGCGCGGCTGTGGATGCGGCTGCGCGAGAAGGAGGGCCTGTCGTACGGCACCGGCGCGTTCACCTACGCCGATGCGCTCGACGAGAACGGTGGCTTCGGCGCGTTCGCGATCGTCGCGCCGCAGAACCTCGCCAAGGCCAAGGCGTCGATCCTCGAGGAGATCAACAAGATGACGACCGGCAAGGTCCCGACCGAGGAGCTCCAGAAGGCCAAGCAGGCGTGGATCAAGGCGCAGGACACGGTGCTCTCGGACGACAGCACGGTGCTCGCGATGCTGAGCAACCAGCTGTTCCGCGGCCGCACCACGGCGTTCACCCAGCAGCTGCGCGCCAAGATCCAGGCGGTGACGCCGGCGGACGTCGAGCGGGTCGCCAAGAAGCACCTCCAGCCGAACAAGCTGGTGATCATCGACGCGGGCGACTCTTCGAAGGCCAAGGCGAAGTAGCGCTACTTCTGCGAGAGCTCGAACAGCGCGACCAGGATCTCGAACAGGATCAGCCCGACGATGTACCACTCGACGCTGAGCGAGCGGCGGGCCTGCTGGAGATCGAGCATCGTCTGCGCCGAGCGCGACACCACGGTCAGCTTGCGGTCGAGCGCGATGTGGCGCTCGCGCAGCTCGTACTCGTCCTCGAGCCGCGCGTAGAGCCGATCGAGCTGCGGGCGGTCCCACAGCAGGTCGGGCTTCTCGAGCACCTCGGCGCTGCCGACCAGCTGGTGCTGGACCAGGATCGCCGCTCCGATGTGGCGGACCAGGTCCTTCTGCTTCCACGGTAGCCGGGTCGGCGCGTCCTTCATCTGGATCGCGAGCGGCTCGATCGACGTGAACGCCTCGGCGATCTCCTGCTCGTGGCGCGCGAGGATCACGCTCTTGCCGAGGATCTCGGCGATCACCTGGAGCGACTCGATCGCGAGCTCGCGCACGACGATGGCGTCGAGCTCGACGCCATCACCCTCGCCGATCCGCACCACCGCGCGCTCGACCTCGAGCCGGGTGTAGCGCTCGCGGATCCGCGGGCCGAGATCCAGCAGGAACCGCTCCTGCTGGATCGGATCGACGCCGAAGAACACCACCGCGCCGCCGCGCAGCAGCACCGCGCAGCCCGAGGGCGCGACCTCGACGACCACCGGGAGCTGCGCGCCGAGCCGCGGCTCCAGGCCGCGGACCTCGATCTGCTCGCCGACGTGGACGGCGCGGGC
>JBQCJR010000748.1:0-3696 GCA_051952595.1 Kofleriaceae bacterium
TGCGGGGAGATTAGCCAGATTCCACGTACATCCCTTGTTTAGGATACACGTCGGCCGCTCGCGCTTTGTGTGTTGACGACGCGCTCGCTATCGCGTCGTCGCGGCGAGCCCTACTGCTGGTCGAGCAGATAGACCATCAGGTACCCCTCCGCCGTGCGGCGCGGACCGGGGGCGCCGGACATCAGGCGGAAGTCGGCGGCGAGCTGGCGGCGCTGATAGCTGCGGTAGAGCGCCATCGGATCGATCTCGTGCGAGTGCTCGAGCTCCTCGATCTGGCGACCGAGGATCTCCGCGGCCCAGGCGGGGCTGGCGGCGGACAGGTGCTGCTGCTGCATCGCACGGCGCAGCGTGGCGAGCTCCTCGCTCGTCATGTTGAACAGGAACTCCTCGAACGCGGCGCTCTCGTCGGCGCTCATGCCGTCGCGACCGAAGAACTCGAGGACCTCGGGGCTACAGTCCTCGGTGACCAGGCGGAACGTCTCGGTGGCGCCGAGCAGCGTGCCGTAGGCCGAGTTGATCCGGTTGCGGGCGTGCCACGCCGACTCGAGCAGCGGGGCGAAGTCGTCGATCTCGAGCGCGGCGTCGTCCCACACCGTGATCAGCTGGTCGGCGGCGCGCTGCTTGGTGCGGCGGGTGACGTCGGGCTTGCGCAGCAGCGCGAGGAACAGCTCCTCGGCGAGCAGGGTGTAGATCGACTGCGCGAGCTCCTCGCGCAGGTCGTGGCACATCCGGCTGCACCCGGGCACGTCGTTGCCGAGCGCGGAGGTCGCCTTCACGAACCCACGCAGGAAGTTGATCTTCGTGAGCAGGTACGTCCGCGACAGCGTGGCCTTGAGCGGCAGGGCGAGATCGCCCGACAGCCCGTCGATCGTGCACAGGTGATCGATGAGGGTCTGCTCGTTGCGCGGCTCGCCGCCGAGCTGGGTGGGCCGGCGCAGCGGGCGCTGGCGGTCGAGCAGGCTCGACGTGGCCTTGAGCTCCTCGATCATGCCGACCAGGATGTCGGCGTCCTCGGGCGAGCGCGAACCAACGGCCGCGAGAGCCTCCTCGACCAGCTCGGTCTCGTGTCGGTCGAGAACGACGTTCGCCTGGAAGGCTTGAGCGGGCGAGCGAGCACCCAACGTCATGCCAGAAGAACCTAGCACGGACGACGCGGGGGTCGTGGGTGAGGTCACCGGTGGTTCCGTAGGTCTGCGGCTGGGGTACGACATGTTGCTTGCACCGTCGACGTGATCAATCCACGGCAGTCTCGGGATTCTTCTGCGCGCCCGTCGCGACTGCCCGCTCGCGTCGTCGGCGTAGCACGAACCGGATCGCGATGGCCAGGATCACGAGCACCACGCCCACCGCGATGACGAGGTCGATCCGCTTGGCCTTCATCGCGATCGATTCCCACCGCGAACCCAGCTCGTGGCCGAGGACCATCAGCCCGCCGCCCCAGATCGTCGCACCGAGGAAGGTCAGCGTGAGGAACGCGGGCAGCGGCATGCGCGCGATCCCCGCGGGGATCGAGATCAGGTGGCGCACCACGGGCAGGAACCGCGCGACGAACACCGTCTTGCGCCCGTGGCGCGCGAAGTACTCCTCGGTCTTCTCGATGTCCTTGGGCCGGACGAACACGTACTTGCCGTACTTGAGCAGCAGCGGCTTTCCGCCGGCGGCGCCGAGCCAGTACGAGAGTGAAGATCCCGTCAAGGCGCCGGCGCTGTTGAGCAGCAGGATCGCCGGCAGCGAGAAGTCGCCCTTCGCCGCGAGGAAGCCGGCGAACGGCATCACCAGCAGCGACGGCACGGGGACCATCGTGCTCTCGAGCACGATCAGCAAGAACAACCCCGGGTAGCCGAGGTCGAAGACGATCTGGCGGACCGCGTTGGCGAAGGCTTCCACGGGGGGTTCTTACACCGAGAGGAACGAGAAGTAACGCTCGGGGAAGTCGTTGAATGCCATGGGCGAGGCGCACTCCGGGCACGCCATCGGCGGAGGATCCATGTGCACCAGGCGCTCGGCGTGACCGACCGCATCGATCAGCAGCGATTCCTCACGCCCGCACGCGTCGCACGCGTAGGGTGCGAAGAACGAGGTCACGCGCGCGGAGCCGCGGGTCGCGACGATCATGTTGAGCTGGTGGACCATCGGCTCGGAGACCCGGCGCAACTCGACGGCGAGCCCGGCCTTCTGCGCGGCGAGCTGCATGCGGATCCAGTCGCGCACGCCGAGCGAGTTGATGAACGCCACCGCCGCGAGGTCGAGCACGAGCGCGCCGCCGCGGGCGCGCCCCGGCAGCTCGTGCAGCGCGGAGGTCTCGTCGATCGAGCCGGCCAGGACGAGGATCCCGCCCTGGTCGGTGATGGTCATGCGGCCGCGGTGCTCTGGAGAGGTCATGGGGTGCGGGCTCTTTCGACGAACACGTTGTAGGACGACGCCGGCGTGCGCTCGGTCGCAGGATACCGGACGTCGATCAGCGCGATGATCTCGGTCCGCGTCCCGGGCGCGAGGTTGAACACCAGGTGATCGCAGGACCGGTAGGTCAGCGAGACGCCCATCCCCGCGCCGCCCCCGGACTCGCGGACATCGTGCTTGGCGAGCGCGCCGAGGATCGTGTCGCGATCGAGGCTGCCGAACTGGTCGGTGACCTCGATCGCGAGGTAGCGCGCGTCGCAGCCCCAGCGCAGCCGGACCTGGTGGCGCTCGTCGAGCTCGAGCTCCTGGTCGCGCGGCAGGTCGCGCCGGTAGTGACCACGCGCGGGGTCGCGCGGCGCGTTGTGGACGGCGTTCGAGAGCAGCTCGTCGGTGACCAGCATCGCCATCGACGCGACCCGCGCGCTCTGGCCACGCGCCCTCACCTGCTCGGCGAGCGCGGCGACAACCTCGGCGCGCTGGCTGGCGCGCACCAGCGAGACCTCGTGCAGCTCGGTGCCCCACAGCAGGTACTTCTCGACGCCGAACAGGTCGCCGCGGATCAGCTTCTGCGCGGTGATCGTCAGCTCCTCGCCGAGCACCGGCATCGGGTGGACCAGCAGGTTGGTCACCGCGCCGAGCCCGAGGATCGCCGGCACCTGCGCCGCGGCCTCGGCGCCGAGTAGCGTCATGCACGCCTCGGTGCCGCGCGCCCGCGCCGCATCGAATAGCTCGGCGACGTTCGACGAGATCAGCGCCCCGTCGGCGACCACCAGCACGGGGCTGATCTGCGATAGCAGGCGCAGGCCCTGGTCGACGTCATCGGCGACGTCGACGGGATACCCGGTCGAGCCCAGGATCCGCTGCACGGTCCGCTGGGTCTTGCGATCGGAGTGAACGATGAGGATCGACGGCGCTCGCAAAGGCCCCTCATCGTAACTCAGATCCCCCGCCCGCCCCGGCGATTCCGCCACACCAGGGCCGCGCAGAACAGCGCCGCGGCGGCCGCGCTGCCGAACAGCAGCCCGAACACCGGGCCGAGGTCGCCGTCCCTGGAGTCGTACATCCGGCCGATCACCAGCTCCTGGACCACCGGGCCGCAGCTGCCGAACCCCGAGATGACCGCGGTCGCGAAGGTCGCCGCGCGCCGGCCGCCGATGTCCATCGCGCCCGCGCCGCTGAGCAGCGCGTCCGGCCCGTACAGCGTGAACCCGACCGCGCCGAGCAGCACCGCGAACGTCAGGACGCTCGAGCCGCCGAACATCATCAGCAGCGCGGTCGCCGCGGTCATCCCGATCA